>NZ_JAQTHU010000001.1:681256-1021884 GCF_029433255.1 Lactobacillus sp. ESL0791 | reverse complement strand
CTGCCAATTTAATATCCTTGACACCGCGCTTTTTCAAAGCAGAAATTGCCATATTGGCCGAACCACCAGTAGCCAGCATTGGGTCAACGACTAAACATTGCCGTTCTGCAACATCTTTTGGCATCTTGCAGAAATATTCATGCGGCTCAAGTGTTTTTTCGTCACGGTACATCCCGATAACACCGACTTTAGCAGTTGGCACCATTTCCATGACCCCGTTAAGCATTCCCATACCAGCCCGCAGAATCGGAACAATGGTCAGCTTTTTACCGGCAATTTCTTTTTGGGTGGTCTTGCCAATGGGCGTCTCAATTTCCACATCCTTAAGCGGCAAGTCCCTGGTTATTTCGTAGGTCATCAGACCGCCGATTTCGCCAACAATCTGCCGAAACTCGTTTGAGCCTGTTTCCTTACGTCTAATAATTGTCAGCTTGTGCTGAATCAAGGGATGATCCAATACTGTAAATTTTCCCATATCTTCCTCCTAAATAAAAACATACTTAATAAATATTTTAATCAAAAAGGCACAGGGTTTAAAGCCCCATGCCTTATTTTTTTAATATTTAAAATGGTGACCGGCAGCAGCCTTATTCAGACGATTCATGTAAGCAAGGCTTTTTTCACCTTGAGCAAAGCCCTGAACATAAATTTGCGTAATACTACTTTTATCATCAAAATAGCGCAAACCACCGAATAAGTTGTGATCCGCATCCTCTAAATTATTCCCCAGATTAAATTTATTTTCCTCTGGCAAAGGGATTTTTGCTAATTCAGCCGCTAACGCCATAACACCGGTAGCATTAGTAAAGGGAACCTTAGCAAAATCTTCCACACGGTCCACAACGATAACTGGAGCACTCGGAGCATAATGCCGGTACTTCATCCCAGGAGCCTTCGGCACTTCCTTATCTGACACCTTGCCAGTGTTGATTAGCACTTTTTCACCTAAAACTGCGCTAATCTCTTCCGGGGTAATTTCACCGGGACGTAAAACTACTGGGGAGGCAACCGACAAATCAACAATTGTCGACTCCAAGCCAACCCTTGTTGGACCGCCATCAATAATTCCGGCAATCTTGCCCTTTAGGTCATGATAAACGTGCACCGCAGTCGTGGGGCTAGGTTTGGTCGAAGTATTAGCCGACGGTCCAACGATTGGAGAACCCAGCTTGGCAATCAAATCATGGGTTAAGCGGTCATCAGGGCAGCGGAAGGCTACCGTATCCAGACCGCCGGTGACGGCTTTGGGCAAGGAACCTGGTTTAACAAACAACAGCAAGGTCAGCGGACCCGGCCAAAAATGTTTAATTAATTTTTGCGCGCGTTCAGGAATTTCTTTAGCGTAACTTGCCATCATTTTTTCATCTGCAACGGTGACAATCAAAGGATTATCGCTGGGACGCCCTTTAGCAGCATAAACGCGCTTGACGGACTTCTCATTGGTCGCAATCGCACCTAAGCCATAAACGGTTTCTGTGGGAAAAGCGACAAGCTCTCCCTGCGCCAGCAACTTGACCGCTTCATCTATTTGTTCTTTAGAAAAAATTTTCGTTTCCATTATTTTTGCCACTTTCCATGTACCATGCGTGGCTTACCAGCCATGTCATTTCTAAATTCAAGCGTAAAATCGGGCAGCGCGTCCGCAAATAATGCCTGAAGCTGCTCTTTTTCGTGATAACCATATTCCAAGAAGAACTCCCCGTGGCTGTTTAAGTGTTCAGGCATCTGCTTTGCAAATTTACGGTAAAAATCAAGCCCGTCCGCGCCCGCAAACAAGGCCTCCTTAGGCTCATTTGCTAAAACATTCTGGTCCATGTCAGCCTTTTCACTGGTTTTAATGTAAGGCGGATTAGAAATGATCTTGTCAAACTTTTCTAGGCCAATTAGCACATTCGCTTTCCGGATAGTTACATCTAAGTCATAGGTAAGAAAATTTTCTTCGGCAGTTCTAAGCGCCGCATCGGTAACATCGGAAGCATACAGGTCTAACTTTTCAATTCCTTTTTTCTCTGCTTCCTTACCTAAGGCGACGGTAATGCACCCGGATCCTGTTCCTAAGTCTAATACTTTTTCACCTGATTTAAGTGTTTCTAATGCCCAAGCAACCAGTTCTTCGGTCTCAAACCGGGGAATCAAAACACCAGGCTGCACCATAATTTTGTAGCCCCAAAACCAGGCATAACCCAAAATATATTGCGGCGACTGCCCCTTAGCCAGTCTTTTAACATCCTTTTGCGCCTGTTGTTCTTGTTCAGTTGTTAAAACCATGTCCTGCTTTAGCGCAAACTCACTCGGCGTCAAATTAAGCCGCTCAAACAGCAGGTAATCAATATCTTCCGAGCGGACGTCTACTGCCTCTTCTCCTGCCAGCAAACGGATTTCTCTTAAAGTCTTAGGCATTCTCTGCCAACTCCTCCAGCTGCTTAGTTTGGTTATACAGAATTAGTGCGTCAATAATTTCATCAAGTTCGCCGTTCATCACCCGGTCAAGTTTATTTAAAGTTAATCCAATCCGGTGATCGGTCACCCGATTTTGGGGATAGTTATAAGTCCGTATCCGCTCAGACCGGTCGCCCGTACCCACGGCATTTTTTCTCTTCTCATCGTATTTGTCACGGTGTTCACTCTCATAGTAATCATAAACACGCGATTTCAAAATCTGCATCGCCTTTTCCCGGTTCTGCTGCTGGCTACGCTGATCCTGCATGGCCACAACTATTCCTGTCGGCAAGTGCGTCATCCGAACGGCACTGGAGGTCTTGTTAATATGCTGGCCGCCAGCACCGCTGGAACGATAAACATCGACCCGGATATCTTTCGGGTCAAGGTCAAGGTCAACCTGCTCGTATTCCGGCATGACCGCAACCGTTGCCGTTGAGGTATGGACACGACCTTGCGATTCGGTGACGGGTACCCGCTGCACCCGGTGGGCGCCATTTTCGTACTTGAGCTTAGAGTAAACTTTTTCGCCAGTAATCATAATTGCAATCCGCTTATAGCCGCCGACCTCCGTTGGTTCACTATCAACGACCGAGACCTGCCAACTTTGCCGCTCTGCATATTTTTCATACATCCGCAGCAGGTCACCGGCAAAAAGTGACGCTTCATCACCGCCAGCTGCCCCCCGAATTTCCATGATGATATCCTTATCATCATTGGGGTCTTTCGGCAGCATCAAAATTTTAATCTGGTCCTCCAGCTGGGTGATTTCTTCGTCTAAATCGTTATTTTCTTCCTTGGCCATTGCCACCAAATCGGCATCGCTTTCGCTTGAAATGATTTCCTTATTATCTGCAATCTCCTTTTTGTCAGCCTTATATTTTCGATATTTTTGCACAACTTCGCGCAAATCGGCCTCTTCTTTGGAAATTTCCATGTAGCGTTTGGTATCGTTAATTACTTCGGGATCGGCCATCATCTCCTGAAGTTCTTCATAATGCGCCTCTAAACTCTCCAATTGGGCCATTACCTTATCCATTTAACAAGTTCCTTTCTTATTTCATCTCGGGGTGATAATAGTGATAGCGACAAACAGGATAGTAGCTCTCGTCGCCGCCAATCTGAACCTGTTCACCTTCGTAAACCGGCTGATTATTATTGATCCGCAAATTCATTGTTGCCTTATGCCCGCAGAAGTGACAAATCGTCTTCATTTCTTCTATCTTATCAGCAAAAATCAAAAGATTTTCGCTGCCTTCAAACAAATGATTTTGAAAGTCATTTTTTAGGCCAAAAGTCATGACGGGAATATTTAATTCATCAACAATCTTGGCGCACTCCAAAACATGGTGCCGTTTCAGAAACTGTGCTTCGTCAATTAAAACACAAGCAAGTTTCCCATTTCCGTCATCTTTATCTTTTTTATTAATCCTGCTAATATATTCTAGCAAATTCATTTCATCAGTTACAGGGATCGCCTTACGCTTCATCCCGATTCTTGAGGAAATAACGCCTAACCCGCTTCGATCATCGACGTTACTCGTCATCAACGCAATTTTGCGGCCTTGGGCTTCGTAATTATGCGCCACCTTTAAAATTTCAATTGTCTTGCCGCTGCTCATTGCACCGTAGCGAAAAAATAGCTGTGCCATTGTTCTTCTCCCCTAAAAAATTCATCCAGTTATCTAGTATAGATGAAAATGAAATTATGTGCAGTGATTAAATCGTAAAAACTCGTTTTACTTTTTTCTATATGCTATAGTTAAATTTGGTTTTTAGATGAGGAATGATGACATGAATCTTAAAGCGAAAATTGCTAAAACAACAGGAAAATCTGCGTACTGGTTTCTTCATAACGTCATGAAGGGCGGCACCAGTTTTCCCGGAAAAATCGCAATGAAAATTGACCCCAATGTGCTTAGTGCACTTGCAAAAAACTACGAAACAATTATTGTAACAGGCACAAATGGTAAAACGATGACCACAGCCCTGATCGTCGAGGCACTGCGCCAAAAATACGGCGATATCTTAACTAATCCATCGGGTTCAAACATGGAACAGGGAATTGTCACGGCATTTTTGGCACACAAAAATAAAAAGGCTAGCCGCAAAATTGCCGTTTTGGAAGTTGATGAGGCCAACGTCAAAATGGTCACGGAGTTGGTTCATCCGACAGCCTTTGTTTTAACTAATATTTTTCGTGACCAAATGGACCGTTACGGGGAAATTTACACAACTTACGAAAAAATCGTCAGCGGAATTAAATTGGCCCCTCAGGCAATCATTATTGCTAATGGTGACGCCAGCATTTTTTCTTCAGTCGCACTGCCTAATAAAAAAGTCTATTACGGCTTTAACCTTGAAGACCGGTCGCAGACAGAGGATTTAAAGGCACCGGTAAATACCGATGGTGTCCTGTGTCCAAAATGTGATCACATCCTGTATTTCCATCAACGCATTTATGCCAACTTGGGCAACTTCTTTTGTCCCAACTGCGGTTATCAGCGGCCTAAACTAACATATACGGTTAACCAGATTATTTCGCAGTCGCCTAGCAGTCTAAAGTTTCGGATGGGTGAAAAAGAATATGCCATTAATATTGGCGGAGCCTACAATATCTACAATGCATTAGCAGCCTATGCTGTGGCGCGGGAATTTGGCTTAAGCGATGAGGAAGTTGCACAGGCATTTGCGAAAAACAAGCGTGTTTTTGGCAGGCAGGAACTAATTAATTATGCCGGTAAGCAGATTGACCTAATCCTAGTTAAAAATCCTGTGGGACTTGATGAGGTGCTCCATATGCTGAACACCGAAGAAGACGATTATTCGCTGGTTGCCTTGCTGAATGCCAACCACGCGGACGGAATTGACACTTCTTGGATCTGGGATGGCGATTTTGAAAGCCTGAACCGCAAGCAGATTAAAAAAATTATTGTTGGTGGTGAGCGCAGTCGCGACATGCACTTCCGTTTAGAAGTTGCAGGGTTTGCCAAAGACAAGATGATAACTAAAAGCGATTACAACGGTGTGATTGCAGAAATTAAAAGCTTGCCGACCACAAAAGTCTATATTCTTTCAACTTATACTGCCCTCTTGGCCTTGCGCAAGGCAATGGCCGAAAAGAAAATTATTAAGGCAGGAATGTAAAAGGTTCAACTAGCTAAATGAAGTGGGAACTTTCATAGCTAGTTGAACTTTTTTGTAGGTTTATAAGAAAAGATGGATTATTTATTTTTATTTACAAAATAAAGCCAGATCATGTGAAGCAAAAGAATAATTACAAATAAGACTACCCAAACGGTTAGGGAAATTATCCGATTATCCATTGTGTTCACGGCGCCTCTACCATCTACTTTTCTTAGCCAAATAAACAATGCACCGATCACAAAAATAATGGTAAACAAAATACTGCTGACTTTTAACTTTTTCATTTTCCTATCCTAATTCTTTACATATAAAATAAACTATATTACTATTAAAGCATTATTACCAAGCGAAATCTACAGGGATTTAAAAATTATGGCGATGCAATTACTCTTTTTTGAGTAATAGTAGTTTAAGGTCAATTTGATTGACCTGTTTTGAGCCATACCGATTTAATTTAAATCAATCTAATTGATTTAGAAAATCCGCTATCATTCAAATTGACCACGAAAAAAGGAGTAGCAAAACGCGACCCCATATAAAACCATTATCCTAATTTAAGGAGGTAGTCAGCATTCCCAAGTATCATTTCTGCTATAATAAAAAAGAGAGCAGTGGTATTGCCCACACGCTCCCTTTAAAATTTTGGGCTATTTCTTAAAATGGTCATACAACCATGAAGAAATTAAGTTAGCTAGTATACCTGATACTAGACCCAAAAGAAATGTTTCCATTTGAGGTTTACACCCCCTAGAATTACCATAATTAAGATTGGTTAAGTCTTAGATAATTCCATTTGTTGTTACTATTCACAGCCAAGCCTAAAAAGCCCTCCATCTTTAGACAGTTGGGGGCTTTCTTTTGACTAAATATGCTTATTTCTCGATTAACTCTTTAAGCTGATACGGTTTGCCCGCCATTAGCCGCTCTAATGCTTTAGTCGGATTTTTCCCGTTGCGGTAACTGGTTTCTAGGTAGCTGCGAATCGCCGCATAATTTTTACTGCTAGTGATATTTTCAAATTGCCCCGCTACCTTCATTTTACTTTTTACTCCGCGTAAGCTGCGTTCACTTAAATTATTAGAAAATGGTAAGTTGAAATTTGTCACCCAGGAAAAGTATTCTGGTGTGTAGTCAACTATCCGTTTAATCAATGCTCGCTCAGTCGGCGCATAATAACTATTGCTTGTTGTTTTACTTTCCTCATGCCCTAAAGCTAAGGCTTGATTTAATTTGAAATAAAAATTGGCTTCGGTTGTTTCATCAAAACTTGAGCTTCCTTGGCTAAGCAGCTCTTTGCGATTAATATTAGTCAAACTAATTAATTTGCGTAAATCTTTGGCCCATTGATGTCCAGTATTATCAACGCATTTTTGTAAGTCACGCATTAGATGGACATTGCATTCAACGTTGGCGTAATTAAAGATAGGATTATAATTAACCTTATTATTGTCATGCATTACATGACAGTCAGCTGGCAGTTGAGTTAACAGTGCATCGTCTTTTATACTCTTCAAATCTTTATGTTCATGGGCACGATATAAAGCTAATTTTTCCGTTCCATAGTAGCGCAGACAGGCCCGCTTAGTATTAACCATTACTACCGTATCGTCCCAATAAAGCAGCTTTTGTTTAAGTAGTTTCTGCTTTAATTCCCGACCAAATGGCTTTAGGCCCTTAGCAGCCTGCTTTTGTAGTTTTGCTAGGTAGCCTTGGCTGGGGCGTAAGTTATCGTAAGTCAAGCCCATAATCATGCGCTGCGTTTTATCTAAACTGACATTGGCTTCGTTCATTAAGGACAAAGCATAAGCTTTCAGAATAGGGCCGTATTGGTTAGCTTCTTTCAAATTATTAGGAATTGCTTCATAACTCTTCTTACCACAATCATCACAGATATAAGTAGGAAATTCATGCCGGCGTTTAATAATTACTATCTGAAAGTCTAATTCATCCTTAGTCTTAACCTTAGTTGTTTTTCTAATGTGTCTACCGTGACAATTAGGACAAACCGTCAATTCATGGGTAACATGTTCAGTTACTTCAGCGGCAGTAAAAGGGGCTAAACTGGATTTGGTATGTCCTTTTTGATCACCTTTAGTTTTATTAGACTTGACCCGAGAGTTAGGGATCCGCTTTTTCTGATTAATCTTGGTCTGACTAGTTGGTAAGCCAATGTTGTTGCTATCAGTTTTAGCTAAAGTTTGGTAATGATCATTATCTTTAACTAAACTAGCCAATTGAGCTTTGAGATGTGCAACTTCTTTAGTTAAGCGTTGAATTTTAGTAGTAGATGCTTTATTCTGCCGCACAAGTTTGGCTTTTTCCTGTAGCAGTCGGTCAATTCTAAGTTCGTCAGCCTGAAAGTCGGCGAACAATTTAGCTTGATAATTTGTAGAGCGCATCGCAACTCCTCCTCAAAACAGCAACTATTATAACGGAAAAGAAGAAAAAAGCCCACCTATAAAATGAGTGAACTAAATTTAGCTGTGAATAGTAACCATTTGTCATTTTACCAGAATTTTATTCATTGACAATGACCTAAAATATTGTAGAATGATATTGAAATGATTTTCATTTGGGGTTAGCCTCAAAAAGTCCTAAAGCTGGTTACTTTAGGCAGTCATTAAAATGATCCTCTGTTAGTAGCAATGCTTTCAGAGGATTTTTTAATACCGTCGCAAAACACGACTGAATAACTCAATAACGTTTCGTTATCCAGCAAGGTTTACGGCGATTTAACTTAAACAGACAATTTAACACCCTAAAGGAATGCACCAAAAGTTGTAACCTAAGTACCTAATTTGATGTAATTTCAAAAAACCGCAAAAAACAAAAATGCCTTAGTATCAACGTTTTAAGCTAGTTGAAACTAAGACAAATCATGAATATTGGGATATCCGGGCTCGAACCGAAACATGCAGGAACCAGAAACCTGTGCCTTACCATTTGGCTATATCCCATTGATAAAATCACCCGTATGAGAATTGAACTCATAACTCCACCTTGAGAGGGTGGCGTCTTAACCATTTGACCAACGGGCAAAATCAACAGTAATTATTATGCTTGAAATTGCTATAATTGTCAAGCCTTTTTGGTTATAATAATTCTTAGTAATTATTTAGAGGGAAGATACGTAATGATTGACTACTCCGCAACCCAAACTTTAATTGAAGCAATGGTCTCCGAAAGAATTGTTCCCGGGGTCAATTACGCCTTTATCAGGGGAAAGCAAACCTTCACTTCCACTATTGGCTTTGCCAGTATTTATCCTCAAGTCACACAATTAAGCCCATTTGCGGAATATGATTTGGCTAGCTTAACCAAGGTTCTTGCAACCGAAAATATTTTGTTAAAGCTTTACGATCAAGGAAAAATTAATTTTACTGACCCGCTCGATAAGTTTATCCCAGAATTTAAAGATCCACGTGTGCGGCTGTTTCACCTGCTGACCCACACCAGCGGTATTCGCGGCTGGATTCCCCACCGTGACCAATTAAGTCATGATAAGCTAATTAACGCCATTATCAGTTTGCCCGTGACCAACGAATTTACAAGCAAAATGCGTTATGCCGACACCAATTTTATTCTTTTGGGCTTAGTTGTTAAAAACATTTTTCGGCAACCGGTTCAACAAGTGGCAATGAGAGAGGTTTTTAAACCGATGGGACTCACACAAACGTCCTTTACACCTAAAAAAGAGCACTGCATCCCCACGGCTCTAGTCAATGGTAACGTTTTACAGGGAATTGCGCACGATCCCAAGGCCAGACAGCTAGGATTTGATTGCGGTTCTGCTGGGCTATTTTCCTCCATGAATGACCTAATTAAAATCAGCAAGGGCTACTTGGGCCTTGATAAAAGAATTCTGCCCTTCAGCCAAAACTTGGTGAGTGAGCTATTTGATAATAAAAACGCCCGCGCACTAAAACCGCGTTCATGGGGCTGGGATCTGCGTTTTGATCCGAGGCACAGATATCCCATCATTTTGCACACAGGATTTACCGGTACAATGATGATTTTAGACAGAATTAAACAATCCGGCTTAATTCTTCTGACCAATCGCGTACATCCCACCGGCCACAATCTGGCCTTTTTGGCAATCCGGGAAAAAATCATTCAAAGTTTTCTCAGGGAAAACGACAATTAATATTGCACCAAAAAACGACGTCACTATCGCGTCGTTTTTCTTCTGGATAAAAAAATTCACTTAATAAATCCGCTTGTGGAGCCACTCTTCAATTTCCGCAAACAGTTCTTCATTGCGGCTTGGCTCGTTCAAAATCTCGTGGTGCAAAAACGGGTAAACATGAAATTCCTTATCCTTTGATGACATCTTAGGATAAACCTCCATCGAATCCTTGTAAGAAATTATCCCATCTTCCAAGCCCTGCATTAATAAAATCGGGTCAACGATGTTTTGCAGATTATCGCGCAAATAGAGCGCACCCTTGTAAATTGCGTTATTGTAAATTCCGATTGTGATTTCATGCAGGTTCATTTCACTAGCATTGTACTTATCAATTACCCGCTGGTCCGTGTTTAAGCCATCACCCAATTCATTTGGTACCAGCTTTTTCGGATCACCATCAATCATCTCTGAACCAAGTTCCGAATGAATACAAACGGAAGCAGGATCGGTAGCAATATAGCCGTCAACGGTATGCGGATGCTTAGCAGCGTGCAGCAAAACCGTCTCACCGCCCATGCTGTGTCCCAAAACAAACAGGGACAAATTAGGGTAGCGCTTTTTAACTAAGTTGACAATTACTGTCAAGTTTTCTGAAAGATCATCAGGCGAAGACAAATAACCCCGCTCTCCATCTGATTCTCCGTGACCTAATTGGTCATAGCGGAAAACATTATAGCCCTGTTTTACAAAATAGCTGGCAATGCGGTCATACCTGCCGGAAAATTCTGCCAAACCGTGAACAATTATCAAGTTAGCCTGCGGATAATCTGCCAAATTGGTACGAACTGACAACTTCAGCCCCGGTGTATTTGATTCAACCTTTTCAACTCTTGTTTCATCGTAAAAACCCATCTATTTACCTCCAATAGTAAAATAAAATTATGTCTATAGATATAATTTATTTTAAAATTAAAGAAAGCGCAACCAAATTATGCAAAATTTTATACTTATTTTGAATTTTGTTGCAAAAAAAGCTTTTCAAATCAAAAACTAGATTCAAAAAGCCTTTATTAACAAAATTGAAAGCCATCTTAGCACTTCTTGTGCTTAGGCAGAAAATGATAGATTAAATCAACGACCGCATCAATTAACATCCCTGCGGCCATCCAATACATTGCCATCATCATGCCGCCGGTAAAAGTATAGTAGGCAGCCACAGCAAAGACAATCACATTAAAAATCTTCATCAACAAGTTATCACACATCAATTTTTAGACCTTCTTTATTTAAACTACCTCTTATTATACAAGTAATTTACGTTATTGAAAGCGATTTTCATGTTTTTTAATTGTTGCTAGATAGAGTTTACTCAAGCTCACCCGTGTAGCATTGCTGTTATTAAATGTTTACATTTGTCGGCTAGGTAAAAAAATTTTTCAAGTAAAATTCTTTTAATACAAAGATGAAGAGAAATATTTTTTAATGTAATTTAATTCCGCTCTTTTTTTCCAGTTGAAACATCTTTAAATAGCTCAGCAAAATTATGACACTGGAAAGAATCATGACCATAAAGGCAATCTGGCTGCCCTGAGCGGTTAAAACAGAATAATTTCCCGGGCGTTTCTGCCAGGCAGAAATAATCGCCGCCATCACCGTTGTTCCCATCGAGCCAGCATACTGCTGTCCCGTCTGAAAGACCGCCGTTGCATCGGTATGCAGGCTTTCCGGTTGCAGTTTTGAGGCTTCTGCCATTGTGTTGTTAAAAGCCAGCTGCCGTCCAATAATCATAATGCCGTAAAAGAGTACAACCAATGGAATGGTTAATTTGCGTGCAAAAACGGTAAATAAGATGCTGGCAATAAGGCAGAAAATGGTGCCAAGTAAAAGCGGTAGCTGTGGCCCTTTTTTGTCATAAATATGGCCGAACCACGGATTAAGAATCCCGCTTAAAATACAGCCAGGCAGCAAAATCAAACCACCAATCAGCGAAGACGAGTGGTTGACAATCTGCACAAAATTCGGTAGGACAAAACTAGTGCCAATATTAATAAACTGCAGCAGCAAATACGAAATGAGGGCACAAACAAAGGTTTTATTCTTAAAAACTGCCAAGTCTAACAACTTCTTATCACTATTTTTGACCGATTTAATAAATAAAAATAATAAAAGTGCAGCAACTAAAAGCCCCAGCCAGAACCAAATATTGGTTAAGCCTTGACCAATCTCACTGAAAGTCAGGCTAAAAATCACCATCGCTGCCGCAATCAAAACATGACTGCGCCAATCAAAACCGGCGCGCTTTTCTTTATGGTATTTCTCAACTGTAAAATAACCTAAAAGCAAGATAACAACCGCCAAGCCCGAAACAAGGTAAAAGATCAGCTGCCAGTTCCAAAAGTAGACAATTGTCCCGCCAAAAGTCGGGCCCAGCGATGGTGCTAAAATCACTACGAGCCCAGTCAACCCCATATAAAAGCCCCACTTATTCTGCGGCATCAATTCAACCACTAGGTTGAACATCAACGGAATTGAGAAGCCCGCGCCAAATGCCGAAATCAGCCTGCCAGCAAGCAAAACGCCGAAATTAGTTGCAGTGGCAGACAGCAGCGAGCCACAGATAAAAGCAACCGCTGCCGTCAAAAATAATTGCCGTGCCGAAAAACGCTCGTTCAAATACGAACTCGCCACCATGATCACGGCAATCATCAGCAAGTAACCGGTGGTAGTCCACTGCACCGTGCCTAAACCAATGTGAAACTGTTTCATTAACGTTGGAAACGTCACGTTCAAACTGGTTTCCGTCAAAATCGAAACAAACGCCATCAGGGCACAGGCAATAATTGCTAAAACATGCTTGGTCGTTACCACTTTTTCTTTCATAAAAACCTCCTAAAAAACGAAAAAAGAGTAAAACTATTAAGTGTTTTACTCTTTTTCTAATCACTTTGCTATTAATTATACTAACAAAATTTTTAAAAAAACTGCCACAAGCATTTTCTATTTTGCAAAACGTTTGGTCAAATCATCGTGCAGGTTTTCATAACCCGGCTTGTTGAGCAGGCCAAACATGTTTCGCTTGTATTCCTCAACTCCCGGTTGATTGAACGGATTAACTCCATTCAGGTAGCCGGAAACCCCAATTGCCAACTCAAAGAAGTAAATCAGGTAGCCTAAGGTATGTTCGGTTTGATCAGGAATATTAACCGTCATCACCGGAACGCCACCATCGGTATGAGCCAAAACCACACCCTCATAAGCATGGTCGTTAACATAGTTCAGGCTCTTGCCCTGCAAGAAGTTTAATTGATCCAAATTCTTATCGTCGCCAGGAATTGTCACATCATGACGCGGATTTTCAACCCGGATGACCGTTTCAAATAGGTCGCGCAGGCCTTCCTGAATGTATTGTCCTAGTGAATGCAAGTCGGTTGAGAAATTGGCACTTGACGGGTAAATGCCCTTCTGGTCCTTACCTTCTGATTCACCCATCAGCTGTTTACACCACTCGCTAAACATCCGCAGTGTTGGCTCATAGTTTTCGACAATTTCAGTTGTATAGCCCTTACGATACAAAATATTGCGCAAAGCGGCATATTGGTATGGGGTAGCCTTGGTCAAATCCGTATCGCCATAATCAGCACGGGCATCGGCAGCCCCCTTCATCAGCTGGTCAATATTGGCACCGGAAGCAGCAATCGGCAGTAAACCCACAGCAGACAAAACACTGTAACGGCCGCCGACATCATCCGGAACGACAAACTCTTCATAACCTTCCGCATCGGCTTCGGTCTTCAAAGCGCCCTTAGCCTTATCCGTGGTTGCATAAATTCGTTTAGTTGCTTCCTCTTTGCCGTACTTTTTAATCAATTTATCCTTAAAAATTCTGAAAGCAACAGCCGGCTCAGTTGTCGTTCCTGATTTCGAAATGACGTTGACACTGAAGTCCTTGTCGCCCAGCCAATCAATCAAATCATACAGATATGAACCGGAAAGTGAATTACCACAGAAAACAATGGTTGGATTATTTTCCTTTTTCCTGCCATAAAACGCACCGTTCAAGAATTCAACGGCCGCTTGGGCACCAAGGTATGAGCCACCGATCCCAATACAAATCAGCACTTCAGAATCGCCCTGAATTTTCTTAGCAGCCTTTTTAATGCGGCTAAATTCATCCTTATCGTAATTAACCGGCAAATCAAGCCAGCCCAGAAAATCACTTCCTGCACCACTGCCATCTTTAAGTTCAGTAACAACAGCATTGACCATTGCTTGCATCTCGCCCAGTTCATTTTCATGAACAAAAGGCGTTAACTTGCTACTATCAAATTTAATTAAACTCATAAATTTGCTCCTACCTAAACTAAAAATTATTTTTTTCACAATTTCATTTTAACAATCTTAATCACTTAATACCAGTTACTTTTCATCAACATTAGAAAATCTTTCTAACTTGCCGGAAAAGCAAATATAGCAAGTATCCCAGGATCGCCCCACATGTGTTAAAAAAGACGTCGTCAATGTCACTAATCCCTGTTTCCAGAATAAACTGCATCCCTTCAATAAATACTGACAGGATCATCCCCAGAAAAACAACCTTCAGAAAGCTCTGCTTCTTTGAGAAAACCAGCGGCAGCAAAAAGCCAAACGGAAGAAAACATAGGACATTGCCTAAGGAATTATAGAAAAAATCAATGCGACTTTCAGCATAGACCAGTTTCCAAGTTTCCTTCATAAAGACCAGATTGATTTCCGTCAGCGGCCGCGTAAAATTAAAATCCAGCTGCCAAGGAAAGTAGGTATCGCGAAAAGTCGTTAACATTAAAAGCAGAATTAGGTAAAAAACAAAGGCCCACATCCCCGCTTCCGACTTAATTGTTCGTCTTTTTCTGATAACAAGCAGCCACAACAGCCGCAGCACCGCAAAAAAAAGAAAATAAAAAATTGTCTTGTCAATTGCCAGCATCGTCAGCTTAATCAGCGCAAAATGGTTAATCTTAGTAGCATAATGTTGTGCCAGCCAATTGTAAAGTGGTCCTAAAAAAAGCATCTAAATAATCAAAATCCCATACATAAGTTTCCTCTAAATTATACTCAATTTTAGCCAAATTAAACCTTAAAAAAGTACTAACTCCCCGCAAAAGATTGTTTAAATTCCGTTAAACCAGTAAAATTGTTGTATTAGAGGAGCATTACTAGTGAAAAAAATAAATTTTAAAAGTTTTATTCAAACACGGACAGGCTTTTTTAGTCTATTAATCGTTCTTTTTTGGTTGAAATATCTCTTCGTGGCCTACTTTGACTTTAATCTGGGCCTTTCCGATCCTTATCAGCACATTATCATGTGGATCAGTCCCTTAGGCGCCGCCATTATGCTGATCGGCATTGGTTTTTATTTTCCCAAGCCGCTTGTTTCCTATATCATGATGCTGGTAATGGACTTTGCCAACAGCGCCCTGCTCTTTGCTAACGTCCTTTACTACAGGCAGTTCTCTGATTTTATCACGGTTAAAACGATCGTGAATGTCGGCAAGGTGGCACCGGGCCTAGGCAAGAGTGCCGTTTCCCTGCTGCAGTTGTCTGACTGCCTCATCTGGCTTGATTTGGTCGTTATTATCGCCCTGTTAATCAGTAAAAAAATAAAAATTGATCCCAAATCATACGGCCTGCTGACACCTTTTACCATTACTTCTTTAGGTGCGTTTATTCTTGGCTTAAATATCTTCATGGCCGAATCATCCCGGCCGCGCCTGCTGCGCAATACCTTTGACCACACCTACGTTGTCAAATATTTAGGGATTGACACTTACACCATTTATGACGGCATCAAAAGTGCCCAGACAGGCCAGGTAACCCGAAATGCCAACGCGGACGACTTGAATCAAATTCTGCGCTTTACCCAAAAAAATCACGTTCCGGCCAGCAAGCAATATTTTGGCAAGGAAAAGGGGAAAAACGTGATCGTAATTCATCTAGAAAGTTTCCAGCAGTTTTTGCTTAACCTAAAAATCAATAATAAGGAAGTCACGCCGTTTTTAAATTCACTTTATAAAAATCCCCACACCATCAGTTTTGCCAATTTTTACCACCAGGTCGGAATCGGCAAAACAAGCGATGCCGAAAACATGCTCGAAACCGGAACTTACGGCATCTCTGACGGGTCACTTTTTACCTCACTCGGCTCCAACAACACTTTCCAGGCGGCGCCACAAATTTTGCGTGACCACGGCTACACTTCGGCTGTCTTTCACGGCAATGTCGGCACCTTTTGGAACAGAAACGAGGTCTATAAAAATTTCGGTTACAATTACTTTTTTGACCAAAATTATTTCAGCAGCGACAGCGAGGATAAAAGCGGTTACGGCCTGAAAGATAAGCTGCTATTTGCGGAAAGTATCAAGTATTTGGAACACCTGCAGCAGCCTTTCTATACTAAATTCATCACCGTCACCAACCACATTCCGTTTGAACTGAAACCGGAAGACGCCGACCCCACCTTTAAAACCACCGACACGCAAAACCAGACAATCAACAATTACTTTGAAACTGCCCACTACCTAGACCAGGCCGTCAAAGAATTTTTCACTTACCTTAAAAAATCCGGTTTGTATAAAAACACACTGGTGGTTATTTACGGCGATCATTACGGCCTAAGCAATTCGGATAATCAAACGCTGGCGCCAATTGTCGGTGAAAGTTCGGACACCTGGAATACGTATAACAACGTGCAGATGCAGCGTGTGCCCTTCATGCTGCACGCCGCCAACCTCAAAGGGCAAATCAAACACGAGGTAGCTGGCGAAATTGATGTTCTGCCAACCCTGCTGAATTTGTTGGGAATCCCAAATGAAAACTACCTGCAGTTTGGACAAAACTTGCTGTCACCGCACTACCAGCCATGGCTTGTTTTTCGCAATGGCACCGTCGTCAGCAAAAAATACGTGATTGTCGGCAGCCAAGGAACCAAAGGCAGTGTCTATAACCGCAAGAATGGCAAGCAGATTGTCAACTTTACACTTAAGGAAAAGAAAGAAATCGGCCACTTAACTAAAATCAGCCGGAAATCGCTGAAATATTCTGACCTTCTTAACAACCATAATCTGCTAAGATTTTACACACCTATTGGCTTCACACCCGTTAATCCTTCACAATTTAACTACCTAGACAATTACCAGCAAATGTTGCAGATTGAAGACAAACTCGGTAAAAATTCGACATCTTTATATTCAAAAAAACACGGCTCAACCACTTCTCTATATAAGACCGATGCGAGCGAGCTGCAGGACAGAAACGAAGAGATTACTCAGGTTCCGGAATCAGTGCAAAATAACCAATTAACCGAAAATAAAACTAGCAAAAAGAAGAAAAAGTCATATAATTAGTCTAATCATATGATTTTATTTAAGAAAGGACTATTTTATGATCTTACCATTAATAATCATAATTTTGTTAATTGTTTTCATGGCGCTGGGCTTTCGGGTCGTTCCGCAAAACAATGAGGGATTGGTCGAAACATTGGGCAAATACTCAAGGACGGTTAAAGCCGGTTTTGTCTTTATTTTTCCATTTGTGCAAAAACTGCGTCGGGTTTCTCTGGCAATGTTTCCGGCAGAAATTTCCAAGTATTCAATTATTACTAAGGATAATGCGGAAATCACAACCAGTTTGACTCTCAACTATTTGGTGACTGATTCCTACAAATATTTTTACAACAATACCGATTCAGTTAAGTCAATGGTTGAACTGATTCGGGGGCACCTGCGGGACATTATTGGCCGCATGGACTTGAATGATGCCTTAGGCTCCACCAGTAAAATCAACACCCAATTAACCGCAGCTATCGGCGACCTAACCGACGTTTACGGGATTCGTGTTGTGCGGGTCAACATTGATGAACTGCTGCCAAGTCCAGAAATTCAAAAAGCTATGGACAAACAGCTGACTGCCGACCGGGAGAAGATTGCCGCAATCGAAAAGGCCGAAGGTGAGGCAAAGAATATTGAGCTGACCACCAAGGCAAAGAATGACGCGCTGATTGCAACGGCCAAGGCCAATGCGGAAGCAACTAAGACCAGGGCCGATGCGGAAGCATACCGGATCAACCAGTTGCAGACAAGTCTTGCTAATGCCAGTGACGGTTATTTCAAGAATCAAAGCCTAGATAGTTTCAACCGCTTGGCGGAAGGGCCAAATAATCTGATTGTCGTTGACAAGGATGAAATTAGCGAATTAGGTAAAATTCCAGCCACCAAAAAAATCTGGGATGAAAGCGAAAAATAAAAATAAAGAATAATAAATTATGGTAAAAAATCACTTTAGAAAAGAACAGCTAAAGTGATTTTTAATTGCCATTGTTTTTTATTAAAAATCCCGTTAGCAAATACCTGATGATATTCGCTAACGGGATAAATTTGTTGGATAAATCTTGACAGTAGCTCAATCTCTTCTGTATTTCTTCTTTGACTGCTTGCAGTGCAGTTAGCAGGTAGACAAATGCTTCTTCAAATGCTAAATCTGGCAATGCATCATTCATCAGATAGAACAAATCTCCGATTGTGCGCTCATCAATTGCCTGCCTTTCAGCCAGCAAATCATAAGTTAAGGCCATGACGGCAAAATAGCCACACTGCCCATCGTAACTTTGAATTTGTGATTTATCTAAAGCTAGATACTGTTTAGCCGCTTTAAAGTATGTTTCTATCTGCCATCTATGGCCATAAATAGAAGCTTCGATCTTATTCATTATTTTTGTTACTTCTGACCTCTAATATTTTGTCTACTATAATTATCACAAAATTTATTGTAAACTGTATGTAATAAAATTAAATAATAGATTAAAAAGTAGGAGTGTCAATTTGATAAACAATAAGTTTGATTTTGGTATCAAAGACTTTAGTTTAAAGCATAAATTATCTAATGGCAGAGTTTACAGAGTAATAAGCGTAGTAGGTAAAAAAATTAAATTAGTAGGAGAAAATGGAGCTTTACACAATATAGATTTAGCTTATACAAATTTAGCAAAACTAAAAGTGGATAAGATTTTAGTTGGAGACTATGTTAATTATTCCTTAAACAATAAAAACATAATTAAAGTTTATCCCCGACATAATATACTTTCTAAAGCAACCAGTAATGCCGAAAAAAGCTGGCATGTTAAAAAGCAAGAGCGACTTATTGCATCTAATGTCAATCAAATTTGGGTTATGATTGCAGTTAACCAACGTTTTACAATAGAAAAACTAGAACGGTATTTAGAAACGTTTCACATATCTAACCAAGATCCATTGATTTTACTATCTAAAATTGACCATTTAGCTGAATGCAAAAAAATTGAAAATAAGATCAAACGGACTTACCCTACTTTAAAAATAAAAAAAGTTTCTATATATCTTCCAGAAACTATACAGCAACTAAAACAAAATTTAATCAAGAACCAAACTATTGCAGTAGTAGGAGCTTCAGGTGTAGGAAAATCAACTCTACTAAATGAATTATCAGGAAAAACGATAAATAAAATTAATGGTGTACGAAGTGGTGACCAAAAAGGCAAACATACTACAACAAATGTAACCTTAAATGCAATACCAAGTTTAGGAATTTATTATATTGATACTCCTGGATTTAAAACTATTAGTAGTGTAATTAATAAAAATACGCCCACTGTTTTTAATGATATAACAATTTTATCAAAACAATGCAAGTTTAGAAATTGCAGACACATGTCAGAACCAAAATGTGCTGTTAAATTAGCTGTTACAAAAGGAAAAATAACTAAAGAACACTATCAAAGTTATCTAAACTTTGAAAAAAGAAATAAGAAATAATTTTATTAACCTAATTGAAACTCTAAAGCAGTAAAACTGGCTAGATTCCTTATGGACTCTGGCTTTTTTAGCTTTTAATTATGTTTTATTCGCTTCCCTCAGGCTATTTTTGGATAAATCTTGGCAGTAGCTCAATGAAGTTATCTGTTACTTGCTTAGTATCTTCTGGAATATCTTCTTTGACTGCTTGCAGTGCACAGTTAGCAGGTAGACCAATTAGCTTGGCAAAAGCAGAAATTAGCAAGGAAGTGTCCTTTTCTTGATTGATTTGCGGTATACTTTTCATAATGTAAGATCTCCTGTAACTTTGTTTTGGTTACTTAAAGTATAACGCAGAGAGGTCTTGCGTTTTTATTTTGGGGTTAAAAAAGCTAGAAATCACGCTCTTTTTGCGTAATTTCTAGCTTTCAAGTTTCAGTTAGATAATTAAATTTGTTATTTAACGTACCCTAAGTCAAAGTACAAGCTATTATTCTTTGACGGTTTAAGTGAATAACCTGTTAGCTTGCTGTTGACAGCTTTGATACTGTAAAAATTATCGGTTGGAACAACAAATGCTTCGTCATTCATGTATTCTTGCCACTCATGGAACTTCTGTACCCGATATTTATGGTCAAAGGCCTTTTCGGAATCCATTTCTGCAAGCAGCTTATTATTTTTGGCAGTTACAAAGTGCGTGTAATTAAACGGTGCTGCTTCATTGTATAAGTCATTTGGTGATGGTTCAGTTGATAAATTCCAGCCACCATCAAACATATCAAATCCAGAAGCATCATTTTGCAGCTTATCATAGAAAGAATTAGTTTCCGTCAGACGACCGCCGACTAATTTAACATTTAGGCCTACCTTGTGCCATTGCTGAATGTAATTTTGAATGATCGGTTCCTGAATTGATGTACCAGCCATTGCCAAATAATAAATGGTTAACGGCTTGCCATTTGGTTGAACACGCCACTTACCCTTCTTCTTGTAGCCAGCTTTATCAAGAATTGAATTAGCTTTCTTAATGTCATACGGGAAACCCTTGGCATTCTTGTCAAAATAATCACCAAATTGTGCCGGAATTAAGGTTGGAACACGGAAGAATAGGCTATGGGTATAATGACTGTCAACTGCGTCAATATTCATCGCATAACCGATTGCTTGCCGAACGGGTTTTGCCATCTTTGGATTCTTATCCATGACACTCTTGTTCTTCTTGGCATCCCAGTGACCAACTTTAAAACCAAGGTAGTTGTATGACAGCGGAATTCTCGCAATAAAGTTAACACCCTTAGTGTTCTTTACCTGTGTCCATTGCGAAGCACGAACATCGATAATGTCGAATTTATGACTCTTGAGTGCCTGTGAAGCTGATTCCGGACTTAAGGTCTGAATAGTTATCTTATTCAATTTAGGAGTGCCGCGCCAGTAATACTTGTTAGGAACCCAACTAGTCGATTGCCCGCGAACAATTTTATCCATCTTATACGGGCCAAAGAATATTGGATTCTTTCTAATCTTGTCACTAGCCATTAATTTTGAAAACGGAATATCCTTCAAATAATGATATGGTTCAGCATATTCCCAGAAATAACCGTTACCCGAATTATACATTCCCGGCTTCATTTGTTTGAAGTGCAAAACGACTTTACGACCATTTTCGCCATCAGGCATCTCAATCCCAGAAATAGTCTTCGATTTACCATTATGGTATTCCTCTAAACCAACAATATTAGCCAGGCTTGAAGTATACCTTTGAGATTTAGTAGCCTTATTGGCAATAATTTCATAAGGGTACTCAATATCTTTGGCAACAACTTGTTTACCATCAGACCACTTGACACCTTCCTTAACTTCAATTGTGATCGTCTTGGCCTTTCGATCGAGCTTAAATGTTGCCGGCCCGTTATTGTTAATCTTATAAGTATCATTTATATCAAATAAGTCTTCTACACCAGGCGCCATTGCATCAGAATCGGAAGAAACCGTATATAATTCCGGGGAAAAAATACCTGTAAACGGTGATGCAGAAAGCATAGCAATTTTTACATTACCGCCCTTTTTCGTGGTCTTTACCGGTGTTTCTTTAGGAAACTTACTTGCAGTTTTTGTTTCATCTGTGGCGTTATTGTTACTCTTGCCACAAGCTACCAACGTTAATGCGGCAGCAGTGACAACCCCAACTGAAGCAAGAATTTTGCTCTTCTTCATAAATATCCTCCTAATATTTAATTAAAATTCCTCTGCTCCAGAACAAGTTAATACCATTTAATATTAGCATATAGATTTTGGATTGCAACTACTTGATATGACCGCATTTTTGTAAAACTTTTACGGCTAAGATACACAATTAGACAAAAAAACAAATGAAAGCACATATAACCTTCATTTGTTTTTTAATCTTAATTAAATTGCTTTAATATTACTTAGCATAAGCGATATCATAATACAATGTATTGTTCATAGACGGTTTCTTTGAATAACCCGTTAATTTATTATTTACAGCGGTGATGCCATAAGCATTATCCATTGGAATTACATAAGCCTCTTCATTCATGTAATCCTGCCATTCATGGAATTTTTGCACCCGATAATTATGGTCAAAGGCTTTTTCAGAGTTCATTTCGTCTAATAACTTATTATTCTTTTCAGTTACAAAGTGCGAATAATTAAATGGCGCTGCTTCATTATAAATATCATTTGGTGACGGCTCAGTCGACAATACCCAACCTGCTTCAAACATATCGAAGCCAGGATCACTCTTTTGTAATTTATCATAAAATGCATTTGCTTCAGTCAAGCGGCCGCCGTAAAGTTTGACATTTAAGCCGATCTTATGCCATTGCTGAATATAGTTTTGAACCGTTGGCTCTTGAATAGCGGAACCTTGCATTGCCAAGAAAGTAATAGTTAGTGGTTTGCCATTAGGCTGAACACGCCATTTGCCCTTCTTCTTGTATCCCGCCTTATCAAGAATCTCGTTAGCTTTTTTAAGATCGTAAGGATAACCCTTTGAATCTTTATTGAAGTAATCACCAAATTGTGCCGGAATTAAAGTCGGAACTCTGAAACTTAGGCCGTCCGTATAATGCTTGTCAACTTCATTAACATTCATTGCATAGCCAATTGCCTGCCGCAAAGGCTTGGTCATCTTTGGATTCTTATCCATGACACTTTTACCTTGCTTATTACTCCACTTACCGACTTTAAATCCAAGGTAATAGTATGATAATGGAATGCTGGCTACGAAATTAACGCCTTTAGTGCCTTTGACTTGTTTCCACTGTGCATTACGAACATTAATAATATCAAACTTATGACTCTTTAAGGCCTGAGAAGCAGTATCCGGACTTACAACTTGAATTACAATTTTATCCAGCTTTGGTGTGCCACGCCAATAATATTTATTTGGTGACCAAGTAGTTGATTGTCCTCTAACAACTTTATCTAACTTATATGGTCCATAAAATAATGGATTTTTTCTAATCTTATCACTTGACATTAATTTAGCAAACGGAACATCTTTCAGATAATGATATGGTTCAGCATCCTCTATAAAATAGCCGTTACCAGAATTATACATTCCTGGTTTCATTTGCTTGAAATGCAAAATAACTTTAAGACCATTTTCACCATCTGGCATCTCAATTCCCTTAATGGTTTTCGTCTTGCCATTATGATAATCAGCTAAGCCGACGATATCAGCTAAAGAAGCGGTATACCTTTGCGACTGGGTTGCTTTATTAGCAGTAATTTCATAGGGATACTCAATGTCTTTAGCTACTACTTGCTTACCATCAGACCATTTAACACCCTTTTTAATTTCAATTGTGACAGTTTTAGTTTTTCGGTCAAGTTTAAACGTAGCAGGGCCTTTATCATTGATCTTAAAATTATCATCAGTGTCAAACAAGTTTTCAAGACCAGGTCCTGCAACATCGGTATCAGTTTGCATTGTCGAAAGTTCTGGTGCAAAAATTCCTGTAAATGGCGAAGCAGACAATTCTCCTATTTTTACAGTACCACCTTTTTTGGTTGCTTTTGTTGGCACAGCTGCTGGAAACTTACTTGCAGTTTTGACATCATTACCATTACTACTTGAATTATTACTCTTACCACATGCAACCAGTGTCAATGCGGCTGCAGTAACAACGCCGATTGAACTAAATATCTTTGATTTCTTCATATTTGCTACTCCTATTCACTTTTAAACCTAACAATATTCTTGAAACAAGTTAATGATTAAAGTTTAGCACCAATAATTAAAAAATCAATAATTTTATAAATAATATTATGATTTAAATTAAGATTATTCTTGGATATAGTTAAGCATCAGCTAATATTAGATACATAAATACAAAAAAACAGATAAAACAAAATCTGCTTTATCTGTTAATTATTATTAAAAATATCTTTTATCTATTTAGCATAAGCTAAATCGAAGTATAAAGAATTATTCTTTGATGCTCTCATTGAGTACCCTGTCAATTTATCATTAACTGCCATAACGGTGTAAGAATTATCCATTGGTATTACATATGCTTCATCATTCATATAATCTTGCCACTCATGGAATTTCTCTACCCGATAGTTATGGTCAAAGGCCTTTTCCGAGTCAATTTCTTTAAGCAACTTCGTGTTCTTAGCGGTTGCAAAGTGACCGTAGTTAAATGGTGCCGCTTCGTTATACAAATCATTCGGTGATGGTTCAGTCGATAGCGTCCAACCTGCCTCGTAAAGATCAACTCCCTTAGCACCCTTTGACAATTTATCATAGAAAGAATTGCCTTCGGTTAAACGCCCACCATAGAGTTTAACGTTCAAACCAAGCTTCTGCCACTGCTGAACATAATTTTGAATTGTTGGTTCTTGGATAGAACTGCCAGACATTGCCAAGAAAGTAATATTCAATGGCTTGCCATTAGGTTGCACACGCCACTTGCCCTTCTTCTTGTAACCAGCCTTATCAAGAATCTCATTAGCCTTCTTCATGTCATATGGGTAGCCCTTAGAATCCTTGTTGAAGTAGTCGCCAAATTGTGCCGGAATTAAGGTTGGAACACGGAAACTCAAGCCATGTGTATAATGCTTATCCACCTGATCAACGTTCATTGCATAACCCATAGCTTGACGAAGTGGCTTAGTCATCTTAGGATTCTTATCCATGACACTCTTGCCTTGTTTAGCATCCCAATGACCCATCTTAAAGCCGATGTACCAGTAAGATAGCGGTACTTTGGCGACAAAGTTAACTTTCTTGGTGTTCTTAACTTGCTGCCATTGTGCTGCTCTAGCCTGAATAATATCAAATTTATGGCTCTTCAGCGCTTGTGAAGCTGTGTCTGGACTTACAACTTGGTAGACAATCTTATCAAGTTTTGGTGCTCCACGCCAGTAATACTTGTTAGGAACAAAAGTTACAGATTGACCACGCACAACTTTATCCATCTTGTACGGGCCATAAAACATCGGGTTCTTTCTAATCTTGTCGCTAGCCATCAATTTGGAGAATGGAACATCCTTCAAATAATGGTATGGTTCAGCATATTCCCAGAAATAACCGTTACCAGAGTTATACATTCCTGGCTTCATCTGCTTGAAGTGCAAAACAACTTTGCGGCCATTTTCACCATCAGGCATTTCAATCCCCTTGATGGTCTTAGCTTTACCGTTATGATAGTCTGCTAAACCTTCAATATTAGCCAACGATGCAGTATATCTTTGTGATTTACTTCCTTTATTAGCAATAATTTCATACGCATACTCGACATCCTTTGCAGTAACTTGCTTACCATCTGACCACTTAACACCCTTCTTAACTTCGATTGTTATGGTCTTAGCCTTGCGATCGAGCTTAAAGGTGGCAGAACCCTTATCATTAATCTTGAAAGTATCATCGGTAGCGAACAACGATTCACTTGCTGGCGCCATCACGTCAGAATCAGTATTTACCGTTTCTAACTCTTGATTAAAAATACCAGTAATTGGTGAAGCTGACAACTCAGCAATTTTCACTGTTCCACCCTTTTTAGCAGTTTTGACCGGAACTTCTTGTGGAAACTTGCTGGCCGTTTTGGCATCATTAGTCTTATCATTGCTCTTATTATTGCCACAGGCAACCAAAGTTAAGGCAGCTGCAGTAACAACGCCTATTGAACTAAATATTCTAGATTTTTTCATATTTTGTAACTCCTATTCACTAGAAAATTCTAATAAAAATCTTGAAACAAGTTAATAATTTAATATTAACATATATAATTAAAATTTCAATATATTAATTGCAAAATATTAAAAATATTATACTTATAGTTACATTAGAAAATAAAAAGAAGACAGTGAAATTCATTATCTTCTTTAATATTTCAAATTAAAATTCTAAAATTAATTTAGTTTTCACGTTGACGCGCATCCCCAGCACGCTGAAGAGCTTCACCAACATAGTTAACACTTAAACAAATAATTAACAGCAAAACAACAGCAGGAACCCACAGCCATGGTCGAGTCGTAATGTTAACCGGATCGTTGGCAAACCCAATTAATGTACCCAAAGACGGAACATTTTTCGGTAAACCATAACCAATGAATGACAACCCGGTTTCAACACCAATGTTACCGGCAATCATTAAAATTGCATCCGTAATAATTGGCGAAAGAATGTTAGGCAAAACTTCTTTAAACATAATTTTAAGGTTAGATGATCCAGATGTTTTCGAAGCCAAGACATAATCTCTTTGCCGTTGAGACAAAACATAGGCTCGATAGAACCGTGATTCCCTCGTCCAGCTAAACAGCGAAATTATTCCGACTAAGGCAGTTGCACTAAAGTTGGGAATAACCGTTACTAATACAATTTCAATCGGCAGGGGTGGCAGTAACTGCCAAAAATCAATAATTCTCATAATGATGTTATCAATCGTACCACCAAAGTACCCAGAAATTAAGCCGATCACGATTCCAATAACCATACAAATTACAGATACTGCAAGACCAATTATAATTGAATTGCGACCACCCATAATTAGTAATTTGAAAATATCACGGCCACCATCATCGGTACCAAAAATATGACCGTCTTGACCCCAGCCTTGGTATGCGTCAAGAATATTAAATTCAGTAACTTGCCCCTTATTCAAGAACATTGAACCGCCAAACGTAAACAGCAAGACTAAAATTAATACAAATAACGAGAAGCGCGCACCCTTGTCACGCCAAATTTCTCGCACCGCAATCCGAAAGCCAGAAGTCGGACGAGAAATTGGTGCCTTAGTGTTTTTATCATTTTTTTGTAAATTTTTCTTTTCAGACATTTTTCTCCCCCCTTATTTAATTCTAATTCTTGGATCAACAATGCTCATGATAATATCTGATAACAGGTTACCAAGCAAAGTCAAGATACCATAAATAAGAATTAAAGCTGTTAACGTTGTATAGTCACGAGAGTTAATTGAGTCTAAGAACAATTTACCCATACCAGGATAACTAAAAACAGTTTCAATCATTATTGAACCACTAAGTAATCCCGTAATAACATTACCAAAGCTAGAAGCAATTGGTAAAAGAGAATTACGCAGGATATGCTTATTAAAGATTACCTTTTCTGGAACACCCTTACTCTTGGCAGTTCGTACATAGTCTTCAACTTTATTATCAACAATTCCTGTCCTCAAAAACTGAACAATACTGGTTGTGCTTAACAATGCCATCAAAATTGATGGTAAAATCAAGTGATAGAACTGACTAACCGCTGTCCCCCAAAAGCCATTAGCATTTGGCGAAACAGATCCCGAAATTGGGAACCAACCCAAGGTAAAGCCAAATAACCAGATTCCCAGCAAATATAGAACAAAACCTGGAATTGCCAGTGTTGTATAGTTGAAGAATTCAACAAGTTTATCCTGCCATTGACCTTGGTGCTTTCCAGCCGTAATTGCCATTGGAATAGAGATTAGATATGTCAGAAAAGTTGATACTAATGACATCCAGAAAGTATTGACCGCACGGTCAGCAATCAATGAAGTAACCGGTACTTGCTGAATATAGCTCGTACCAAGGTCGCCATGCATTACATTGCCCACCCAGCGGCAATACTGTACCCATGCTGGATCGTTTAAACCAGCTTGTTGTCGCAGCGCCGCAATCTGCTTTGGGTCCGTATTCGGATTAATTGATCCCGTAAACGGATCCCCTGGCATCATTTTAGCAATGAAGAAGATCAAAATACTTAAAATTATGATTTGGGGAATCATAATTAAAACACGCCGTAAAACTGTTTTCCACATGCTTAGTCACTCTCCTTTTCGTTTAATTCTTGTGCCACTTGATTTTTCGGAAGAGCAACCCAGTGTCCTGGGGCAACAAGCTGCAGCGGATAAACCCGCCCATCTTTGTCGTACCATTTACTCTGGTTTTCCTGGAATTCTTTTTCAACCCGTGCACGTTCTTTCTTATGTTCCTCGCGGTGATCAACATCAACCACTGGAATTGCTGAAAGCAGACGCTTGGTATAGATATGCATTGGGTGATTATAAATATCCTCACGGGTACCTAATTCAACGATTCGACCCCGGTGCATAATCGCCAGATTCTCTGACATATGCTTAACAACACCCAAGTCATGGGAAATAAACAGATAAGCAATGTCATACTGCTGCTGAATATGCTTCATAAAATTCAACACCTGGGCCTGAACAGACAAATCCAAGGCACTGGTCGGCTCATCGGCAACAATCAGCTTCGGGTTAGTTGCAACTGCCCGCGCCACACCGATTCGCTGCCGCTGACCACCGGAAAATTCATGGGGGTACTTGTACAACGAATCACTCGGCATTCCAACGATATCAAGTAATTCTTGTACCCGTTCCCGTTCCTGATCCGTTGTCAGATTTTCAAAGTTGCGAATCGGTTCGGCAATGATATCTTCAATCCGTTTTCGCGGATTAAGGCTAGAAAGCGAATCCTGGAAGATCATCTGCACGTCTTTATTATAATGCAACTTTCTTCTGTTACGAGCTCTAGTAATATCCATCCCCTTATAAATGATCTTGCCGCTGGTAACCGGCTCAACACCAACAATTGCCTTCCCAGTGGTTGACTTACCCGAACCTGATTCACCAATCAAACCATAGGTTTCACCTTCATTAATCGCGATAGTAATGCCATCAACTGCACGCACATAGTCAGTTATTCGGTTCCAAAAACCGGAACGAATTGGATAATGGACTTTTAAATCTTTGATTTGAATTATTTCGTTCGCCATAACTTATTCCCCACTTACTTCTTCTTGCTCATCTTGAAAGTGGAATGTCTTCCAGCAAGTACACCTTACCCAATGTCCAGGTTCAACCTCATGCATCGTTGGTTCTTCTTCATGAGCACTTGCGGGAATCCATGGAATCCTTGCAGCAAACCGGTCACCTTCACGCGGCATATTCTTTAATGATGGAACAGTTCCCTGAATAACGTGCAAGTCGTCATCTTCAGAAGCATCTGCTTGCGGCATTGAATTCAGAAGCGATCTTGTGTATGGATGAAGCGGGTGTTCAAAAATAGTTCTCACATCAGCCTTTTCAACAATTTGTCCGGCATACATAACCGCTACTTCATCAGCGGTTTCAGCCACAACGCCCAAATCGTGGGTAATCAAAATGATTCCGGAATGTGATTCACGCTGAATATCTTCAAGCAAGTCCAAAATCTGAGCCTGAATCGTTACATCCAAAGCCGTTGTCGGCTCATCAGCAATAATGATCTCTGGTTTGCAGGCAATCGCCAATGCAATAACTACACGCTGCCGCAAACCGCCGGAAAGCTCGTGCGGGTACATCGCATACATTTCATCCGGCTTCGGCATCCCTACCTGATTGAACAATTCAATCACGCGGGCACGACGTGCCTTGTCATCCATATCCGTATGGTAGTACAAGGTTTCAGCGACCTGGTCACCAACCCGCATCAACGGATTAAGGCTGGCTAGCGGATCCTGGAAGATCATGCCAATCTTGTCACCACGAATTTTATTAAAAAGCGATTCATTCAGTCCTACCAGATTCAATTCATTATAAAGAATATCCCCTGTCACCTTTGTGTTTTTCTGGTCGTATAAACCAATAATACTTGCAGCAATTGTACTCTTTCCACAACCGGATTCACCAACAATTGCCAAAATTTCATCACGCTTCAGAGTGATGTTCACATCATCCGCAGCGTCATAAAACTTTCCTTGCAGACGGTAAGCCGTATGCAAATGTTGAATGTCCAGTAAGAGATCACTTTGTTTCTCCAAAGTTCATTCCTCCATCTCAATTTTTCAACAATTTAAAAGGACTTTAATCTTTCTATTTTTGTTTTCTAATTATAACCACTATCAGCCTCACATGCAAATGCAGTAAGCGCTTTTTAAGCAAAAACTACTTCTGATGTGCCACAATATAATCGACTGCATCCCCTACAGTTGCAATCTTTTCGGCATCTTCATCAGGAATTTCTGCCCCAAATTCATCCTCTAATTGTAAAATAAATTCAACAAGGTCGATTGAATCGGCATCTAAGTCCTTGGTGAAATTGGTCTCATTTGTGATTTTATTCTTATCAACCTCAAACGTATCAGCAAGTAATCCTTGAATCTTGGCGAAAATTTCATCTTTTGACATTTTTCTCCTCTTTTCGTTAATGTCTATTATTTTATTTTAGCAAATTGCAGCTTAAACTGGTCGATAATTTTCTCTTGTAAAATTTTATCAATTTGCTTAAGCGTAAAATAAATTGCCCGCTCGTCAGACCGCCCGTGCGTTTTAACCACCGGAGCGTTGACTCCTAGAAGCACCGCACCGCCGTACTTGGCAGTGTCAAACTTTGAAATAATTCCCTTTAGTGCGTCTTTAATCAGCAAGGCACCGACTTTGGCTTTCAGCCCGCTGTTGAGCAGGCTGTCCTTTAGCAAATGGAGCAGCACACTTGACGTCCCCTCAATATTTTTCAGGATGGCATTACCGGTAAAACCATCGGTGACAACGACGTCCGCTTTACCCAGCAGTAATTCGTTACCCTCAATATTACCGGTAAAATTAAGCCCGCTCTCTTTCAGCAGATTATAAGCAGCCTGGTGAGTATCATCGCCCTTATCGTATTCGGAACCATTATTTAGCAGCATAACCCGCGGATTAGCAATTCCGCGTACCTTTTCCGCATAATAGGCAGCCATCTCAGCCCACTGCAGCAGGTATTCCGGCTTGGTCTTGGCATTAGCACCAACATCAATCATATTAAAGCCATCATCCGAATTTTTTACCGGCAAGGTCGGCATTAAACCCGGCCGCGCTATTCCCTTGATGCGGCCGATAATAAAAATGCCACAGGCAAGAAGAGCACCGGTATTGCCTAAAGATAAAATTGCATCGGCTTTCCCTTCCTTCACAAACTGAGCCGCTGCAACCATTGATGAATCCTTCTTTGCCCGAATTGCCTTGACGGGTTCATCATCATCCATAATCAGCTGCGTCGTGGCAACCACCTGTATTCGGTCATCAAGTTCTTCTTTTGGCAATAACTTTTTTATTTGTGCTTCATCACCAAATAAAATAAATTTGGTTTTCTTAAGCTCATCCTTTGCCTTTAAGACAGCCGCAACTATTGCCTCTGGGGCGTTTTCACCGCCCATTGTGTCAATCGCAATTGTTTTCATTGATTTTACCACAGCCTTTTCTATGTTCGTTCTTGTGCCAATTGTTTATATTTTAGCACCTGTTTAAGAGAATTGTTCGATTTTTTTTGCAACAGGGGATCTTGGGCTACCAAATCCTTGGCAACCTGTTGAGCCACCCGCAACGTATTGTAATCGTTAACCACGTTGCCTACCTTGAACTCAGGCAGGCCCGACTGGGCCTTGCCGAACAAATCACCTTCTCCGCGCATTTTTAAATCTTCTTCGGCTAATTTAAAACCATCGCTGGTTGCGGAAACAACCTTCATGCGGGCTTTACCCGAATCGGTTTTGGGATCAGCCAGAAAAATACAGTAGCTCTGTGTTTGTCCCCGGCCAATCCGGCCACGCAGCTGATGCAGCTGGCTGATGCCAAAACGATCGGCATTATAGATAACCATCATGTTGGCATTAGCCACATCAACGCCAACCTCAATCACGCTGGTTGCAACCAAAATATTGATTTCACCGGCCGCAAATTGCCCCATAATTTCGTCTTTTTTATTCCCCGGCATCTGTCCGTGCAGCAGCACGACCCTTTGCTCAGGAAAATCATGGGTCAATTTGGCATAAAGCTCTTCCGCATTTTTTAGGTCCAGTGCCTCAGATTCCGTAATCAGCGGGGTAACGGCATAAATTTGAAAACCTTGGGCCAACTGTTTCCTCATCAAGGAATAAACTTCATCCATTTGATTGCTGGTTTTCCATGCCGAAATGATCGGCTTGCGACCGGAAGGCAGATGACGAATTTCGGATACTGCCATGTCGCCATAGACAGTCAAAGCAAGAGTGCGCGGAATCGGCGTCGCCGTCATGACCAGGATATCCGGCTGGTTGCCCTTATTAATCAAGGCCTGGCGCTGCCCCACACCAAAGCGGTGCTGTTCATCAATGATCACCAGCCCTAATTTTTTAAAAATAACTTTATCCTGAATCAGAGCGTGTGTCCCGATCACCACATTAATGGTTCCGTCAGTCAGCTCTTGATAAATTTCCCGCCGCTCAAGTGCCTTGGTTGTTCCTGTCAGCAGGGCTGTCCGCACACCTAAGGGACGAAGCAAGTCATCAATTTTCTTAAAATGCTGACTGGCCAAAATTTCGGTTGGTACCATCAGGGCTGCCTGGTAACCAGCGGTAATTGCGGCGTAGATAGCATAAACGGCAACCACCGTTTTGCCGGAACCGACATCTCCCTGTAAGAGACGACGCATCTGCTTTGATGAATGCAGATCTGCAAAAATTTCGTTAACTACCTGCTTTTGGTCGGCAGATAATTCAAACGGCAGAAGTTTAGTTAATTTATTAACCTCCGCCAGATCATAATCTTTTGCGATCCCCTTGCCATTGTGAGCATTGCTGCTGGTTAAAAGGGCCAATTCCGTTTCAAAAATGAAAAATTCGCGGAAAATTGCGCTCCTTTTGGCCAGCTTTGCTTCTTGTGTATTTTTGGGATGGTGCATGCGGTAAACCGTTATTTGATCCGACAGGAGACGATACTTTTGCCGCACTTTCTCGGGAACCACATCACAGATATCCGGCAAAAAATCAGTAATTGCCTGATTGATTAACTCAACAAGTTTTTTTTGCCGTACATGCCGGTTAACCGGATAAACCGGCGCCATGCCGCTATCATTTTCTTTTGCAGCAACAAACTTAAACCCAGATAAGCTCTGCCGGGCGACGTTATATTTGCCATAAACCGCAACTTCCCTGCCAACCGCAATCTTTTGCCTTAACCATGGCTGATTAAAAAAATTGACCATGATAACTTCATGGTCAATCCGCATTTTAAAACTGAGGCGGCTTTTTTTATACCCGAGACGGCTGACAAACGCATCGGTCGCCACAATTCCCTTGAGCATTACCTTTTGACCATCCATGACTTGGTCGAGCGGTAAGGTTTGTAATTCATCATAACGAAACGGAAAGTAAAACAATAGATCATAAATGCTGTAAATGCCCAGACTGGCAAAATTGGCTGCAGTTTTAGTTCCGACACCTTTTAAATCGGTAATAGGCGCAAATAAGTCTGCAATCGCCATCTTATTCAACAGAAACTAAGAAATGATACACCGGTTGCCCGCCATCATGAATCTCGAATTCAAGACCATCATACTTCTTTTCCAACTGCGCCTGCACCTGCTCTGCCTGATCCTTGTTTGCATCCCGGCCGAACATAATGGTAATGATTTCCGAATCTTCATCGAGCATCTTTCCCACCATTTTAACCGTTGCTGCAATCAAATCAGGATCATCAACCCTGATATCACCATCAACAATACCCAGGTAATCATTTTTATGAACCTCAACCTCATTAATCACGGTATCACGGTTGGCCTGAGTAACTTCTCCAGAAACGACTGTTTCCAGGTCTTCCGTCATGTTTTTAACATTATCATCAACGGAACTGTCGGCATCAAACGAAAGCATCGCAGTTAATCCCTGGGAAATCGTCTTGGTCGGCACAATTCCCACGGGAATATCGCTAACCTCAGCGGCCTGTTTGGCAGCCATGACAATGTTGCCGTTATTTGGCAAAACAATTGCCTTCTTGGCACCGGACTTCTTAATCGCATCAATGATATCCTGCGTCGACGGATTCATCGTCTGCCCGCCGGAAATAATGCGGTTAACACCCTCGCTTTCAAACAGTTTGCGAATACCGTTGCCCGAAGCAACAGCAATCACGGCAAAGTCAACACTGTCTTGTTTTTCATCATTGCTGTTGACGATTGTTTCATGCTGAATCCGCATGTTATCAATTTTGATTTTACCCAATTGCCCAAACTGCTTGCCGTACTGGAAAACCGAACCCGGATGTTCAGTATGAATATGAACCTTAGCAACTTCATCATCAGATACCGCTAATAATGAATCACCTAAGCTTGACAGGTGCTTACGGAATTCTTCAAGGTTGAACGGCTGTTTGTTAGGCACATCTGCCGTCAAATCTACCATGATTTCTGTACAGTAACCGTTCTTAATATCTTGGGTTGCCAGCTGGCTTTGAACGGACTGGTGGTGCATGGCGTTAATCATTTCATCCATTTCACCGGCATCGGGCTGGTATTGGTCAGCAAAGTTTTCACCCAAAATTCCTTCAAGAAAGCCCTCATAGATAAAGAGCAGACCTTGACCGCCGGAATCAACCACCCCAACCTGCTTTAATACAGGCAGCAAATCTGGCGTTGTCTTCAAGGACTTTTTGGCACCCTCTACAATGGCCTTCATCACGGCCTCAACATCATCAGTCTCGTTAGCCTTATTGGCACCTTCCTGGGCAGCAACCCGCGCAACCGTCAAAATCGTCCCTTCAACGGGCTTCATCACTGCCTTATAAGCAGTTGCTACTCCATTAGTAAAAGCATTAGCCAATTCCTGCGCATTCAGGGTATTCATTCCTTGGGTTGCCTTGTAGAAGCCGCGAAAGAGCTGTGACGAAATAACACCGCTGTTACCGCGGGCACCCATCAGCATCCCTTTAGACAGACTTTCGGTCAAATCGCCGACTTTGGTACTTGGATTTTCGGCAACAGCCTTTGCGCCGCTTTCAATAGTCAAATTCATATTAGTTCCGGTATCACCATCGGGAACGGGAAAAACATTCAGTGAGTTAACAAATTCCGCGTTTCTGCCGATCCTGTGGGTGGCAACCCGCACCATATCTCTAAACTTTTTACTATCTATTTCTTTTAAAACCAATGTTTTCAACCTCCGTCGGCGTTATTCGTCAAGTACCTTCACATTTTGCACGATGACATTAACGGCCTTAGTATTAATTCCCAGCTGATTCTTCAAATTAAACTTGACACTATTTTGGACATTGCGGCTAACTTCCGAAATTTTTAAGCCATAACCAATAATAATGTAAACATCAACCGTAATTTCATTATCTTCTGACTTAACAACAACGCCGCGCTTATAGTTGGCCCGGTTAAGAATACCATCAAAGCCATCACGAATTGCATTTTTCGATGCCATCCCGACAACCCCATAATTGGATGTCGCAGCACTGCCGACAACCGTAGCAATTACTCCGTTTGAAATATCAATCAAACCATCTTTCGTTTTGATTTTAACAGCCATGTTTATCCTCCGTCTCATTTATTTATAAATAATACCTTTATTCTATCATAGTAAACAAGTATCGGCTAAAAAACCATTTTTGAAAAATACTTTTCATCTTGCAAAGCGGAAAAACTTATGCTATCGTTATTAAGTATGAAAACACAAATAAAGGAGGTTTAGCAAATGGCAAAAGATTATATTACAGGTAAAAAGACCACTTTTGGTAACACTCGCTCCCACTCATTAAACTCAGCGCGGCGCACATGGAAGCCAAACCTTCAAAAAGTTCGCATTCTTGTTGATGGTAAGCCAAAGCGTGTATGGGTATCAACCAAGACTCTGAAGTCTGGTAAGGTAACCCGTGCCTAATAATAAAAATCCGAAAAGCTGTTTTTCGGATTTTTTTATTTCCAAATTTTTGCAAAACGAAAAAGACAGCACGTCAAAATGCTGTCTTTTTTCATGACTTACACTTTTTGGTACCGATCAATATCTTTACATTGAACCACAGCCACTAAACCCTTTTCTACGTCTAATTCAAAATAATCACAACCCGGCAAAAACTCATTTGAACTAAAAGAAAACGGATAATCTTTTGAATAGTCTGCCAAATTATACTTAGCCTTACTAAGATTCAAATTTTTGACTGCTGTCAGGCTAGCAAAGCCAAAATAATTAAATGGTTCCCTTTTAATTATTTTATGTTTACCTGCATCATAAAAAGTAAGGAAATTTTGCTGATCAATTATCCTGAGTCTTTCTGCATAAGGACGAACCTCAGGATCAACTGCCAACAGTAAATTGATCAACAGATGGTCAAGGCGGCCGCCAGTTGCTCCATATAGAGTTAATGTTTCCACACGATACTCCTTAAAAGCATATCTAACCATTAATTCTGAATCAGTAAAATCTTTTTCAGGTAACGAATAGCGAATATCAGGTATTTGCTTTTCAACTTGCGCCAATTCTGTATTTCTAAGTGAATCGAAATCGCCAACAGCTAGATCAGGTATCAGTCCCATTTCTTCTAACAGCAGGCAGCCACGATCCACACCAATCAATAGCTCACCATTATTCTGAGCCGCCCTTAACTTCTTTTCAATGTCTTTAGGCCACTCAGTTTTAGGGCCGCCTAATAATGCGTATGCTTTCATTTAAGGATTGCTTCCAACTCTTTAATCTGTCCGGCAATATTGCCGTTTTTAAAAATATACGAACCAGCAACAAATATTTCTGCTCCTGCTGCCTTTGCTAATCCAGCCGTTTCACCGTTAATTCCACCGTCAACTTCCAGCGGAATTTTCTTGTCAGCCATTTTCAAGAGCTTAACCGCCTGGGCAATTCTCTCACGTGATTCCGGTATAAACTTTTGTCCGCCAAAACCAGGATAAACGGTCATCAACAAAACCTGATCCAGCTTAGACATAAACTTTTCTAAAACGGTCACCGGTGTATCCGGATTTAATACTAACCCAGCATTGACCTGGTTTTGCCTTAAATAATCAAGCCAGTGATTAAGTTCATCCTCATCCATTGCCTCGTAGTGCAATTCAACCATATCCGCACCCGCTTTGACAAAAGCCGGAACCAAAACATCCGGTTTGTCACTCATTAGGTGAATCTCCAGCTGACTAGCAGGAAATTCCTGCCGGAAATCACTGACTAACTCCGGGCCATATGACAGGTTAGGCACAAAGTGCCCGTCCATAATGTCAATGTGAAAACGGCTGATACCAGCTGTAATCGCCTGCTTAATATCTTTCTGCAAATTTAAATTATCTGCATTTAAAATTGATGGTGCAATGATCATTTTTTACCTCGCTTTTTTAAGTATTCGGGAATTCTTCCCGCGCTAATTTCTTCTCTCATCAGCAGATAGTCGTCGTAGCGGCTTTGCATGATTTCGCCGCTTTCAACCAGCCGCTTAACCTCGCAACCCGGTTCCTGCAGGTGCTGGCAACCGCGGAATTTGCACTTGCTGCTGGCACGTTTGAACTCCACAAAGTAGGTCGCTAGCTCAGTCAGTTTAATCGGTGTCAAGTCAATCGCCGAAAAGCCAGGAGTGTCGGCCAAAAAACCGTTAGCGAGAGGAAAGAGCTGCACAGTTCTGGTCGTGTGCTTGCCCCGGTTTAAACTCGTGGAAATTGCTGCTGTCTCCTGCTTAAGCCCCTTTTTCAAATGATTGATCAAGGTCGACTTGCCTGCACCGGATTGCCCGGCCAACGTCCAGATTTGGTCCCTACCAATTATTTGGGGAATTTTTCCAGACAAGGCCTGCCAGTCAGCAAAAATCGGATAGCCAATTTGCTGGTAATATGCCAGTAATTTCTTGACTGCTGCAACTTTTATCGCGGGCAGTAAATCACTCTTCGACAGATAAATGCATACCGGCACTTTTTTCCAAGCAAAAAATGTCAGGAAACGGTCGAGCAGCTGCAATGAAAAGTCCGGCTGCACAGCTGACATCACCAATAAGACGTGGCTGACGTTGGCAACCGCGGGCCGCCCAATCAGATTGAATCGGGGTAAAATTGCTGTCAAATAACCCATGCCTTTATCAATCCTAATCTGAACCTGATCGCCAACCACCGGTTTTTGACCATTATTGCGAAAATTGCCGCGGGCCCGGGTTCTGATAACGCCTGCATGCGTCTGGACATCATAAAAACCAGCAATTAGGCCAACAACGATTCCTTGCGTTTCTTTACTCATTTGCTTACCTTTTCGTTCAATATCGTCTGCCCATCCCTGACTACCTTCAATTCGCCGGCACCATTCTTCAAAGAAAACGGAATTGAAAAGTTGGTATCACGCTTAATGTACAGATCACGGTAAATGTTGCTCAGAGAATGCTTGTCATCCGAAATATAAATTTGCACATGATTGCTTGGGTCTGTCTCATTTTCATCATCATTGTCATCATCGTCATTTTCCTTATAGTTGACCGTAAATGTTTTAACGATGCTTGAATTTACATCTTTCTCAGCACCCTTGGAGATCGTGACAGTAATCGTTGAACCCCGTTCAACCTTAGTACCTGCACTTGGAGCCATTGAGATTACCGTGTTCTTATCCACTTTATCAGAATATTTTTGAATAATCTGCAAAGTCAAGCCATGCTCACGCGCATACTCTTGTGCATATTTAAGGGAACTATCCTTTAAATCTTTCAGCTTAATCGTATCTTTTGGTTGGGGAGCATTCCGCCCCTTAGACACTAGTAACGTAATCGTTGTTTGTGTTGGTTTGACTTCGACACCGGCAGCAATGCTCTGATTGATAATGTGATCTGGGGGAACCTCATCAGAAAACTGGTTTTCCCGAATGACCTCAAAGCCCATTTTTTCCAGTTTTTTAACCGCGTCATCATAATCGCTGCCAACCACGTCCGGGACCTTAACCATATTTTGCCCCTTTGAAATATACAGATCAACGGCACTGCCTTTATTAATCAATTGCTGTGCGCCTGGTGAAGAGGAGATCACCTCACCTTTAGACACATTTTCGGAATATTTACGCCTAACGCTACCCACTTTCAGGCCGGCCTTCACCAATTTAGCCCGCGCCGATGTTTCCGTTAAGTTGGTCACATCCGGGACATTAACCTGGTTGCGTCCATTCAAGACAAATAGCAACAAGCAAACCACTAAAACAGCGGCAAGCCCGATAAACAGCCACCACCACTTGTACTTTTTTAAATTCAAGCCCAAGCCGGCTGGCTCAGTTTGCTGATGAACCTCTTCCTTTTTTTTCTCTGGCTCTTCTTCCGGAACCTGCTTTTTAAACTGCGGCAAGACAATTGTTTCGTCGTTATTTACCGCGTGCTCGGGCAGGAAAACTGCTTCGCCGGCCCGTGCCGGATCCAGACTAGTATCTAAGTCCTCTTTCATCTCCTGAGCAGAAGCATAGCGATCCCGCGGATCCTTGGCGGTTGCTTTCAAAACCACATTTTCCAATGCCTGCGGAATCTGCTCGTCTTTTTCTTTAAGCGACGGAATTGGTTCCTGAGCGTGCTTTAACGCAATTGCCACTGCTGTGTCACCGTCGAACGGCACTTTACCGGTAATCAGTTCATAGAGAATGATACCTAGCGAATAAAGATCGGACTGCTTGGTAACCAAACCGCCCCGTGTTTGCTCCGGTGACATGTAGTGAACCGACCCCATGGCCGAATTAGTCTGCGTGACCGTGCTCTGATTGAGAGCAACCGCAATACCAAAATCGGCAATTTTAATATTGCCGTGGCGGTCCATCAAAATATTCTGCGGCTTCAGATCACGGTGAATCACATTGTGGTTATGAGCCAAAGAAACCGCACTTAAAATTTGGTCCATGATTCGGATAACTTCGTGCAAGTCAAGCGGATAATTTTTCCGAATATACTGCTTTAAATCTGGGCCGGAAACGTATTCCATTACCATATATGGCAGTCCATGATCGCTGCCGACATCCAAGACCGGAACAATATTAGGATGACTAAGTTCACTGGTAGCGAGGGCTTCACGTTTAAAACGATCAAGAATCTGCGGTTCCTTGCGTAAATCAAGGCGGAGAATTTTAACGGCAACCTTGCGCTGTAAAATAATATCTTCAGCCAAATAAACATTAGCCATGCCGCCTTCACCTAAGGTGTCAATGATCCGGTAGCGGTCGCCCAGCAAATAACCCTTCTCAATCATTTGCCGTCACCTTCTTCACTTGCTAACAGGCAAACCGTAATATTATCGCCGCCGCCCAGCCGGTTGGCCTCATTGATTAATTTTTGACAGCGGTCTTTCAGTGGCAATTCTTTTGTTGCCAGTATTTGTTGGATTTGCGGGTCATCAAGGGAATTAGTCAAGCCATCAGTACAAAGTAAAATAATGTCACCATCGTGCAGCGCAATCTGGCGAAATTCCGGATCAATTGTGCTGGAAACACCTAAAGCCTGGGTAATAATGTTTTTTTGCGGGTGGTGCTTAGCCTGCTCCTTGGTGATTTGGCCCATTTTAACCAGCTCATTGACCAGCGAATGGTCCTCAACCAGCTGGGTAAAGGTGTCATCCACATAGCTGTATGCACGCGAATCACCGAGGTGGGCAATCAATGCGTCAGCGCTAAAGGCAACTGCCAACACAATGGTCGTCCCCATGCCGTTTAAATCCGGAAAACGATCCGCTGTTTTTAAAATCGTTTCGTTTTCCGCATTTAGCTGCACTTCTAGCCAGCTATGCGCGTCATCACAATTATTAAAATCGGTTGTAATAAAGTTATGCCCAATGTGGCTGACTGCCATCGTGGAGGCGACATCGCCGCCCTGGTGACCGCCCATGCCGTCACAGACAATTGCTAAAGTTGCCCCAGTTTTATTTTTAAAAACTTGAACAAAATCTTGATTGCTTTTCCGTATTCGACCAATACTGGAAGCAAATGCTGTTTTAATCAAAACCCTAACCTCGCATTACAAATTTGGCAATAAAGAAACCGTCACTGCCATAACTATCCGGTAAAATTTTTAACATTCCCGTCTTTGCTTCTATTTTACCCGCTTTAAAAGGAAGAAGGACAAAATTGAGATGTTTTTCCAAAAATGCTTTAACAACTTCTTCGTCTTCTTCAACCGCAATACTGCATGTTGAATAAACTAGCTCCCCAAAACTTTTCAGAAGTGGGCTGACACTATCAAGAATCTCTAATTGAATTTTTTGCAAATTAATTAAATCCTCGGGCGTTTTCGTATAGCGGATTTCTGGTTTGCGCCGCAACAAACCCAGGCCGGAACACGGGGCATCAACCAATATTTTAGCAAAAGAATGCCCAGCAAATTGCTGTCCCGCCTGTCTGGCATCCATGGCCTGCGTTTTGACACGTTCAGCCACATTCATTCTTTGGGCATTTTGGCGAACCAAGCGTAATTTCTTCTCATGAATATCTAACGCGGTGACTTCACCTGCAGGGAGCTGTTCCGCAATTTGCACCGTTTTACCGCCGGGGGCGCTGCACGCATCCAAAACATTTTCGGTGCCGGTAAAATCAAAGGCCAAGGCCGCTAGGCTGGCAGCTTCATCCTGAATCGTCAGCTTGCCCGTTTTAAACAGATCTGTGGCGGCAACACCGCCGCGCGCCAACACCAGCTCGTTAGGATTAAGCGCCGAGTCTTGCGGAGCAAAGCCCAATGCAGTTAACTCCTTAACCACCTCTTCACGGGCAGTTAAGGCAGAAAGGCGAACCGTGTTTTTAGCGGGTTCATTAATACTGGCTAAGATACTTTCAGTCCGTTCCTGACCCCAGTTGTGGTCAAGGTAATCTACCAACCACAGTGGCACACTTTCTTTAATGCTCAAATATTCACGCCGTTTGCTTTTGGCTGGCAGCACTTGGCCGCGCCGCAGAAATGCATGCAGAATCCCATTCACTATTTTATAACCGGCAGAATGTTTGCCGCCCATTTTTTTGGCTAGGATATTTGCCTCATTAAGAACCGCCCGGTTGGGAACCTTATCAAGAAAAATTATTTGGTAAAGCGACATTAATAAGAGTGGTTCAAGGTAGGGCTCTCTCAGCTTGGTCTTGACCAGCCCCTGCAGCTGGTATTGCAAATACAACTTATATTGGATCGTGCCGTAAACCAGCCTCGTCGCAAAATTACGATCTTTTGCCGTTAAAGCGGTGCTCTGTAAATTATTATTTAAGCTGATATTAGAATAGGAATTGTTGGTAAAAACCCGGATTAGCGTTTCAAGTGCAACTTCCCGTGCGCTTTTATTCATCGACAATTTTTTCTCCTAAGCGGTACTTAGAACCTTGACCATTCAAAAAATTTTTAATTTTCATCCGTTTCTTGCCCGCCGGCTGCACCTCAAGCAGGTTTAAAACGGTACCATCGGCAAAACTGATGGCAAAACGTGTATCATTTGCAATCAATTTCCCTGCTTCTAAGCTTGTTTTCTCTGGACTAACCTCCGCCTGCCAAATTTTCAGGCGCTGACCACCAACCAAAAGGTAGGCACCCGGATCGGGATTCAAGGCCCTGACCAGGTTATTTGCTTGCGTGGCCGTTATTTCTAATTTGATTTGTTCCTGAGCTTTAGAAATATTGGGTGAAAAGATTACCTTGCTTTCATCCTGCGTAACTTGCTTCGCAGTCCCGGCAATAATTCGCGGCAAAGTTTCCAAAAGCAAATCACGCCCGATCAGTGCCAACTTACTAAATAAGCTGCCAGCCGTATCGCTGGGCTCAATCTTAAGTGCCTGCTGCGCATACATTACACCCGCATCCATCTTTTTCACCATTTTCATAATGGTGATCCCCGTTTCAGCATCACCATTAAGAAGGGCATACTGAATCGGCGCCCCGCCGCGATATTTTGGCAAAAGCGAACCGTGAACATTAACTGCCGCAATTTTGACGGATTCTAAAAACCTGCTCGGCAAAAACTGTCCGTAGGCCGCGGTAATAATCAAATCCGCATGCATTGCAATTAATTCTTCAATTTCTGGCGATTTTCTTAATTTAACCGGTTGGAAAACCCGCAAGCCCAATTTCTCAGCCGCGATTTTTGCCGGTGTTTTCGTTACCAGCTGCTTGCGCCCCACTTTTTTATCCGGTTGGGTTACAACCGCCTTAACTTCGTATCCCTTCTCAACCAATCCTTCAAGAATTGGTACCGAAAAATCGGGGGTGCCCATAAAAATAACTGAGGTCATTAACTTTCTCCTTTACATTATTCTTTCAGGTTCATTATCAATATAAACATTTAGGCCGTATTTCTTAACGTCTTGAGCCGAATCCTGAATTCTATGCAATAAACTCTTGAGACTATCTTCTTTCTTATATTTTACCAGTATTTGATAGTAATATTGATTTTTTAATTTAGAAACTGCACTTGGGGTTGGTCCCAAAATAATCGTTTCTTTGTGCAAGTTTGCCTGCAAGCGCCGTTTGATTTGAAATGCCTCGCGGGCAGCATTTTGTTCCTTTTTAGCGGCAACTGAAATCAAAACCGTATAAAAATAGGGCGGATAATTGCCAGCATGCCGCACCTGCATTTCGTAACCGTAAAACCGCTCATAGTCCTGCGTCTGTGCCAAGGAAATCGCATAATGTTCCGGATTATACGTTTGGATCAGCACCTGCCCCTTTTTTTCTGCTCGGCCGGCCCGGCCCGAAACTTGCGTTAACAGCTCAAACGTCCGCTCCGATGCGTTATAATCGGGAACCCACAGGCCCGTATCCGCATTAATGACGCCAACTAGAGTCACGTTAGGGAAATCTAGGCCTTTGGCAATCATTTGGGTACCAAGCAAAATATCCGCTTCATGGCGACCAAAAGCATCAAGAATTTTTTCATAACTGCCCTTGCGCCTCGTTGTATCGACATCCATCCGCAGAATTTTAGCGGTAGGCAGCAGGTCAAGCAATTCTTCCTGGACTTTTTGGGTTCCAGTGCCTAAAAAACGGATCTGTTTACTTTGACAGTTGGGACAGCGCTGAGGAATTATTTCACTGTAACCGCAGTAGTGGCACTGCATCCTGCCTGTATCCTTGTGCATCGTTAGTGACAAGTCGCAGTTGGGACACTTCATAACGTAGCCGCACTCACGGCAGAGCATAAAATTGGCAAAACCGCGGCGGTTTAGAAGCAAAATTACCTGTTCGTGTCTTGCCAGCCTGTCCTCAATTGCCGCCACCAGTTCAACCGCCAAATCAAACTGGCCGCCGGCAAATTCAACCTGCTTGAGATCAATCAATTTCACTTGCGGCAGCTTTTTATTATTAGCCCGCTTGGTCAGCCGCAGCAGTTGGTAAACACCCTTTTGTGCACGCGCCCGGCTGGCTAAAGAAGGAGTCGCACTCCCCAAGACAAGGGGACAGGAATTATAGCGGCTGCGCCAAATTGCAACATCTCGGGCATGGTAACGGGGAGTATCCTCCTGCTTATAAGACGATTCATGTTCTTCATCAATCACGATCAGACCAATATTAGTCAAGGGGGCAAAGACCGCACTACGGGCACCGACGACTACCCGAATTTCACCGCGGCGAATTCGGCGCCATTCGTCATAGACCTCACCGTCGGACAAACCGCTGTGCAGAACCGCGACCTCTTCACCAAAGTGCGCCTTAACCTGCCGGACCATCTGCGGTGTCAAAGAAATTTCTGGCACCAGCATCAGGGCATTTCGGCCTTGCTTTAACGTTTCACTAATTGCATGCAGATAGACCTCCGTTTTGCCACTACCTGTGATGCCTTCCAGCAAAAAAATTTGCTCCTTTTTTTGCTGAATTGACGGTATTATTTGGCGCAAAGCGGCTTCTTGTTCCTCATTTAAAACAATCTGTTTACTTTCATATGGGGTGCTTTCAGCCAGCGGATCACGGTAAACTTCTATGGTTGTCTTTTTAAGCCAGCCCTTTTTGACGGCAGCTGTCAGAGTAGCGGTGTTAACCTGCAAATCACTTTCAATTGCAGACTGTAATTTAGGATATTTTTCGTAATTTTCGATGATATCCATCAGCAGCGTCTTTTGCTTAACGGCAGTCTTGCGCAATTTCTCATAAATTGCACGGTAGTCTTTTTCAGTTTTGGTCAATTTATATTGATTGACGGTTTTAATCCGGGCCTTGTTTTCAACTAAATACTCAATTTTGGCTTGATTCTTCCGCAGCAACTTCCGCACAAACGCAATTTCCTTGGCATCCGTTACTTGGGTTAAATCAATCGGCGGGCCTTGAAAAAAGGGCAGCTTCTTGGCTGCAACAGAAAGAGGCACCAAAATTTTGCGGTAATTGGCACGCATCACCCGGGGAAGCATCGTTTTCAAAATCGTACTGCGGTAAGAAAAAACATGGTCGGCCAAAGCTGCAGATAATTCTACTAATTCAGGTGTTAAAGGTGGTAATTCATCAACAACCAGCAAAACATCCTTCAACACTCCAGTAAAATTGCTTGTTTCACTCAAGCCCACAACAAAGCCCTGCAGTTTTCTGGGACCAAAAGGCACAAAAACCCGTGAGCCAATTTCAATATCAGTTAGCTCTTCCGGCACATGATATTCAAAAATCCGGTCGGTTTGCTTAGCTGCAATATCGACAATAACCTGTGCAATCATTTACTTCCCCCAGATGAAAAATGACCACCCATCACTTTTCTGATGGAGGTCATAAATTTAATCTTCTTTTTGATTAACTTCACTGCGGTTTTCGTCAACTGTAACTTTACCAGCCGCAATCTCCTCAAGTGCTTGGCCAACCACTTTTTCACATTTGTAATCTTTAAGCGCTTCGGGATCACCAGCTTCCAGTTCGTGTGCTCGCTTGGCTGCCAGCACCGACAGTGAATAACGTGAATCAACCTGATCCAATAACTTATCAATTGATGGATATGTAACTCTCATTTTAGTCCTCCCTGACCATTTTCCGATAATCATCAATAACCCGCTTAACGCTAACGTGTTCCGCATCAACAATCGCTTTGATGTGATCGACCGCATTAGCAACGGTATCATTGACTACCGCGTAATCATAATCCTGCATTACCAAAATCTCTTTGCGAGCCTGTCTGATGCGTCCCATAATTACGTCCTCAGACTCGGTCCCGCGGTGTTCCAGCCGCAAATGCAGCGTGTGCAAGTCTGGCGGTGTTAAAAAAATAAACACACCATCAGGCATTTTTTCACGAACTTTTTTAGCACCATTAACATCAATTTCCAGCAAAACATCTTTGCCCTCTGCCAGCATTTTTTTCACCGGTGCCAACGGGGTTCCATAATGATGATTGACGTATTCATTATATTCCAAAAGCTCACCCTGGTTAATCGCCTCTTTAAACCGTTCTTTTGTAACAAAATAATAGTCTTTTCCGTCAACTTCTCCTGGACGCGGAGCGCGCGTCGTCATCGAAACCGAGTATTCAAAAGGAAATATCTTGTTTTCAACGATTGCGCTCTTAACAGTACCTTTACCAACACCTGAAGGGCCCGAAAGGACAAGTAGTAAACCTTTATCTGCCATGCCAAACTTCCTTATTACTAACTATCATATCTAGTTTGCACTAAAGTGATTTATTTTTCAAGTTTGTTAATTTTAGAAATTTTACCCAAACACTTGTTTTTGAAAACATTTGTTCGTATAATGGATTTATTCAAACAAACGTTCGATATTGCGAGGATAAACATGAATTACCTTAACTCTTTTACAACAACAATCACCAAACCATTAAAGAAGTTATACCATTACCTGTTTTCATACGACGAAGACAAGTTAAGTATTTACGGCCAAGACGGTAGCAAAATTCTTGCCAAGTTAAGCTTCGCCCTTCTACACAAACCATATATTTTACTGACATACCAAGACGGCAGCAGTGATATTGGTCAAATTATCAAACGTCTTTCCCCTCACCGTTTTGTATTCCGGTTAGACGAACAAAAAATATTAAAAATAGTTAACGTAAAGGAAATTTTACGCGTAGATTTTGCATAAAAATTATACAAGTTCGATTTACGCTCTTTTCTTATGAAAGGTTTTAGTGCTTTGCTGTTCGCCAAAAAGTTATTTATGCAAACCCACCCTTGCTCTAAGCTCAATTAACTTATCTTCTTCTGCTGCCTGGTCAAATTAACCTTCACACGCCTCAGCAAAATTTTCACAAACAACTAATACCTTATTCTGTAACCTCTTTACTTTAATTAGATTTTTACATATTTGATCTTGAATAAAAAATATCCTGTTAGCATAACACCACAGGATATTTATCAACAGGATTAATCGCAGAATCCAATGATTAAGCAAAATAATTTTCAATAGTTACGAAAGCACAAGAATGAATCGGCATTTCCAATTCAATTTTGCCATTTAATATTTTTAAAGTTTCTTGTTTTAGTTCAGAAGCACAATGTAAGTTTTTCGCTTGAGTTTCCGTTACATATGTTGGTTCGCCCAATTTTTGCCAATATTTTTTTGCATTGGCATGATCTTCATCAATTCTTAACAAACTACAATCAGTTGTCAAATTAGGCTTTGCCACATCAATTAAAATTCTTTGTTTCTCAATTTTTTCGTTAGGGACATTATGGTTATACGCTAATAACTGTAAGTTTGATCCTTTTTTAATTGCTAAAAGTTCAGCAGTCGCTCCTGAATTATAACTTATAACCGCCAGGCGTGTATCGCCCAAATGATGGAAAATCTCAAAAATACGGTAGACTGGTTTTTCAATTCCTTGATAAGTTTGCAAGCCAAACCCTCCATGAAAAACACTCGGCTTTTGGTATTGCTCTTCAAAAATATCTGAAAAAGTCCAAAAGGAATAGCCATCGACCAATCCATCATTATCAGCTAAAGTTTTTGCAACCATGGCTGCGGCATAAGGTTCATCATGAAGCACGTCCCCTATAAATGCTGATACATTCCATTCAGTATAATAGACCGGATAATTTTTGGCTTCTTGTTTAACTTTTTGTGCCATTTCACGCAAAATTCCGCGATGATAAGTCATATCATTGTCAAAATTATTCTTAAAAAAATCAGTTATTCCCATTCCACTCTTCCACAAAGGATCATCAGTTGGATAGTGATGCGTGGAAATAAAGTCCAGTGGAACATCATTTTTTTCACAAAAATTTACCATTTTAGATATCCAAGCATTGAATGAAGTTGCCGGACCGCCAACTTTTAATTTTGAATCGGTTTCCTTTATTGTTTTGACAGTTATTTCATACAAGTGAAAGTAGTCTTTTTGCGTTCCAGAAAAAAATAATGGTAAGTTAGGTTCATTCCATACTTCAAAAAACCAGGATTCAACTTCTTTTTCGCCATACCGCGTAACAATATGATCTGTAAATTTAGCGATCAAGTCTATCCATTCTTCATCTGATTTAGGCATTGAATTATTTCCGCCATAAGGAAATATTTTCCCTTTGTCAGAAGCAATACAGCTTGGCATAAAGCCGAGTTCTAAAAATGGTTTCATACCAATCTTCAGCAGAAAATCGATAATATTATCAATATTAGAAAAATTATAAACAATACCGTGAGACTTGCCGCCAAAATCAAAAATTTCAGTGCAGACACTCATCTCATCGTCAAAAATGCCATGAAAGCGAACATACTTAAACCCCAATTCGTCATGAACTTTTTTTAATTGTTGACGATAATCGGCGCGTAAAGCAGTATAAGCGTGTGAACTGCCAACACATAATTCCCAATAATGAGAAAATTTAGTCTGAACATTTGAATTTATTTTAAAATTTACCATTCTTATACCACTCGGTTATTATTTTAAATATTAGAAAACGATTTATAAAATTAAGCCATTCGATTCAACCACTTTTTTATACCAATAATACGAATCTTTCTTCTTACGTTTCAGTGTTCCTTTACCGTAATCATCCAAATCAACATAAACAATCCCATATCGTTTGGACATTTCACATGAACTGGCACTTACTAAATCTATACAGCCCCAAATCAAATACCCCATGATTTCAACACCATCTTGATAAGCCTCACCAATCTGTTCAATGTGTTGTTTTAAATAATCAATGCGGTAATCATCATGAATTCTGTTATCTTTAGAAAGTTTATCTTTTGCGCCTAAACCATTTTCTACAACAAACAAAGGCACTTGATATCTATCATATAATTCATTCAATGCAATTCGCAAACCAATTGGATCAAACTGCCAGCCCCAGTCATTTGACCTTAAATATGGATTTTGAAACGAAAGTTTAAGATTTCCTGAAGTTAGTTTTTCACCTTCCGTTGCGTCTGGAGATATTGCAACCATGGAAGAATAGTAACTAAAGGCAAGAAAGTCAGCGGTCCCTTCTCTTAATATTTTTTTATCGCCATCATTAATTTTTAAATGTATATCATTATCCTTAAAAAATCTTTTTATGTAACTTGGATAATAGCCTCTGATTTGGACATCACTAAAAAACAAGTTGTTTTGATTCGCTCTCACGTTAGCTAACGCATCTTTAGGATTACAAGTTTTAGGATAACTTTCAAAGCGCGCTATCATTGCACCAATACTTGCATTAGGAATGATTTCGTGACATTTCTTAACTGCTAAAGCACTAGCCACAAATTGATGATGTGCAGCTTGATACCTTGCTTCTTTTCTATTAGCGATATTATCAGCTAATATGCCACCACTTGTAAAACCACTCATTTCCAAGACATTTATTTCATTAAAAGTAATCCAATACCTTACTTTATTTTTGTATCTGTTAAAAACCACATCAGCATAGTGAACAAAATCATCAACGGTTTTACGAGACAGCCAACCATTTTGCTTTAAAACTAAATTTAGAGGCATTTCAAAATGTGACAAGGTTACCAAAGGCTCTATCTTTTTTTTCCTGCATTCATCAAAAACTTTATCATAAAATCTGAGACCTTCTTCATTTGGTTCTTTATCATCGCCATTTGGGAAAATTCTAGGCCATGAAATTGAAATACGAAACATTTTAAAGCCGGCTTCAGCAAGAAGTGCAATGTCCTCTTTGTAATGATGGTAAAAATCTATTCCATTTCTTTTAGGATAAATTCCTTTTTTATCATGCATAGCAAATTCAACATCTGCTCTTTTTACCAAGTTATCAGCCGGTCCAGATTTTCGTTGTTCCTTAGGAATGAATTTATCTATATCGGCAGTTGACCAGCCTTTCCCTTGTTCTAAAAAAGTACCTTCAATTTGATTAGCAGAAGTTGCTCCACCCCATAAAAAATTTTTAGGAAATTTAGCCATAAATAAGCTCCTTATAATTATTACTTATCTGTATTTTCTGATTCTTTCTTTAATAGTTGCTTTTCATATATTTTAAAGAATGGATAATATAGCAATGCTGCAGGAATAATCATTAGATAATCCCAAATTGCGTTTTCCCATTTCAATCCTTCTAAGTATCTTTGGAAACCTAAAGGTAACATCGGCGGAATAAGCAACCACGGAACTTGAATAAAGCCACTCTTATAACCTAAATATGTTAATAACATTATTACTGGAACACTTAATACATAAGGAATACAAAGAATTGGGTTATACATAATCGGCATTCCAAAAGCTACTGGTTCATTAATATTAAATAGTCCAGGAAGCAGAGAAACTTTAGAAACAGATTTTATTTGTTGCGATTTTGATCTTAGTCCCATTAAAACTAAAGGCAATGTATTACCTGTTCCCCCAACCATTGAGAGGCCAGCATACAAAAATACTGGATAAAATTTCATAGGCTGTCCGGCAGCATGAGCTGCTGCATTCATTGCAATCGCTTGAATTGACAAAGGCAAAACTATTGATGAAATCAACATTGTTCCGTGAATACCAAAGCACCATAAGACTGCAGCAAGGGTACACATAATAATCATACCTGGCACCGAAGTTAAAGTCTTTAACGGATATGACAATAATGCCGTAAATCCAGATGCAAGGGTATAAGTTCCATGTGACAAAAAGGAAACTAAGCCTACAACCAGTGAAAAGAACACAGAGCTAAAAAGTAATGGCAATAAAGCAGAAAAACTTTCTTGCAAAAAAGGTGGAACAACGCTAGGCATATCTATTCGCACATTCTTTTTTTGACAAAAGTTTTCAATTTGCACAGATAAAAAGACAACTAAGAAGCCAATGAACATTCCTTGTGTCCCTAAATATGTCATGTCAATGGTTGCTTTACCAGTTTTATCCACCGAGATGGTCCCGACTACTAAGAAAAAGCAAACCAAAGCATCCAAAATATTCATTAAAGGTGCTTTCAGATTTAACTTTTTAGCATAATTATAAGCAAAAAGGGCTACTACCCACAATGACATCAAATTCATTGTAAATTGATAAATATAGTTTAATGATGAATAAATAGCTCCTTTATCAGAAATAACTTTTAACAAAGTCGGCCCCAAAAATACCATTAATATTTGTGCGATTGAACCAACCAGAATAATACCTAATGTTCCCATCATCGCAGCTTGCAGTGAGGACAAAAATTTATTCTTACCTAATTTTTGTCCCCATTCTTGAAGCTTTTGCATGAATGGATTATCTAATAACTTTTCCATAGTATCCTCCTAAATAACATATCTGAAAAATCGTATTTTTATCTATCTAAAAATAACTGATCAGCTATTTTTAAGTATAAAGACTAGTTATGCGATTAACTATATACAAAAATCAGAAGTAATATGTTGATTTCACAGATTGACGATAAGAAAAATTACGAACAAAAGTTTATACTCTTTAGCTTTTACCTAGTATTTAAGCGGTATTTTGAAGGCGATACTGCAAAATACTGTTTAAAAATCTTATAAAAGTAAGATGCATTTTCATAACCGACTTTATTAGCTATCCTTTCTACAGATGCCTTTGTATAAGTCAAGTATTCGGCAGCAATATTTATTCTTTGCAACTGAACGAGCTTGATAAATGACAAGCCTGTTTCACTTTTTAAATAATCAGATAAATAGTTGGGATTAAAGCCAAAGTGCGTTGCCATCTTTTCTAAAGTAATATCGTTATAATTCTCTTCAATATAAAGCAGCAGTGAAAGTAAATTACTTTTGGTATTTTTAGAATCTGTCACTTTTACATCTAAATAATAAGTTTTCCGAATAAGCAACGAAAACAAAGTCAGCATTTCTAACTTAATTATCTGTTCAGTTTGCACTTGTGGATGATAATACTCGTCAATAATGTCATAAATTAAATTAACTATTTTTTGATCATGGTCTGTATTAAATAAACTATAACGACCTTCACCATGTTCTTCATCCGACAGCAAAGAAAAGAGCAAATTAGAAATATTCATGTTGCTCTCTTTAGCTCGTAAAAAGTTTAATTCATTTAATGAGAAAGCTGAACTTCGTAGCTGAATATTTAGCACTACGCCGTCCTTTTTTATTGGTTCAACCCTGTGCGGCGTCTTGATCCCGATGAAGAGCAAGTCATCCTGCTGCACCCTTACCTTCTCATGTTCAGTTTCAACGACACAGTCGCCTACCAGTGGTATATTCATTTCCATGTAATCATGAATATGAAAAGGAATAAACGATTTCACCGGTTGAACCGAAATTGTTATTGCATTACTGTTTAAAACCAAATTATCTGAATAAGTATTGAAAAATTCATAAATTGGTTTTCGATTAATACGGCCGACAATTTTTAATTTACTGCCCCTTTGATTAAACGTTTTTTCAATTGCATTCCAATCGCGAAAGCCGTTATTTTGCCGTAATATTTGTAAAATCTTTTCGTACATTCCTATTTCTTCCTAAAGGTAATTTGAATCTGTGAAATAGACAGACTTTGTATGAATTTTAACAATAGTGTGCTTTTTTACAGTAAGTTAAAATAAAATAAAAATCAAGAAATATATGGAGGTAGTGGATGATTGATTTAACTAAAATGCCCTATAATTTAACAGCAGACCAGATTAAATTTGTCCAGCAAAAAATCAAGCAGATGTCGATCGAAGAAAAAGTCGGGCAACTTTTTTTCGTTATCGGACAAAACGAGGACAATGTTGATTTAAAACAATTTATTGTCAAATATCAACCTGGCGGCATGATGTACAGACCTGATAAAGCGCAAAAATTACAAAAAGAAATTGCACAAGCACAAAAGGCAAGCAAAATTCCTTTATTTATTGCCGCCAATCTAGAAGCCGGCGGCAATGGCCTTATCACAGAAGGAACTTGGTTTGGCCGTCCAATGCAGATTGCGGCAACGGGCAGAAGCAAAAATGCTTACGAGTTAGGCAATATTTCTGGATATGAAGCCAAACAGGTTGGTGCCAACATGTCTTTTTCACCTATTGTTGACATTGACAAAAATTTTCGTAATCCAATTATGAATGTCCGCACATTCGGCAGTGATCAAAACACGGTAATTAAAATGTCTGATGCCGAAATAAAAGGTTTAACCGCTAATCAAATCATTCCCGTAGCTAAACACTTTCCCGGCGATGGCGTCGATGAACGTGATCAGCACTTGCTCAGTTCAATCAATTCATTATCAGCCGATGAATGGATGGCAACTTATGGCCAAATTTATCGCCATTTAATCAAAAATGGGTTACCAAGCATTATGATTGCTCATATCATGCAGCCCGCTTGGGAGCGGTGTTTGCAGCCTGAAATTGAAGATAAAGATTTACGTCCGGCCTCAACTTCCAAACTGTTAATTGATGGTTTACTGCGGAAAATTTTAAAGTTTAATGGCTTAACGATTACTGATGCAACGCCAATGATTGGTTATAATGCAATCATGCCGCGCTCTCAAGCACTGCCGACAACAATTAATGCCGGAATTGACATGATCTTGTTTAATAAAGATATTGACGAGGATTATTACTTTATCAAAAATGCAATCAAGAACAATCTTCTTTCACTTAAACGGGTTGATGAAGCTGTAACAAGAATTATTGCCACTAAAATTGCTCAGGGCGTAATGAATACAGACGACGAACTCTGTGAAGCTACTTCTCCAAAACTAACTTTAAAATTAGCAGAGCACAAAGAAGCAGCAAAAAAAGTAGCAACCGAATCAGTAACATTAGTCAAAGATCGTGATCGCCTGCTGCCAATTACACCTGAAAAATATCAACGAATTCGTTTAGTCGTTTTAGGTGATACTGACGATGGCGGATTTAAAGAAGGCGGACATGTCGCTAATAAATTTAAAAACAAACTTGAACAATTTGGGTTTAACGTGACGATTTTTGATAAAAATAATTTGAATTTTCACGAAATTTTTGAAGGCGGAATTCAATATGAAAAAGAGCAATTCGATCTTGCTTTGTATATTGCCAATATTGAAACCGCCAGTAATCAGACAACGACGCGTATCAATTGGATCCATTTAATGGCTGCCGATGCTCCGTGGTTCATGCGCAGCATTCCAACCGTTTTAATTTCTACTTGCAACCCATATCACCTATTCGATCTTCCCAATGTGTCAACCTACATTAATGCGTACACAGGAAATGGCGTTACAATTGATGCCATCCTGCGAAAAATAATGGGAAAAGAAAAATTTTATGGTCACAGCCCCGTTGATCCATTTTGTGGTCATTTTGAAACCAGATTATAAAAGAGTAACTAATAATGAAGATTTTACAAATCACAGTGAATCATATGCAGGAGCCAATTGGTTTTGCTTTTGGCAACAGAATTTACCTTGAATTCAGCGCACAAACATCAGCCAAAATTGCCGAAGTCAAAAAAAGAGTAATCATCAGTGCTGAAAGCAAACTTTATGATTCGGGCTGGCAAGACTACATTGATAATAGCTTTGATGTCAAGTTAAAACTGGTCCCGCGTACCCATTATACGGTTACCGTTTTTCTTAAAAATAATTTCGAAAAGACACAAAAGAGCACTTTCTTTGAAACTGGCAAAATGAACGAGCATTACACTGCAAAATGGATTGGTAATTCCGATAAATCTTTACAAAATACCTTGCTGCGAAAAAAATTTCGGCTTACGAAGGCAGTAACCAACGCACGCCTTTATATCACTGGCCTAGGCCTATATGAAGTTTATTTTAATCAGAAAAAAGTTGGCAGTGAATTTTTAACTCCCGGAATAACGGCTTACGACCAGCTTACCCAAGTACAAACATACGATATTAGCAAAATGTTCAGTAACGAATTAGAACAAGAATTATTAATTTCGCTTGGAGACGGTTGGTACAAAGGAACTTTCGGTTTTGACGGCGGGCAAAATAATATTTATGGTTCACGGCAGATGGCAATCGCTGAACTTCATTTAACATTTACGGATGGAAGCAAACGGATTATCAATAGCGATTCATCCTGGCAAACAACATCTGGAAAAATTACTAAGTCCGCAATTTACTACGGTGAAGATTACAATGCTGCAATAAAAATTCATGATTGGCAGCCAGCTACAATTATTAATCATGAACTTACAGCACTTCATGATCGCTTGAGTCTGCCACTGAAAATCCATGAATACTTGCCGGTCAAAGATATTATTCATACTCCCAAGGGAGAAACTGTGCTCGATTTTGGACAAAATCATGCTGGCTGGCCGGAATTTTATAATCGTGCTGCCAGCAAAAGCACGGTTAAATTGGAAATGGGAGAAATCCTGCAAGATGGAAACTTTTATCAAAAAAACCTACGTCATGCACGAGCTGCTTTTGAATATACATCAAACGGCAAAAAAGAATGGATTCGGCCACACTTTACTTATTATGGTTACCGTTATGTAAAAATTACAGGCTTTGCCCAAACACCTAAAAAGAAAGATTTTCGTTCTGCTGTGATCTATTCAGATCTTAAAACCACCGGCAATATTGAAACTGATAATGCATTAGTTAACCGCCTTTTAAAAAATATTATTTGGAGTCAAAAAAGTAATTTCTTTGATGTTCCTACCGATTGTCCGCAACGTGACGAACGCTTGGGCTGGACCGGAGATGCAGAAATTTTTTCTAATACCGCCCTTCTAAATATGAATTGCTACGCATTTTTTAAAAAATATGCAAAAGATATGTTAATTGAACAAAAGCAACATAAGGGAATGCTAACAATGTATGCACCGGCAATGGGAAATGATGCTGGCGGCACAGCAATTTGGGGTGACGCGGCAACTATCATTCCATGGCACGCATACCAAGCAACTGGTGATCCCGCAATTTTACGCCAAAATTATTCAGCAATGAAAGCATGGGTTGACTGGATTACTAATACTACTAACACAAATAATTTGTGGACCGGCTCTTTTCAATTTGGTGACTGGCTTTCCTTAGATGGTGAAAATCCCGCAATACCAACAGGTAAAACCGACGAGGACTTCATTGCTTCCATTTTTTACTATTATTCCAGTTTAATTGTTGGCCAGACGGGACAACTTTTAGGAAATGCGCACGATGCCCAAAAATATTTTGCCCAAGCACAAAGAATAAAAAAGGCAGTCCAAGATGAATACATCACACCCAACGGCCGCTTAGCAATTGATACCCAAACGGCTTATGCCCTGGTTCTTTATTTTGATTTAGTCCCTGCGAGCCAAAAAAAACATGTCATAAACGGTCTACTTAAGCGCTTAAACAAAGATAATAACCATCTTAAAACAGGTTTTGTGGGCACACCGCTTGTTTGTCAAGTTTTATCAGCAAATGGGCATCATAAATTAGCAACGCAAATTTTCCTAAATGAGGATTATCCTAGTTGGTTATATGCTGTCAAGCTAGGCGCAACAACGGTCTGGGAAAGATGGAACTCTGTTTTACCAGACGGAAAAATGAATCCTGAGGGAATGAATTCCCTCAACCACTATTCAATCGGCGCAATAATGGAATGGGTATATAAATACGTACTTGGACTAAATCGAACTACCTTTGATTACCAAAAAGTGACATTTAAACCAAATTTTGACTTTCGCCTCAAACATGTTTCAGGCAGTTATGAAAGTTCATACGGTAAACTGCAATTTGCATATCAACTTGAAGCGGACCAGCTGCACACAATTAAAATCAAAGCCATTATTCCCTTTGGTCAAATAGTAAATGTTATTTTGCCGCGTTCCCAAAATGCCAATATTACGATTAATGGCAAAACAACTTCAGGAAAAATTATATTAACCAACGGAAATTATGATATTTGCTATCAACCTGACAAAAGTTACATTGAATATTATGACATCGAGATGCCTGTCAAAAATTTGATGATTGATAAAGAATTGGTCAAAGAACTAATGCCAATTAATACCGTTTTTTCATTTTTACAAAAAGAAAAAAATTTAGAAAATTTTGATTCGATGAATTTATCAACACTAAACGACTCACTTCCGTTCATTAATATTTCAAAACAAGAATTTAAAAAAATAAGCGGCATTTTGAATAAAACACCGCTTATGAGCGAAAGGAGATTCATACATGAAAGGCGTACTGTTTGATTTAGATGGCGTAATTGCCGACACTTCCACTTATCATTTTCAAGCTTGGCGCAAATTAATTAAAGATAATTTTAATCGTAATTTACCTGATGAATTAGAAAAGCAAACTAAGGGGGTCAGCCGTGAAGATTCGCTTCGCATTATTTTAGGTTATTTAAAAATTAAGGTTTCACCGGAAAGATTTACGCAACTGACAATTGAAAAAAATAAATTCTACCAAAGTTTGCTGTCTAATCTAACCAAAAAAGATATTTTGCCCGGAATTACACAATTCATTGCTGATCTAAAATTCAGGCAAATCAAGCTGTCACTGGCTTCAGCCAGTCTAAACGGACCATTTATTCTTAAAAAATTGCATTTAAGCGACAAATTTGACGCCATCGCCGATCCCGGCAAAATCTCTGCTGGTAAACCCGCTCCTGATATCTTTATAGCTGCTGCTAAAGCAATTGATGTTCCAGTCACAGACTGCATCGGTATTGAGGATTCAGTTGCAGGTATTACCGCAATTAATTTATCTGGTGCATTTTCGGTTGGAATTGGAAAAAAAGATGACTTAGATGCTGCTAAATTACTGTTTTCCGACACTGCCAAAATAAGTTATACAAAAATTAATCAAGCTTGGAATAATTGGAAAAAATAAAAAATCTCTATCAAAAAGGGTGAGCTCAGATCATATTTTGAATTCACCCTTTTGTAATTCTATTCAACTTTAGTAAAAACTTCACAGACAACTAACGTCTCATCTGTAAATTCCTCCATTCCTTCTTCGGCACATTCCTTAGTAAAGAAATCCACATGAGCCTTGTGCCAATAATCATAAGTGCGATCCCCCTCGCCTTCATGATAAGCGTGTTCCGCCGAAACCTGCTTAAACGGCATCACTTCGTAAACCTTATTTTGAATCACGCACACCGGATTACTGCTGCCATCAAGAACGATGCAGTACTTTCCTACCTGCGAAGAACTCTCATCAGGAACATAAATACTGGTGGTTGCAGTTTTGATCTTGTGATCAACTAAACTGCTCAATTCATCTGCCATTTCCTTACCGGCGCCAAAGGCAAAGGCCTCATCAAGCAATTCGGTATTAATTTTTCTTTTGGCACAAAAATCTTGCCAAAATTTTTCGATTGTATTTTCCTTAGTCATTGGTCATTTTTTCTCCTTCAAATAAACTACTTCTGATTTAATTTTGAAACCTGCATTTTGATAAGTTTGCACGGCAGCGGGATTATTAAGTTCAACATCTAAAGCAAAAACTTTAACTCCCCTCCCTTGCAATAATTCCATCATTTTCTTAATAAAATAAGTACCATAGCCTTGACCCCGGTAGCCTTTGGCGATAAACAGACCATAAAAATATGCTGTTTTGCTACAATCAACACAGCAATAGCCGATTATCTTATCTTGCTTTTTCAAAAGAAAACACAGAGTCTTATCATCCTTGTACCCTTGTGTCACGTACATCTGTGAAGCTTCCTGACTTTCACCAAAAGCTTCACTATAAATATTAACTACTTTAGCAATATCCTGTTCGGCCATTTTAACAACCATAAGTAGCTCGCTTAAGGAATCATTCTTAGAAAGTACAGTAGGATTGGTCGTTTCCATGTAATAATCTAAACTTTCATTATCAACTTCCAAATTATTAGCAGATAAGAAGCTGTCATTCTTTTTCAAAAAATTTTGCTCAGCAATGTAAAAAATATTGGAATAGTTATATTGAGCTAATATTTGTTTAACTCGAACAACTAGCTTTTTAGCTATTCCCTGTCTGCGCTTTTCCGGCAAAACTTCAACGTAAAGATCGACCTCTTCATTTGGCTTTTCATCCGCATAAATCATCACAAAACCAACTAATGCCCCACTTTCATAAGCCGAAATAAAAATCGGCATCTCCGGAAAATAACTGTATTGGTTGCTCAAATAAGGATCCTTACAGGTTCCATCATGCTGATGAATTTTTTCCATCAGCTCATTTACTTCTGTTTTCTGTATATTTGTCAAATTAGCAGTTGCAGTTATTCCTATTTCTTGTTTAGTCATTTTTTCTCTTTCAAATAAACAATTTTTGTTTTAATTTCAAAGCCCAACTTTTGATAAGCATGCAGTGCCCGCTGATTATCTAGTTCGACATCCAAAGCAAAAGTCGTAATCCCTTTTGCTTGCAGTAATTCCATCATTTTTTGCATAAAATAACTGCCATATCCGCGTCCCTGATACTTTTTAGCGACAAACAGGCCATAAAAATAGGCATCCTTAACCAGATCAATGCTGCAATAGCCAACGATCTTACCCTGTTTTTTTAAAACTAAACTTATAGTCAGTGAATCATGATATTCCTGCGTGACATAGTTAGTTGCAACCTGACGGCTTTCGCCAAAAACCTCTTTATAAATTGCAACTACCTCAGGGATTTCACTTTCCTTAATTTTTTCAACAGTCAACTCCCTTTTTAATGAAGCTGCAACCGCAAGCCGCGGAATTTTCGTTGTTTGCAGATAATAAGCCGAATTAGCAGGATCAGGCACCAAGTGATTGTTAGCAATGAAACTTTTACTTTGCCTTAAAAAATTTTGCTCAGACAGATAAAAAATATCGTAGTACCCGTATTCAGCTAAGATTTTTTTAACCAGCCTGATTAATTTTTTTGCAATTCCCTGCCTGCGTCTTTCGGGTAAAACTTCAACGAAAACTTCTACTTCCTCATGTGGCTTTTCATCCGCATAAATCACCGCTAGGCCAATCAAAAGGGTGCCTTCATACGCAAGGATAAAGGCAGGCATTTCTGAGAAATAATTAAATTGATTGCTCAAATACGGGTCGCGGTAGGTCTGGTCATGTTGGTGAATTTGTTGCATTAACATTTTGACATCATGTTGTTCAGCGCCCGTTAAAACCGGTGTCTGAATTATTTTCATTTTTTCTTTTTAAAACTTTCCATTAGATCGGTAGCATTTTGCTTGGCAGCTTCCGTAACATCGCTGCCCGCCATCATTTCAGCAATTGCCGTGACCGTTTCTTCCTGAGTCAACGGACCAATCTGTGTATATGTTGCCCCGTCTTTAACTTGTTTTAGCCACCAGATATTTTTGATCACCAGCCGCAGCCACCTGAGGCGAGTGGGTAATCGCAATCACCTGTTTGCTCTGCCCAATTGAATGCAGTTTTTCGCCAATGGCGGCCGAAACCCGACCAGAGACACCGGTATCAATTTCGTCAAAGATCATTGTGCCCACAGGCTCTACTCTGCTGAAAATTGCTTTCAATGAAAATCAGCCGCGACTGCTCACCGCCGGAAACTATTTTCACCAGCGGCAGCAATTCTTCGCCTGGGTTTGGAGCAATTAAGAAGACTATTTCATCAGGTGCTTTTCATCTTGTTAGTAAATGGTTTTGCTTTCACTAAAACTGATCGAAAAACGTGCTTTTGCCATGTAACAGATCGGACAGTTCCTGTTTGATTTTTTAAAGATTCCAGCAATACCACGGGCAAATTTTCTCTTTCCACGTCCATCAGGTGACACTTCACCTGTTTGGTTTTTTCGGGGTCAACATACTCTGAACCTAACGCGATCACGGTTGGCATTAATATAGTAGCCAGTTTCATTTGCTCCAACTACAACATTATGCATTGTTTCAAAAACGGTCAGCAATTACATAAGTGCCTTCCTTAAGACCAATTTTCCCAAGAGAACCAAAGTGAGCTCCAAATAATGTAACAGCTTCATCTTCTGTTGCTGGACGAAGTCCATCTCCCAGGTGGTTAGTAAGTTTAACTGCGGGCGTCATCCCCGCGTAAAAGAATAACAACTGGTTTTTCATCAGCTACAAGAAGTAAGGTTTTAACAGCTGTATCAACTGAAGGTCCAAGAAGGCTGCCATCGTCAATTGTTTTAACATCAGGTGTCGCTACTTTTTCAAGCTCAAGAGGCTCTTCATCATATGAATTTGATTTTTAAAAACTTGTTGCCATTTCAAGGTTGGCAGCATTTCTCTGACCATCAGCATAAACACAGTATCCCCACCAGCAACAAGCTGAGTCATCTTCCTTAATGTTGTTAAGAACTTCCTCTGCTCATTAAAGAAGCATACTTTTATCAAGGATTAACCAAGATATCTTGTTTTTGCGCCAAATTCCTGACTATGCTGGTTTCCTCTATCGGCCCCACATAGTCACCGATAATTGCCTTAAAGTTAGCGACCGGCACGACTGAAGATATTTTCATAGGCTGTTTTATAGTCGTTATAAGTTTCATCTAGACTGTCATAGCTTGAATGGAAGCTGTAACCGTCTTTTCATGATAAACTCACGGCTCCCTTAAAAGACTATAACGTGGACGTTTTTCAATCGTAATTTGCCTAAGTCCCGCTCACATTAATGAAGTTTGTCAGCTGTCCGTTGATGCGATCAACATTGCGGCCCTTACTTGCGAGTTCGCGGCAATTACCAGCTGAGTTGTCCGAATATGGCAGAAAATACTGATCGCTTGGGCAATTTTTTTCCTGACCAGTTAATTAAAACAAACCGGTCACGACTTCTAAGCTATTTTTTCACCGCTGCGAATCATTTCTTTTTGTCCGCGGCCACCCATTAAGAGGAAACGGCGTCAATAATAATCGACTTGCCGGCACCGGTTTCCTGATCAGCACCTTGATGTGCTCTGAAAGCGAACCTTCAATGCCTTAATAATTGCAAAGTTTTTAATATCCAGCGAAATTTTTTAATAACTCTCTAAAGATTATTAACTGCCTCTTCAACAACCTCATTCCGGCTTCCTGCCAAATTATTCTGGCCACCAGAAGCAATATTTTTTTGTAAATGAATTAAAAAATTCAAAGTTGCCTTTACCCCCGTCAAGAGCTGGGATTGGAATTAGTTAAAAATTCCCAGATTAATTGATAAAATTGCCATAAATTTAACAACTGTTGAAAGACCCGCCTGGGCTGTTCCACTCATTTGGTACATGGCAACTGGACCACCCAACTTATTGATATTAGGTTTTACGATCAAATCTCCCAAAGCCTTAACAATCGCTGTAAAGCACTTAGTGATTCACTAAACCGTAGCTTATTTTATCCATAAACCCTGTTTTAATATGTAGGGCAAAATCACCTTGTTCGGAGTTATTTAAGCTCGTCAAAAGTTAGGCTAGCTACTTGACTTTCCCCTATATTTTTAGTCAAATCATCCCACTTGAGATAGAAACACCATTAATTTTTCAAAAACCTGCTTGAGCTGCTGGTTTCACTCTATCGCCAATTTGAATGGATGAAAGCTCCTGAACACCACCAGCTAAAAGGCGGAACGAAGTACAACTTCGTTCAGTTACGTATTGCTAAGGTTAATCCATTCCCTCCGATAGATGAAACCAGCACCTACAAACAGGCTGTTCGATCTTTTACCCTGTTTTTAAAACAAACTTTAGTGTGAATCCTGATATTCCTGCGTGACATAGTTAGTTGCAACCATGACGAGCTTTTCATAAAAAACCTCTTTTATAAATGCAGCTACCTCAGGGATTTCACTTTCCTTAATTTTTCAACAGTCAACTCCCTTTTAATGAAGCTGCAACCGCAAACCGCGGAATTTTCGTTGTTTGCAGATAATAAGCCGAATTAATGAAACTTTTACTTTGCCTTAAATTTTGCTCAGACAGATAAAAAATATCGTAGTACCCGTATTCAGCTAAGATTTTTAATAAAGAGCCTGATTAATTTACTGCAAGTTATGCCGTCTTACGGGTAAAACTTCAACGAAAACTTCTACTTCCTCATCAATGACTTTTCATTGCGCGTAATCACCGCTGGAGGCCAATCAAAGGGTGCCTTCATACGCAGGATAAAGCCCAGGCATTTCTGAGAAAATAATTAAATTGATTGCTCAAAATACGGGTCGCGGTAGGTCTGGTCATGTTGGTGAATTTGTTGCATTAGCATTTTGACATCATGTTGTTCAGCGCCCGTTAAAACCGGTGTCTGGATATTTTCATTTTTCTTTTTAAAACTTTCCATTAGATCGATTTATCTTATCTTGCTTTTTCAAAGACAACACAGGAGTCTTATCATCCTTGTACCCTTGTGTCACGTACATCTGTTTCTTCCTGAGTCAACGGACCAATCTGTGTATAAATCTAAACTAGCAATATGTTTTTTAACAACCATAAGTAGCTCGCTTAAGGAATCATTCTTAGAAAGTACAGTAGGATTGGTCGTTTCCATGTAATAATCTAAACTTTCATTATCAACTTTTCGCAAATTATTAGCAGATAAGAAGCTGTCATTCTTTTTCAAAAAATTTTGCTCAGCAATGTAAAAATATTGGAATAGTTATATTGAGCTAATATTTGTTTAAACTCGAACAACTAGCTTTTAGCTATTCCTGTCTGCGCTTTTCCGGCAAAACTTCAACGTAAAGATCGACCTCTTCATTTGGCTTTTCATCCGCATAAATCATCACAAAACCAACTAATGCCCCACTTTCATAAGCCGAAATAAAAATCGGCATCTCCGGAAAATAACTGTATTGGTTGCTCAAATAAGGATCCTTACAGGTTCCATCATGCTGATGAATTTTTTCCATCAGCTCATTTACTTCTGTTTTCTGTATATTTGTCAAATTAGCAGTTGCAGTTATTCCTATTTCTTGTTTAGTCATTTTTTCTCTTTCAAATAAACAATTTTTGTTTTAATTTCAAAGCCCAACTTTTGATAAGCATGCAGTGCCCGCTGATTATCTAGTTCGACATCCAAAGCAAAAGTCGTAATCCCTTTTGCTTGCAGTAATTCCATCATTTTTTGCATAAAATAACTGCCATATCCGCGTCCCTGATACTTTTTAGCGACAAACAGGCCATAAAAATAGGCATCCTTAACCAGATCAATGCTGCAATAGCCAACGATCTTACCCTGTTTTTTTAAAACTAAACTTATAGTCAGTGAATCATGATATTCCTGCGTGACATAGTTAGTTGCAACCTGACGGCTTTCGCCAAAAACCTCTTTATAAATTGCAACTACCTCAGGGATTTCACTTTCCTTAATTTTTTCAACAGTCAACTCCCTTTTTAATGAAGCTGCAACCGCAAGCCGCGGAATTTTCGTTGTTTGCAGATAATAAGCCGAATTAGCAGGATCAGGCACCAAGTGATTGTTAGCAATGAAACTTTTACTTTGCCTTAAAAAATTTTGCTCAGACAGATAAAAAATATCGTAGTACCCGTATTCAGCTAAGATTTTTTTAACCAGCCTGATTAATTTTTTTGCAATTCCCTGCCTGCGTCTTTCGGGTAAAACTTCAACGAAAACTTCTACTTCCTCATGTGGCTTTTCATCCGCATAAATCACCGCTAGGCCAATCAAAAGGGTGCCTTCATACGCAAGGATAAAGGCAGGCATTTCTGAGAAATAATTAAATTGATTGCTCAAATACGGGTCGCGGTAGGTCTGGTCATGTTGGTGAATTTGTTGCATTAACATTTTGACATCATGTTGTTCAGCGCCCGTTAAAACCGGTGTCTGAATTATTTTCATTTTTTCTTTTTAAAACTTTCCATTAGATCGGTAGCATTTTGCTTGGCAGCTTCCGTAACATCGCTGCCCGCCATCATTTCAGCAATTGCCGTGACCGTTTCTTCCTGAGTCAACGGACCAATCTGTGTATATGTTGCCCCGTCTTTAACTTGTTTAGCCACCAGATATTTTTGATCACCAGCCGCAGCCACCTGAGGCGAGTGGGTAATCGCAATCACCTGTTTGCTCTGCCCAATTGAATGCAGTTTTTCGCCAATGGCGGCCGAAACCCGACCAGAGACACCGGTATCAATTTCGTCAAAGATCATTGTGCCCACAGGCTCTACTCTGCTGAAAATTGCTTTCAATGCCAAAATCAGCCGCGACTGCTCACCGCCGGAAACTATTTTCACCAGCGGCAGCAATTCTTCGCCTGGGTTTGGAGCAATTAAGAAGACTATTTCATCAATTCCCTTGTTAGTAAAGGTTTTGCTTTCACTAAAACTGATCGAAAAACGTGCTTTTGCCATGTAAAGATCGGCCAGTTCCTGTTTGATTTTTTCTTCCAGCGAACGGGCAACTTTTTCTCTTTCCTGGTGCAGCTGATTTGCTTCGTCTGTTAGTTTTTTTTCGGAAGCAGCAACCTCTTTTGCTAACGCTTCTTCATCTAAGCCGCCAGTTTCATACTGTCCTAGCTCTCTTTGCACCTTTGCATAAAAAGAAAAGACATCCGGCAGCGTCGGACCATATTTTTTCTTGAGTGAGTTTAATGTGTCTAACCTGTTTGACACATACTGAAAGCGTTCTTCATCAAAGTCCATCTCATCCAGCAGGCTCGTCAGTTCGCTGCGGGCGTCACTCAATGCGTAAACACCATCATCAACCGTCTTGGCAACATCCTTAAATTTGGCACCATATTCGGAGAGATCGGCCATCGCCGTTTGCGCATCCCCTAGCAGAGTCTCAATTCCGTGCTCTTCATCATCATAAAGCTGCATAAAATAATTGGCCGTGTCGACAATTTTCTGATAATTGTTTAACTCGTTATATTCTTCTTCCAGCTGGTCATCTTCATCGGGCTCGGTCAGTTCGGCGGCTGTTAATTCATCATTTTGAAATTGCAAGATATCTTGTTTTTGCGCCAATTCCTGGGCATCTTGACGCAAATGACGTAACCGCTCTGTTAATTTTTGCCACTGGGCAAAGTCTGCCTGATATTTTTTTAATTCGGTCTTGAAGGATTCCGGTGCATAATTATCAACTAAATCAATCTGCCGGTCCTGATCCATCAAAATCTGCTGGTCATTCTGCCCGTGAATATCAACCAAGTAATTGCCTAAGTCCCGCAGCACATTAATCGTCGTCAGCTGTCCGTTGATGCGCACAACATTGCGGCCCTTACTTGCGAGTTCGCGGCTGATTACCAGCTGATTGTCCGAATATGGCAGACCATACTGATCGCATAGTTGGGCAATCTTTTTTTCCTGACCAGTTAATTCAAACAAACCGGTCACGACCGCTTTTTTTTCACCGCTGCGAATCATTTCTTTTTGTCCGCGGCCGCCCATTAATAGGGAAACGGCGTCAATAATAATCGACTTGCCCGCACCGGTTTCCCCGATCAGCACCGTCATGTGCTCTTGAAAGCGAACCTTCAATGCCTTAATAATTGCAAAGTTTTTAATATCCAGCTCAACTAACATTTTAATAACTCCTAAAGATTATTAACTGCCTCTTCAACAACCTCTTCCGGACTTCCCTGCCAAATTTTCTGGCCACCAGAAGCAATATTTTTTTGTAAATGAATTAAAAATTCAATGTTGCCTTTGCCGCCCTTAATCGGCGAAAAATCAAGGCCAAGAACGTTAAAACCGAGTGCCATTGCCTTAGCCATTGTATGCTTAATTACCTGAACGTGAACCGCATGATCGTGAACGATCCCGTGCTTGCCGACATTCTCCGGACCTGCTTCAAACTGCGGCTTAATCAAGCACACCGCATCACAGTGATCCCGCAGAATTTGGTACATTGGGGGCATAATTAAATCGAGCGAAATGAAGGATACATCGGTCATTGCAAAATCCGGCAGCCCTTGGGTAAAGTCTGCTGGCTTGCTGTAACGAAAATTCTGCTTTTCCATCACAATCACGCGGGGATCATCGCGCAATTGCCAGGCCAGTTGGTTGTATCCAACATCCAGCGCATAAACTTTTTTCGCGCCATTTTGCAGAGCAACATCGGTAAAACCGCCGGTTGAAGCGCCAATATCCAGGCAGATCTTATCCTGTAGTGAAATCGCAAAGGACTTAAGCGCTTTCTCTAACTTGAAACCGCCGCGCGACACATACTTTTTGCCATCATCTTTAACATAAAAGACCTCATCCTCAGGAAGAAGTGTTCCGCTCTTATCAATCCGCTGGTGATTATGATCCGATACCAAGCCGGCCATAATTGCTCGCTGAGCCTGGGTGCGTGAATTAAAGATTCCTTGCTGCGCTAATAAAACATCCGCACGTTTTTTTGTCATTACAATACCTTTTGATATAGTGCAAGAAAGCCAGCTAGAACTGTTCCGTTCAAGCCAGTCAAACTTGCTTTAGCCTCATCGATTAACTTTATTAGTTCCAACCGGCTTTCTTTGATTCCCAATAAAGTTAACGTATTATTCTTTCCGGCTTCTTGATCTTTATGGGTGGCCTTGCCAGCTTCCTCGCTAGTTTCAACTACATCCACTAGATCATCATAAATCTGGTAAGATCGGCCAAATGCCCGGCTGAAAACGAGCAGCTGCTTTTTTTGTTCAGCAGAAGCACCGGCAGCAACAGCGGCCATCTCCACACTTGCCTGAATCAGGCAGCCGGTTTTTAACCATTCCATGCGGTTGATAAACTGGCTGTCGCCAGCAACACTGTCATTATTAGTTGAATCAATATCCAAATATTGCCCGCCAACCATCCCGTTGGGGCCAACAGCCTTGGTAATAATCGTTGCAAGCGCGGCAGACTGACTGCCCTCGCTAATCCACTGAATACCTAATGGCAGCAATGCATCCCCCGCTAAAATTGCTTCTGCTTCGCCCCATTTTTTGTGGCTGGTTAACTTGCCGCGACGGTAATCATCATTATCCATCGCCGGCAAATCATCGTGAATCAGCGAATAGGTATGAATCAGCTCAATCCCGCAGGCAATGCGCAAATCATGGTCAGTAATCTGCTGGTCTAGAGCATCAAGCGTTGCCAAGAAAAGTAACGGCCGCAGCCGCTTGCCGCCAGCCATCACCGAATAGGACATAATCTGGCTGATTTTTTGATCATCAACTTCAGTTGCCAAATGTTTTTGTAAATAATCGTCAATCAGGGGTGTGTAATGTGCACGAAATTCATTAAAAGTAGTCATTTTATTCCTCGGGTGCATTAGCATTATTGGGATCAAGTGGATGTTCAGCGCCATCGCTGTCAATTAACTTGGCAACTGTTTGCTCAGCCTCCGTCAACGTTTTATTTAGATTGCGGCTGATTTTCACACCGGTTTGAAACTGCTCCAATGCATCCTCCAAAGGTACATTACCATTTTCCAAATTAGTTACTATTTTTTGTAAATCTGCTAGCTGTGCTTCAAAATTATTCTTTTTCGTTGCCATCGTTTGTTCTCCTAATTGAATTTACTGTTGCCTTAACGATTCCGTCCTTAAAGTGCAAGTTAAGTTTTTCCTGTTCGCTGATCTGGTCAACTGAGCCTAGAGTCTTGCCTTCCTGATCGGTTGCATACACAAACCCGCGCTCCAAAGTTTTCAGCGGACTGTAATCATCCAGCTGCTGGGCGGTCTGTTTGAACAAGTTGCGTTTTCCGAGTAAAAAGTGCTGCATGTTATTTGTTAGACGGCTGCTTAAAAAAGCTACCTGCTGCTTTGTCTGCCGTAATTCTTTTCCCGGTCCTGCAGCATGTAATTTTTGCTTCAGCAACTGGTATTCTTGACGTGCCCGGGCGACTCTTTGCTTGCTGCTACGCTCAAGCCGCTGCTGCAGCATATCCAGCGTTTGCGCCTGCTGATCGTATAACCTCGCGGGTTCACGCATGATTACCGAATTATTGATTCTGTTTAACAGGTCCCGTTTGCCGCGGATGATTGCTTGCATACTGGCAAGCAAACCGCTTTGCAGCTGGTGAATATTCGCTAGTTCGTCCGTGAGACTTGGTGTCGCATACTCGGCAGCAGCTGTTGGCGTGGCTGCCCGCGCATCAGCAACCAAATCGCACAATGTCGTATCGGTTTCGTGGCCAACCGAAGAAATCACCGGCATCGGCATCTGGTAAACCTGCCGTACTACTCTCTCCTCATTAAACGGCCACAAATCCTCAAGCGAGCCGCCCCCGCGACCAATAATTAAAACGTCATACTTGTCGCCATAGGAAGCAATTTGCCGCATGGCACTAACCAGCGAGTCGGCCGCCCGGTCGCCCTGCACCTGCGCCGGAAACAAATCAACTTCCGCATGGGGAAAACGCCGGTTAGCTGTCACTAAAATATCATGGATAACGGCACCAGAAGCACTGGTAATAACCGCAATATTATCGGGAAAGCGGGGCAAGGACTTTTTATGGCTTCGGTCGAACAAACCTTCTTTTGCTAATTTAGCCTGCAGCTGCTTTAACTGCTCATAAAGGGCACCCAAACCCGCTGGTTCCATCGTTTCCGCATAAAATTGGTATGAGCCCTGGGCACCGTACACGCTGACATAGCCGGTAACGTAAACCTTCATGCCCTCCTCCGGCTTAAATTTAACCTTATCAAAGTAGGAACGAAACATCACGACATTGATTTTGGACTTTTCATCTTTCAGTGAAAAATACTGGTGAGAATTGCGCCGAAAGCGAAAATTAGATAATTCTCCCTGCAAAAAAACCTTATGCAGATACGGATCATTTTTGAATTTTTGGGTGATGTAATAATTTAAATCCGTTACGGTGAGATATTTATTATCTGCCATTTTGTCTCCTTGTTAATTTAACAACCTGCTCCATCAATGACTCAACGGTCAAAGGACCGACGCCACCGGGAACCGGTGTGAGGTAGCCCGCTTTTTCTCTAACCTCCGCAAATGCAACATCCCCAACAAGTTGGCCGGAAGCGGTGCGGTTAATACCGACATCAATCACAGCTGCGCCTGGCTTAACCATGTTAGCAGTAATCAGGTTCGGTCTGCCGACTGCCGAAACCAAAATATCGGCTTCTTGAGTGTGCGCAGCTAGATCCTGTGTTTTACTGTGGAGCAGCGAAACAGTCGCATCCCGTTCAAGCAGCATTGCCGCCAGCGGCTTGCCCACAATATTGCTGCGGCCGACAATTACGGCATTTCTGCCAGCTAACTTAATCTTGTAATAGTCAAGCAGGGCAATAATGCCGGAAGCGGTCGCCGGCTCAACAAAATGCCGGCCCTGCCATAACCGCCCAACATTACTCGGGGTCAGGCAATCGACATCCTTTTCCGGATCAATTCGCGCTAACGCCTTGGCAGCATCAATCTGCCGCGGCACCGGCAGCTGCAGGATAATTCCCGAAACTTGTTTAGCAAAATTCAACCGATCAATCAGCGTCAACAGATCTGCCTGCGTTTCATCTACTGGTAACTGGTAAATCTTCTGCTTAATCCCAACCTCATCTGCACGCTTCTTTTTACTCTTAATATAAACTCTGCTGGCCGGATCGGCACCAATATTAATTACGCAAAATAACGGGACTTGTCCCTGATTTTTTAAAATTTGAACTTCTTTTTTTAACCGCGCCGCACGCAAATCAGCTAAGCCCTGTCCATCAAGAATCTTACCCATTTCTTACTACCTTTTTCAACAAAAACAGCCGGCATCTTTGCCGGCTGCATATCTTTATTTAATGAAATTAGCTAATATTCCATTAACAAAAGGCTTGGTCTTCGGATCAGCAAATTCGTCACACAAATTCAGGGCCTCATTCACTGCAGCTTTTGGTTCAATTTCTTGGCTGGATGTAATTTCATACAATGCAAGCTCAAGAATCGCCAGTGTGATTTGATTAATCCGCTTCAGACGCCAATCCTTTTTCAGGTGAGCGGCTATTTCATCTTTTAGCTCTTCACGTTGGGAAAGAACTCCCGCAATCAAAGTTTTTGAATAAGCAGAAAGTTCCTTCAAATCAAGCACGGAAACAATTTCACTTTCAACTTCTGCGGCATCATACTCCGGCTCCTGATTGGCCAAATATACTGCCTGCAGTGCCACTCTACGACTCTGATGCTGATTCATTAGTATCCTTTTCATTATCATCCGAAAATAGTTCAGACTTGTCTTGATTATCTTCAACTTTTTCGTCTGGGAAAACTAGTCCGACAACATGAACATTAATTTCTTTCAGAATCAAATCGGTCATCTGCAGCAATTGTGCCTTAAGCTTCGTCTGCAGAGATGTAGCAACCTTCGGAACAAACTTTCCCGCCTCAACATAAATGTAAACATCGGCAACAATATTGTTATCGCTGTCAACACTAACATTGACACCGCGGTGGCGGTCTTCGCGCCCCAGAACACGGTTAATGCCGGAAATCATATTGCCCTGCATTCCGGCAACGCCGTCAACTTTTTGCGCAGCAATGCCCATAATAACTTCAAGAACCCGCGGATCAATTTCGATCTGTTCACTGTTTTCTTTACCATCTAAGACAATTTTTGAACTATCTACCATTTTTTTACCTCAAATAAATTACTTATTTGCACGCGATACATAGGTGCCGTCAACGGTATTAATCGTCAACACATCGCCCTCACTAATGAAGAACGGAACGTTGACAACTAGTCCGGTTTCCATTGTTGCCGGCTTGCCGCCGCCAGAAGACGTGTCACCCTTGATATTAGGTTCAGTCTTGGCAACCGTCAAGTCAACCGTATTCGGCAACTGAATCCCTAACGTTTTACCTTCATGCATAATAACACTGACAACCATATTTTCTTTAAGGTACTTGGATTCTTCCTTGATTTGTTCAGTCGGCACTGATAATTGGTCGTAAGTTTCCGTGTCCATAAAGACATAACTTGCACCGTCATTATACAGGTACTGCATTTCCTTCGTCGTAATTTCTGCAGTTTCCACCTTGGCAGTTGACCTAAAAGTATTTTCCTGAACTGCCCCCGTGGTTAAACTCTTCAGCTTTGAGCGAACAAAGGCGCTGCCCTTTCCCGGCTTAACGTGCTGAAATTCAACGATTCGCCATAAATCATTATTAAATTTAATGGTCAAACCATTCTTAAATTCGTTAACTGAAATCATTGTCATAGTAAGTACCTCATCTCCATAATATATCTTACCAATTTGTTGGACTTTTGACTATAAATAATCGTTACTTTATAAAGAAATTAATTCATCTTTGGGCAAGGTCGATAAAACTTCCGGATTTTGCCCATTGATTAAAACATCGTCCTCAATTCTGACGCCGCCTTTATTTGGCAGGTAAATTCCCGGTTCAACTGTGTGAACCATATTATTTACCAGTTCTTGCTTGCCAAACGGGAGTGCCGGTTGACATAATTCGTGAATTTCGAGTCCGATCCCGTGACCGATGCCGTGACCAAAATACTGCCCATAGCCTTGCTCGTTAATGTAGTCACGGGCGGCCGCATCAACATCGCGGCCATGATTGCCGGCAACCGCTGCCGCAATTCCGCGCCGCTGGGCTTCGTGCACAATGTCATAAATCTGATGCATTTCACGATCAACCTTGCCCACAGCAACCGTTCGCGTAATATCGGCTGCATAACCATGATAAAACGCACCAAAATCGATCACCACCATGTCGCCGTCCGCAATTTCTTTGTCGCTGGCAACGCCGTGTGCCCAGGCCGAGCGCACGCCCGAAGCGATAATCGTATCAAAACTAGGCCCTTCTCCGCCATTAATCTTAAACAAGTAGTCAAGCTTGGCACCAACATTGCGTTCAATGGCACCGGGTTTTACCAACGGTAAAATTCCCTTGAAACTAGCCATCGAGATAGCAATTGCCTGCCGCAAGGCCCTAAGTTCCAGCTCGTCTTTAACATTGCGCACCCGCTCAACCAGTTCCTCACAGATTGAAAACTCAAGGTCAGGGTTTAAGCGCTGCAAGTTGGCATATTCCACTGCGGAAACAAATTCTCCTTCAACCAGCACTTTCTTCAAGTTCAGTGCCTGCAGCTGCTTGGTAATTTCCTGATCCTGGTCACCGCGCTTCATAATCACGGCTAATTTTCCCGGTGCCTGAGCCTTAATTTGGTCGGCAAAACGCGAATCTGACAGCAGGATGCGGTCACCGTGCGCGGTTACAATTAACTGTGCTTCCTCACCAGTAAAATTAGTCAAATATCGGTAGTTTGCTTGATTAAAAATAATGAGTGCATCAGCACCTGCATCTTTAATTAAGTTTGTCACTGACGCAATTCGCTTATTCAATAAGGTCAATAATTCATTTTCTTCAGTCATCTCACGGCCAGCTTTCCATAAATTTCTTATTAACTATTTTACCGCTGATTTAGTGCAAAGACTAATGGTTTCTATATCAATATATAAAGCAACGAATAAAAAAGACGAGAAGCAAATGCTTTTCGCCATTTAATCGAAAAAACTAACTTATTTAGCTTCTTCTTCAACCGGAATTACAGAAACTTGCTTTCTGTACTTGTCATAACGTTCAAATTTAACTACTCCACTTACTAATGCAAATAAAGTATCATCGCCGCCTTGACCAACATTCTTGCCTGGGTGAATCTTCGTACCGCGTTGACGGTAAATAATCGTCCCTGCATGAATAGTTTGTCCGTCTCCAGCTTTAGCGCCTAAACGACGACCAGCTGAATTACGACCATTAGAAGTAGAACCGCCACCCTTGTGGTGGGCAAATAATTTCAAACCAAAAATATTCATTCTCATTTCACCTCTAGCTTAATTCAATCTTTTCAACTGTAACCTTAGTATAAGGTTGACGGTGGCCGTACTTAGAATGTGAGTGCTTCTTTGGCTTGTACTTGAAAGTAACAACTTTCTTTTCCTTACCCTGCTTCTCAACTTTGGCAGATACTTTGGCACCTGCAACTAACGGACTGCCGACTTTAACGTCTTTGCCGTCAGCTACCAAGATAACTTGGTCAAAAGTAACTTCTTTGCCTTCTTCAACATCCAGCTTCTCAACATAAACGCTGTCACCTTCGGCAACTTTGTATTGCTTGCCACCGGTCTTGATAATTGCGTACATCTATTGCACCTCCGAAAAAATACTTAGACTCGCCAATTGGGGTGCTTTCAACAAGACTTCTTACCCCAAAATGTGCGGTTGCAGATGTGGAGGTCCCCACAAATACAACTACTTTATGATACTACCGTTGAAGGCAGAAGGCAATTAAAAAATCATTCCCACCAGACTTGCAAAAACTTGAGCGTAAACCCTAGTAGTCAATTGATATCTGACAAAATATTGGTTCACTGCTTTTTCTTCGCTTTCAAGTAAATATTGTTCTTCAGAAACTCTAGCAGATAACAGATTATTTTTTCAAGCACGTGTAGAATTTTTTTAATAACAATGATTATTACTACCAAATTTCAATTCTTAGCCAGAAAAAATTAACCAGCGTTGATGTTTAAAATAATTTTTTGCAAAAAATATAAATAAAAAGTGAACAAAATTGAACTAATTTGAATTATTTTAAACGAAGTTGAACTATTATCAAATCCGCCACCTTCCGCCGTGAACCTTCGCCACGCTTTCGGTAATAATAAACGCATCGGCATCAATGTCCTGCACGTGCGACACGAGCCGGCCGTACTCATTGGGATCGACAACCACCCACAGCAGCTGCTTGTCCTTATCGCTGTAGCCGCCGGTCACATCATAAATCGTTAGGCCCTGATATTCCTCCTGTAACATTGCCCGAATTTCATCTATCTTGCGGTTGCTCATCACTCGCACCTGATATTTTTTGTTGAACCCAGTTTCGGTATAGCGCATCGTTAGCGTGGTAATCACCTGCGAAAATGCCGCGAGGAAAAATGCGTTCCAGCCGTCAACAAATACATTCAGGAAAATGATTGCCATATCAATGATAAACAGGCTGGTAGCCGAATCAATGTATAAATATTTTTGCAAAATCAGCGGCGGCACCGTTGTCCCTCCGCTTGAAGCATTTACCCGGTATAGCAGCGACACGCCAAAGCCCATCAAGGCCCCGCCATAAATCATTGCCAGCAGATCATTATCAATCACCTTGAAACTGGGCGTAATTTGCATCAAAACCGGCAAAAGCATGCTGCCGACAACAATATTGCACACCTTTTTTTTGCCTAGAAAAATAAATGCTAAAATTAACATCAATAAATTGATGATAAACACCGTTACAGAGCGGTTAATTCCCCACACGGCATCGACTAAAATCGAAATACCGGTGGAGCCGCCGACGGCAGTATTGAGTGGCGCGTAAAAGAAATTAACGGCAAGGGCCACAATTTCAAGACCGGCAAGTAAAATCAGGCCGCGTTTCCACGGGAATGGTTTTTTGATCGTTGTCATCTTTAGGTCCTCCATTTTTGACTAATATAATTAGTTTACTAAATTTCCATTAGTCAGTTCAAATAATACGCAAATAGTTTATGGATTTTTCTAAGCTTAGTTATATAATGCTTAATAAACAGACACGGTTTTATTATTGAAAGGAAAAAAGACTTTCATGACTAAATTCAACCACAAAGTTTATTTCATCATTTTGCTGTTAAGCATTCTGACCCTAACAAACGCGTGCGCAAACAACAATGCAAAAGATGACGATGACTACCAGGAATGCCTGAAATTACGACAAAAATTCGACCAGATCAAACTTGCCGATTTTACGCAAATTGGCAAAAATCATGTCGGCATTTACGGCAAAGGCGGGACCACGCTGAAACAAGCAAAAAAAATTCTTGGCAAACCCAAAAGCGTTGAAAAGGAAGACAAAGGCAAAACCTACATCTGGCAAGCCGGGAAAGATTATTCAATGGTAGTTGAGGTACAAATTGTCCATGGTCGAGCCAGATATAAGTTAACTCAAGGTTTTAAATATAGACGACCTAAAGACAAAATTACCCTGCAAAAATACAAAAAATTGCCACGCGGGCTTGGTTATCAAAAAATCATCAATGAATTTGGCAAACCTGATGAAGTAATCTCCGGCGGTTTCTGGAGCCAGTGGTACCACAAAAACCGGCAGGAAATATACTATAAGACGGATATTCAAGGTAAGCATGAATCCAATGCAACCATCACCCTGTCAATTGTTGACAATAAATTATTTAAGAAGGAAATCAGCTATTAAAGCTGATGGAAGCCAAATGACCGATGAAGACTTGATTTCCTCATCGGCCATTTTTATGATATTATATTGCTTTTCCACCGTGATTATTCTTAGAGTAAAGTTTACTTATTTTCTTCCATTATTCGGTAGTCAATCGTCTGATTGCCCTCATAAGCAGGTAAGCCGTTTGCTGCGCGGTAGAGTGCCCGCTCAAAAGCCTGGTAGCCCTTGCTCGAACTAACAGCAAAGCGGACACCATACTTGCTGGCGAATTCACGGATATTCCAGGTGCTGTCGTGCGCAGCGAATGCGGTCACCAAAATCACAATATCGAGATCCTTTAACTGATTTTCGATCACTTTTTTCTTGCCCTGAAAAGCGTCAATTGGAATGGGAATGCCGTGATAGCGGTTGACAATGCCCTCAAGCATTGCTTCATTCTGGTTGTCGCCAACGGCAATGCCCACGCGCTGGTAGTGCAAATCCATATCTAACTTGCTTAACTCTGCTGCATCCTGGCTGCTAACAGCCTTTTTCTTTTTCTGTGCGGTCTTTGCCTTCGGTCGGTCAACCTGATAAATCCAGCGCAACTTGATTGCGTCCGCCGGATTCTTCTTCAAACGAACATCTCCATCATACCAAGCCAAATCAACAATTGCCCCGTCAACCAGCTGGGCAGCAGACTCCTGAAAATTGCTGGCATCAACCGGCAGAAGCACGGCTTTGCCGCGCACACGCAGCTTTTCACCCTTAATATTACGGCTGACCGCCAGATGTCCAGGTCGCCCCTGCACCACGCCGTATTTAAAAGTAATAATTTTATCAAATTCGGTGCTGGCAAGCTCGCGAAAACCGACCACGCGCAAAATCGTCGCTTCATAATTAGGATTATTTTCTTCCGCAATCGCCTCAACTATATCCCCGCTCTTCAAATTAAGCGAATGAATCTGCGACTCTTTCAGGGTGAAAACGCGCCGATTATCATCATTAATCAGGTCACAGCCCGCAAGCAGGCGGATCACGGTATAGCGTTTGCCCTTGCGGTAATCACGTTTAACCGGTTTTTTCGGTTTCAGCGCCTGTTCAAAAATTTGCTGATTGACAGTTTCCTTAGTCGCAACCGATGCTTGAATGGCCCGGTCAAGCTGGCCCAGCTCCTTGCCGTATTCCTTGCCCACTTTGGGGACAAAGGTTAATTGGTGCAGCTTTGTCAGCGCTTGCTCTTTTGCCTGCCTACTGCCCGGGGACTGAATCAATTCAGCAAGCGCCACCAGCAGCGCCTTTACTTCTTTCTGACCGGCAAAGGGAATTGCAAGATTATTTTGCTTCGTCTTATTTGGCTCTGACGACGGCTCGATTGGTTCTTCACCGTCCGCGGTCATTTTAATAATGGCATTGATCGCCGCTATGCCATTGCGCAGGCTTTTATCGTCGCCAGCTGTTTTATTCAAAATTGTTTTCAGATTATTACGGTAATCAAACATGCTTTCACCTAATTCTTAATTCTAAATATTAAGTATATACTTACCCGTCAAGCTAAAACATGAGAATTTAATTAGATTTTACTTTTCAAGTGTTATCGCTCTATTAATTTGCATAAGTGGTATTTATATATAGTTGCAAAAAGAAAAAATATTATACAGTTGTCTATAACCATTATGTTAAAAAGGTTAATCTGACAAACACACTGCTCACGCCTAACCGCAATTATCGGTACCTGGCATAATCAGCAATGATAAAATCATACACCACGCCTACATTTATGACCATAGCAACAACCGAATTAGCAGGAAGTTCACCAAGGCTAAGACAACCACCATAAATTATGGTAACCCCTTCAAAATTCATAAGAAGAGTTACTACACCACTACATCAAGAAGGCCAACTTTAAGTAAACTTTTTGCCTAAATAAAAAGTGTTTGCAGTTGCTAGAGGTAAAATCTAGTAACTACGAACACTTTTCTCTTGGCTAGGAAGCAAATTATTTCTTAGCAAAATTTGCTTGTTTTACAAATTTATTTGCACTAACAACGAAATATTTTTTCCCGCGAATCGAAACCGGTGCACCATAAGTATTAACATACTGATTCTTTGGCAGAACCTTTTTTCCAATTCGCTCACCATATTTATTGTAAACATAGGCATTGTGCGTTAATTGCGTCTTTTTCGCATCAAAATTACCTTCAGCAATATACTTGCCGTCGAGTAACCGGTAGTATTTCTTGCCGTTAATTATTTCACTGCCCGAAACTTGTGCAACCGAACCGGCTGCAATCATAACACCATCAGTCGATTGACCATCTTTATCGTAAAGATATGCATCATGCATAACCTTCTTCTTTACTCCAATCGTTGGGAAAAGTGGATTGTCATCCCGATCAATATTAGAACCTCGATGAAGGACATTGCTTGCACGGATAAATTGATTGGCACCAATGCAGTAATAGCTTTTTCCGTGAATCCGCACGGCATCACCAAAAGTATGAATAATTTGATACTTGCGATACTTGCGTTTACCGGTTAATATGCCGTACTGATTATAGAGATAAGCATTATGGCCCAAGACACGATTAGTGCTGTTAATATTGCCTTGCGCAAGATAGTAAGTTTCGCCATTGTCTTTTACAATAAAGAATTTCCGACCATTGATAACCTTTTCACCATAAGTCCTAATGGCAGAACCATGCCGAAGAGTAATGCTGTTGGCACGGACACCATTTTCATTATATAGGTAGGCATTATGCATTAAAGTCTGTTTGGTACCCTTATCAGTTGCGACAACTGGCTTAACTGTCGGTATAGGAACTGAAACATGAGCTAGATAAACTTGATTGATCACGTCCTGAATATGACTTGGAGCTAAAACATGACTAATGGCATTTATGGTATCCGTTTCTGCTTTATTTATTTCCGCTTCATCAGCAGCATGATCGATTGTGCCATCATTACCATGCTCGCCATTAATTGCATTATTAACAAGCTGATCGATTTCATTCTTCAAGTGATTCTTAACCTCATCATTGTAGCCATTTCCACTCGGATCCTTGAAGTGATCAATCTGTTCCTTAGCCTTATCAGCTGCTGCCTGTACCATTAGCTTGGCAACATCTTTTTGGCCCTGCAAACCATCATCTTTGACATGACTTGGATCGGTTTCGTGATCGATTTTATTCTTCGCTGCATTAGCTGCATCAGTAATCTTTTGCTTGTCTTTGGCCTTATCGGCAGCAGGCTTGTTGGGATCAGAATCAATCTCATCTTTCACAGCTTGGGCTGCCTGGTCAATCCGATCTTTTTGGACATTCTTATCATTATCCCAAATTGGTTTTAAGACAGAATCATCATTGCCGGAAACTGCATCCTTGATATGACTAATTTTATCAAGTGCGTCTTGCTTGGCACTTGTAACTTGTCCCTTATCAGCAGCTTGATCAATTGTGCCGTTCGCCTCATGATTAGCCTCATCAACATACTTGGCAATTTGATCCTTGATTGCCTGTTTTTCAGCCGCCGTGTATGGTTTGCCATTTTGATGATTAGTTAAACCATCTACAGCAGTGTTGGCCGCAGCGGCGCCATTAGCAACTTCTTGCTTGGCATGTTCTTTTTGCACAGCCAAGCTGTTTGCCATTGCACTAGCATCATTGGCACTGTCACCCTTGCCATCTGCCGCAATGATATCCAACTGATCATTCATTGCACCATTGACTGTAGTAGCATTAGCACCTGTGATTACCTTGTCCGCTGCTGCAGCATCTTGGGCAATCTGTCCATTCAAGGCTTCCTTTTCGGCGGTTGTATGGTTAGACTGGTCAATTTCTTTTTTGGCATTATTGGCACCATCCGAAACTGCCCCTTGGGCAATTTCTTTCTGGGCAGCTAGCTCATCTGCCTTGACATCATCAACACTAGTGCCAATAGCTGTCTTATGGTTATTGTAAGCAGCATCTACCTTAGAAGTATCCGCATTTGGCCCGTACTGCTCGTGCAGCTTATCAACTGCTGCTTGGTGCAGGGCGGCCAGGTCCTTGGCCTCCTGTTCCTGAGCTGCAGCCACTTCCCGGTCATGTTCGACCGCTTGGTCCCCATCAAGAGCTGCTTGGTTCTTGGCTGAACCATCCGTAACGATATCCAGGATATTTTGTAACGCATCTTGGCGTGCCTGATTAATATCAGCCGCCATGTCAAGCTCGCCTTGGCTGCCATTAGCACCATTAGCCGTATTAACGACACCTTGTACGGCATTAGTCAACGCATTCTTTTCATGTTGGCTATAAGGCTTGCCTGCTTTACCATGCGTGATGCCTTCAATCAGCTTACCAGCTGCTATTTGGCCATCTTGCACCGCACCCTTGGAAATCTCTTTTTCACCAGTTGCTTCAGACGCATGGGCAGCAGCTGCACTCGTTGCCTGGTCAATTGCCTGCTTGGCTGCTTGTGTTGCCTGGTCAATCTTAGACGTATCGGCTTGATTGCCAAACTTATCATGTAGGTCCTTCACTGCTTGATCACGTTCAGCATCTAACTTAGCTTGATCACGTTCTTTTTGCACGGCCAAGCTATTAGTCATTGCATTGGTGTCCTCGCTACTATTGCCCTTGCCATCTGCCGCAATGATATCCAACTGATCATTCATTGCACCATTGACTGTAGCGGCATTAGCACCTGTGATTACTTTGTCAGCAGCCGTGGCATCTTGGGCAATCTGCCCTTTCAAGGCTTCCTTTTCGGCCGATGTATGGTTAGACTTATCAATTTCTTGTTTGGCATTATTAGCGCCATCTGAAATTGCCCCTTGGGCAATTTCTTTCTGGGCAGCCAGCTCATCTGTCTTGACATCATCAACGCTAGTGCCAATAGCTGTCTTATGGTTATTATATGCGGCATCTGCCTTAGAAGTATCCGCATTTGGCCCGTACTGCTCGTGCAGCTTATCAACTGCTGCTTGGTGCATGGCGGCCAGATCCTTGGCCGCTTGTTCCTGAGCCCGATCAAGTTTAACAGTATCGTTATTATCTAAGACATGGTTAAGCTTAGCTTGATCAGTGTAGTCCTTATTGATCTCATTAATTGCATCATTACGGGCCCCACTGATGATTGCCTTGTCAGTCGTATTAACCGCATCTGTATCGGCGGGATCAGCATAGGCATTATCAATATTATTCTTACCAGTCTCAACATCTTGCTTAACTTGATCCTTCAAAGCCTGCTTTTCATCATTAGACATTGCTACCTGTTGGCCTTGAGCATTAGTATAATGTGTCAACTGATCGATCTGGTCATTTGCATAACTAGCAGCATCGTCCAAGGCTGCCTTAGCGACATTCTTAATCGCATCATTCAAACCTTCATTAATACCAGCAACGGATAAACCATTAAGTTTATCAAGTTCATGCTGCTTAGCCTGATCAAGTTGACCATTTGGTTGATATGCCGCGCCCAGTTTTTGTTTAGCCGCAGCATAAGCAGCATTAATTGCAGCAATTGCATTCTGTTTAGCATCAGCTACTAATCCTGCATTCTTATCTTTAGCAGTATTGACAATATTTTGCAGATCATTTTGCTTAGCCCCAGTTATCTTATCTTGGTTGCCAATCTGATCATTATCGGTTGGCGCTATGCCATTAACCCGGTCAATGGCCTTTTGCGCATTTTGCTTAATCTGCTCTTTATAAGCATTCTTCTGGTCAGTATTTAAGCTATTCGTACCGTCAATTGCATTATTAGCTGCAGTAACTTGATCTTCAATCTCTTTAATTGCTCTCAGCTTGTTCAGAGCCGTCAAACCTTTATCGTAAGTTGCCGTTGCATCCTCGATTGAAGAATCATGAGAAGTTTTAGATTGATCAAGGTTAGCAATACTTTGGTTGACCGTGTCAATCAGACTGCCGTACTTATCCTTTTGCCCGCTAGTTAAATGATCTTTAAAATCATTCCATTGATTACTTAAATCGGCATGAGCATTGTCTGCCTCATTACCAAACCATGGGTGGTTGGCAGCATCCGCTGATGGATGTGTACCATCTGAATCGGTAATTTTCGGAATTTCTTTAATTATCCGATCTGCCATCTTGGCAAAATCATTTTCAATCATTTGGGCTGCCCCAACATAACCGTTAGGAGATAATATATGTCCATCTTCAGTCGTGCCAGAATTATTTAGCCGAGTAACCGCATCATTATAAAGTGCGTCCAACTTTTTCTTGGCTGCAGTTTTTTGCTCATCCGTTAATTGCGAACGGTCAATGATTTTTTCAGCGTCATCCTTCTTCTGCTTCATATTCTTGGCAGTCTGTTCTTTTTGACCAGAAATTTTAGCCTGATCAACCAGCTTGTTAATCTTACCAACAGCTTCATTCTTAATAGCATCAGGTGAAGCTGAGTCGGCTGCATCAGAAGTATTCGAATTACCGATATCTTCTTTAGCTTGGTTAACAAGATCATCAATCGCACTGGCAGAAGCTCCGGAATTTTCATTTTTGGCTGTTTGTGCCGCTTGCTCTAGATCATTGATTACCTGCCGCTTTTTAGAATTTAGCTTCGCTTCATTGACAATTTTATCAATTGCTGTTTGACCAAAATCGGCGGCTGCCGTTCCTTGTTCAGCATTATCGACCGCATTGAGTGCATCTTGGTACTGCGTAGAAGTTGGATTAGTCGGTAAATTAGTTCCCGTAATTTTGTCTGCAGATTTTTTGCGTGCATTCTCAATCTGCTGCTTATATTTAGTTTTCTCATCCGCAGATAAGTTATTCAGACCATCAATTGCCGCATTGCCTTTGCTGGAAGCATAATCATTGATCGCAGCAAGCTGCTTATTCTTTTCATTCTGTAATTTCGATGGCAGCAGCGCTTGATCAATCTGGTTCTCAGCATTTTGCTCAATTGTATCTAAATCATCATCTTTACCAGCGGTATAAATATCATTCCGCCCAGAATTTAACGCAGCTTCAACTGCTTCATTAGCAGCAGCTAACTCTGGTTTACTTAAGTGCGCGTAATCTGGATTAGTAGTAGTTAATCCAGCTTCTGCAACACTTGCATGGTGTTCAAGCTTGTTAACCGCATTTTCCTTATCTGTAAAGTGATCGGTGATGTGTTTAAAACGATCCAGACCATTGTCTTTAACATCGTTCATATGTTCAATTGCGTTAGATTGATCTTTACGATGCTGGTTAATCTGATTAACAATATCCTTGCTGGTATTCTCAACCTCATCACGCAAGTGAGCGATTTGCTCAGGTGATAAATCTCCCGGATGATCTTTGTTAATATCATCAATTTGCTTGTTTGCAGCTGTCACGGCAGCAGCAATCGCATCCAAATCAGCCTTTTGTGCTTCATCCTTATTAATATCATCGCTGGCTCCAGCAAGAGCACTTTCACCATTATTTTCTGCAGTTGCAACCCCTTGTTGATCCGTTGCTGCAGCAATATTATGTTCAGCCGTAGCTAATTCCTTATTAACCGCGGCGTTAAGTTGATCAGCCTGCGTTTGGCTCAGCTTATCAGCTTTTTTATCAGCCGCAATTTTATCAGTTAATTCCTTAGCTTTATTTTCTAACTTATTCTTAGCATCAGCCTGCGCTTGAAGTAGTGCGGCATTGTTAGCACTGTCAACAATATTTTTCAGATTTTTTTCTGCATCAGAAACAATCCCATCAATCGTCGCTTGATCCACAGCATTATTAACTTGATGCTCAGCACCAGGACTTGCAGCTGCAGAAACCGCATTATCAACTTCGGCAATTAATTTACTTTTATCTTCAGCAGACAAATTAGTATCATTAATCTTTTTCTTAGCATCCTGAGCATCATTTTCTATCCGCTTATTGGCATCATTTTTAGCTGCTTGCAGCTTGGCATCGGCTAATGCCTGATCAATTTTAGTAATGCCAGTATCACGTGCAGAATTAATATCAGCTACATTTGAAGAACCATTAATATCGGCTACTCCATGCGTATATGCGTCTTTGGCCTGGTTTTCATATTTGGCCTTTTGGTCACCTGTCAGGTGATCCTTAAGAGCTTCAATTTGATCAAGCACGCCGATTTTATTTCCCGCAGGATCACCGTTTAATTCGTGATTTAGTTTGTTAATCGCATCGTCTTTAGCTTTACTAATTTCTGCTGCATGAGCCGAATCAGCAGCCGTCTTAATATTCTTAATCCGTTGTTTCACGCTTGCTACCGTATCATTAACGGCATCAATAGTTTGATCATTCTTGTCAATTTCATCATTGCCTGCTTGAACAATTGAATCAACCTGCGCTTTGTCTTTTTGGTTAGTTAACTGATTCTTAATTTGGTCGGCATAATCCTTAATGGCCTGCTTACCCTTAGTTTTAGCAATCGCTAAGTAAGCTGGAATAACCGCGGTATTGACAGCATTTTTAGCTTCAGAAACTGCATTTCCAATATCTGTTTCATTAGCAGTGTCGGCATTAACCTTATTATGTCCCTCAGTTCTTGCAGCCTCGATATCTTTATGCGCCTGATCGTAAGCCGGTTTGGCTTCCGCTGGCTGAGCCGCAGTTAACTTATTAAATTCAGTATATAAGTCTGCTTCAGCAGTATCACATGCCTGATCAATATCCTTGTTAGCTTGTGCTTTAAGTCCGTCAAGATGGGCCTTGTTAGCTGCTGCTTCGGCCTTTTGAATATTAGTCAGGCCGTCTTCTTTAACTTGATTGGCTTTATCAATCGTGTCTGTTGTTGATTGATCAATTTGTTTCTTCGCATCATCGCGTGCCTGATTGATTGCAGCATGAGCTGCAGCTTTTTGCTCATCAGTCAAGTTAGACTTGTCAATGCGACCGTTTGCTGCCGATGCAGCATCATCTAAAGCCTTCTTGTTATCGGCCTTAGTCTGACTTAATCCCCGGGCCCGATTCAAAATATCCTGCATAGCCTGATATCCTGCATTTGCTGCACTTGCAACCACTGATGGGGTTGCTGGCTCAGGATTATTAACTTGATTAATTGCATTATTATATACCGCTTGCACATCATCCTTAAGCGCAGCTAAACTAGCAGCATCAGTGTTCGTTAGGCCATCAAGCGCATTGTCAACAGCAGCTAATTGATCATCTAGCTTATTTTTAGCGGCATTTTGTGCGTCGTACAAGTCGGCCGCAGCCTGGACAGCCAGCATGGCACCCTTGCCAGCATTATAGGCAATGGTCACGTCATCAGGTGTTGTTGCGCCGTTGACATTAGTTTTGGCAGCTGACAATGCATCATCAACTTGCCTCTTATACTTGTTCTTCTCATCCGTGCTGAGATTGGCCTCATGATCAATGTGATTCTTAATCTGGTTGGCCAGAGCAGTTAGTCCAGTATCTTCCTTATTCAGTGCATCATTTTTGACATTTGCCAAAGTTGCATCAGCAATGCTGTCGGCCACACCATTCATCGCATTGATTGCATTATTCCGATCACCGACAATCTCATCCTTAGTATCTTCAGTTGCACCATTAATGTTTGACACACCAGTCATATAAAAACCATGAATCTTATCTTTCATGGCATCATGCTGCTGCTGTGTAATTTTTCCACCATCCAATGCAGCATCAACAAGACCATCATCTTTAGCCTGAGCATTGTCCAATTCAGCGATTGCATCGGATTTAGCAGCTTCTAAGGCAGCCTTGTCCGCATCGTTGCCCATATTGATTGCACCGACCAATTCAGCATTGTTAATCGCATCCTGATTAGTAGCAGTATTGATATTGTTTAATGCGGCATTGTAATCAGCGGCAATCTGGTCAAGAATTTTCTTTTTCTGGGTCTGACTAACCCGATCATCACTATAGCTATTAACTTTATCCTCGGCCTGCTTTTTAGCAGCATCTAGCTTGTTTTTAGCTTCTTTGCGCGCATTCAGTGTAGCGTTTTCTTTATCTTCTTTATCCGTTGCATTATCTGAGCTAGCATTCGCTAAAACATGATCAATATTATTAATAGTCGTAGTCTCGTCAGTCGCAACTTGATCATCGCTAGCACCATTAACTGCAGCGACCCCAGCAGCAGCAGCATTAATCGCATCCTGCTTTAACTGGTTACGGTGCTCGTCAGTCAGATCCGGGTAATTTCCTTTATCTTTATCTAAGGCTGCAAGTGCTTCGTCGCGTTTGTTATTAATCGCAGTAATCGCTTGCGCCTTCTTATCCTTCTTAATTTGATCGTTAAGCAGATTATTCAGAGCACTTAGGCCATCATGCAAAGCTGAACCAACATCATCAAGACCAGTGGCGGAATCAACTTTATCTTTGGCCCCTGTATGATTTGAATTAGTCACTAGGTCTTTAGCTTGCGCCTTCAGAGCCGCAATTTCTTCCGGAGTCAAGGAAGTCAACTGATCCAGTCCCTTTTCAACGTCCTTTTCCTTATCGGCTAATTGCTTGTCAGCACTAGCTTGCGCAGCCGTAAAAATATTCTTTTTGGCAGTTTCGACGGCATCTGCAATCGCGGTCGCTGCATCTACACCATCGTTTGGAATTGCATCAATTGTGCCAGTACCAGAAGCGGTAGCAGCACTTGCGGCATTATCAACACCGGTATCACTAGTTATATCCTGCTTTTCCTTGGCTTCTTCAGCATAACCAGCAACCTCAGCCTTGGCAGCCTCTTTATTGATCTTATTAATTGCCGTTTGTTGCCGTTTACCTAATTCATTATCGTTAGCAGCAGCATTGATTGAAGCATCCCCAGTAGCCGCTAGTGCATCATTAACCGCTTGATCAATTGCGGCGTTATACTTTTCCTTCTGTTCTTTAGTCGCATTTGAATCATTAACCTGCTTGTGTGCGGCTGCGGCGGCGGCATTAATTGCAGTTGCAGATTGCTTATGCTTAATAACATTGCCGATAGCATTCTTCCCCTGATCCCGGGCATTCTCAATCGGCTTATTTTTATCCGTATCTTTGGCAGAATTAATTACGTTATTAATTGCATCATTTAAGGCATGATGGATATCATCTGCAGCAGCAGGATTAGCAGCAGCGGCGGCATCTGCCGCTGCCTGCAATTGATTAATCGCGTCAAGGCGATTCTTAGCATCATCAATGTTATTTTGTGCCGTTTGGTGCGCTGCTTCAGCATGTTGACCATCATTAGCCTGATCAATGTCGCCAGTACCATCAGCAGCCAGACCTAGCGCATCATTTAGTTCATTCTTAAGGCTATCAATTTTGCTAATTGTATCCGGAACTAGCCCTGTGCCCTGTTCAGCATTATTAACCTGATTTAACAGACCATTATCCCCGCCTACTTGATCTTTGATATTATCCTTTAGACCCTTTTTATAAGCTTGAACAGCCGCATCAATTGCGTCCATACCATTCTTAACATCGGTAATATCACCGCGGTTAGTGGCAGTCGCATTATTGTGCTGTGCATCCTGCAAATTAGCAATGTTAGTTTCATTATCAATCACATTTTTACCGCTATCTGCAGCAGAATTGATTCCTGCGGCTGCATTTGGATACAAAGCTAGTTGATCATCGCGATACTTGTTTAACTCACTATTGGCATGTGCCTGTGCATTAGCCTTATCTATCTCTTTTTGTGCATCCGAAATATTCCCACTCGCATTATTTGCACCAGTAAAATCAGATGGTAATCCTGAACCAGTCAGACCAGCAAGATTAGCTGCATACTTTGTTTTGGCATCATTAATAGCCTGATTGTATTTACCCTTTTCACTGTTAGAGAGATGTAAGCCATTAATTACACTTGCATCAGGGCCCATTTTGCCGATTGCTGTCTTAGCGGCGGTCTGATAATCAGCTAATATCTTATTTTTAGCATTTGCTTCTGCAGCAGCCATCTCTTCAGCAGAAGATTGATCAACTGCGGCAATTGCATCATTTGCTGCTTGCGTCAAAAAGTCATCAGTGATACCCGCTTTACCTAAATCAGCCTTAGCAGCATTTAAGTATGCCTGTACCTCAGCCTTAGCAGCTTCCTTGTTGATGGCATTTTTAGCGCTGTTCTTTTTATCATTAATCTGTGAAAAATCGGTGGAACCATAGACTGACTTATTGGGATCATAATTTGGATTGGGAGCTCCTGTCGCCAAAGTCGGCTTGGTTGTAGCGGCAGCTACCGTATTATCAATTGCTGTATTATAAGAGGCTTGCTCAGCAGCAGATAAGCCGGAATTCTGCACCCGCTCTTTGGCTGCAGCTGCCGCTGCAGCCATTTCCTCAGCAGCTTGATCCTGAATTTGCTCCGGTGTCAAAACATCGTCTTGCAGAGTAATTGCCGGTGTCCGCGAATCTTTACCGTTTGGATCATAACCAATAAAATTAGCCTCGGGCTCAATATCGATCGTATCTCCAGGTTTCAGGCCATAACTTGCAGGAATCGTAAAGGTAAAGCTACCGTTTGCATCCACTTGTGCGGCAAACTCATGCGGTAAATCATTAGTCAAACCATCCGGACCATCATTAGTAGTAGCATATGGATCTTTTACTGAAGAATCTTTATAAGACGTGCCATTAATTGTAGCCGTAACATAAGCATTAGTGCCTGTAGGCATAACATTGCTGAAAATCGGGTCACAGGCTGGGCCATCAGTTTGGGCATCATAATTAGTGATTTTACCGCTAACAGTAACGGAACCATCAGCATTTTGTTTGTACGAAGCCTTACCCAAATTGCCATTTGTATCCTGAATGTTTAAAAAGCCCTTGGAATTGGCAGGCAGCATTGTAATGTTATTATAACCAGGATTATCCGGATTAGAAAAAGCTTGGTAAATGACTTTAGCAAAAATTTGGTCAAAAGTTAGGTTTTTTAAAACTTGTAGAGTGCCGTTGACGGTCGCAACTGCCTGATTAATTTCCGCCACTGTCGGATGTGCCGGATCTGCCACAGCTATCGGTTGTCCTAACGCCTGCGCTAAAATAAAGGCTAAGCCAGCATTCTCAGGTTTGCTGATATCCTTACCAATTTGTTTAATCACATCATCACTCGGTTTATTTTTACCGCCGAGTACAGAAATACCTTTTCCGCCATCAATAACTGTGATGGTATTAGAAGCACTATCATGTCTAACTTTTAATTCATGAAACGGCGGCAGAGTGAGACTCAATTTTCCAAAGTCAAAGTGCTGGCGCACATTGCGAATATCAATTTCACTATCACCAATGATACTCGTTCCTTGGGCGTGGTTAGCCGATGCATTCAAGACTAGCTTCCGCGGGTTATTTACTGTTAAACGGCTTTCGCCGCCATTTTCAGGTGCGGCAACGTCAACCAAGACAATTTTTCCTATACCAGCGCCGGCTCCTGTGCTATCACCCTGCAGTTCAATATCTAAGCTGCCGTTTTCTAAATCAGCGGTACCACCAACATAGATCAAAGTACCTGAATAACCTTGCATGTTTTTGCCAATAACATTTAATTCAGCACCAGGATTAATTGTCAAGTCACCGCCGTCATAAACTAGCGTATTTTCCTTACCATAACTATTGCCGCTGATATCACCATTCGTATTAATGTCAATTGTTCCATTATCAATAATCTTGCCGCCAGCGCCAGTCAATGTAATTGCCGCGGCACGATGCCGATCAAGTTGGCCAGCAAAACTATCATCAGCACCATTAGTGTCGGAACCAATATTAATTGTTAACTTAGCATTCCTATTAACAGTAATGTTGCCGTACCCGCCACGAAAAACAATTCCGCTGGCCTTGCTGGTATTTTGTGCAGTTTCATCGTACCTGCCCGGGTTTTTCCGCGGATTAAGGGTTACGTCCGCTCCTTCTTCTAAAATAACTTGACTAGTATTGCTGAGCAGATTGCCTGCCTCGTCATGGAAAATATTATTGACATTATCAGCCGACGAGGCACCATTATTCATTTCAATCACATTGCCATCGCTGGTTGACAAAACAGCTTTACTGCCTTTTTCAAAAGTAATCCTTTCACCATTCTCACTTAATTCAAAGGCCTGTTGGCCATCAAGACCATAAGTATCATAATTGTTTTGATCAATTGCATTCAGGGGATTTTTATAGAAAGCAACAACATCGGCAGAAAAATTATTCTTAATATGGACATCCGTATATTGCCCTGAATACAAGACCTGCGATCCAGTAAATTTAACATTATCAAGTGTAATCCTTGATGGACCATCTGTTCCATCAACTGTATCCATCAATCCCAAATAATTCTGGCAATATAATTGGAGATCTTGATAAGTTACATCCATTTTCCCAGTATTGTAATTATCAGAATCTAAGGGAGAACTACTTCTAAAATCAATAATATAGCCATTCGCAGGGATATTATCACCGCCTGACTTAATAATTAATTTACGGGGAGGCAGATTGATTGAACTAGATGAACCATCCGCCCGAATGTTATTAATTATTTCAATATTATGAATATTTTTATTTGTCAGCGCATCTTTAAAGTCTTTCCAATTGCCGACTTGAACCAGTGCATCTTTCGTCGTTCCATAATTGGAAACACCATTCTTAGCATCAGATGTCGGCCGCGAAGGTGTATTGAAGTTAATTGAACCAGTCCGTTCCTCATCCTTAGGAGATACAGATATATCCTGATTAGATGAGGCAGTCTGATTATTTTCATCAGTGATATCAGTCGCTGGGCTACTAGCCGCGGAAGAAGTTGCAACTGTACTGCCAGCAACAGATGTATTTGAATTATTATCATTAACTGCGGAATCCGAACTGCTAGAAATGTCAAAATCAGAACTAGCTGAAGCGGCCACACTATCCAAAGTATCTTCTGGTGAACTTGACATAGAAGCCGGATTATCAGCCAAAGTTTGCCCACTTTCTTTTAAAAAAGCTGTTAATCCAGAATAAGTATCAAGTTTATTACCAGCAGCTTGAGTTTTTTTCGGTGCATTTGCTGCATGCTGCTCTTCAGTGTTTTCATTAATGCTATTATTTGTGGAAGTCTGAACATCTTCTTTGTCTGGATTGACAACATCGGCTTTGACAGTTTGCGAAGTGAAACTTAAAAAACTAAAGCCCAATAAAACTGAAACGGCACCAACTGATAATTTACGAATTGAAAAGCGATCATTTTTCGCCTGCATTTCCATTTTTCGCAATCGTTCGTCAAAATTATTTTTACCCAACATTCTATTCCTTTCATTAACATAAGCTACTATACATAGCCATAATTAATTATCACGGATGTTATTATAAATCGCATAAATAAAAATGTAAACAAATTATTTTTTCGCTTTAAAATAACTGTATTTTAATCTTTAAACGCTAGCAATCTTTGCTTTTAGATATTTTACTAAGCAAATAATTACAATTAAATTTTTAAATAAAAATTTAATTTGGCTTATTAAAAGCAAATTATTAGAAATATTTTTTGATTAAATGTTATTTTTTAAGAATATTTTTCTTTATCATAGCATTTTTAAAAATTTTAAAATTCGATTAACTAGAACTCTTATGTTTTTTCGAAACTAGCATCTTAAACGTTAGACACATTAAATTGTTAGGCAAAAATAATCATTGCAATACGCGGAATAATTCTCTATAATAATTACTGTTCTGAAAAGAACAAAACAAACATACGATGGTCTGGTAGCTCAGCTGGATAGAGCAACGGTCTTCTAAACCGTGGGTCGTGGGTTCGAATCTCACCCGGATCATTTCAAAAGACAACTAAGAGTTAAGCATAATTCCCAGTTGCCTTTTTTATATTTCTAAGCAAATTTGCTTTTTAACATTCTGCTTGCCTTTTTGTGTGAACTACTGTATCATATTGATTAAATATTTATGAAAGGTTTTAATTATGACGACTAAAATAAAAATTAATCAACCAATAGTTTCATATTATTTTCGGTACTTTAGCATCTTGATCTGAGGGCCGTATTTTTGCTATTTATTGTCACACAGGTCATTAATTTAATTAACTGTGTGCCGTAAATAAGATTTTTTCCTAACATATAAAAGTGCACACAGTTGTCGTCGTCTGTGTGCACTTTTAATTTTAAGGAGAAAAAATGAAATTACTTAAAAAAATTATCTTAGACACCCTGAACGGTTTATCAATCGGAATTGTCGTGTCACTCGTTCCAGGAGCCTTAGTTAACCAGCTAATTAAGGCTCTAGTACCACACTGGCCAGGCCTCGGATTTATTTTAGTATTAACCACGTTTGCCAGCTCATTATTGCCAGCAATCAGTGCCGTCTGCGTGGGCATGACCGCCAAGCTGTCGCCAATTCAGACATCTTCACTTGCACTAGCAGCAACTGCAGCAGCTGGTAATTTTACCATGCAAAATGGGAAAATCCATGTCATGGGCAGCGGCGATGTGATCAACACAGCCATCACCATCATGATCGCTTACGGCTTAGTCCTCTTCTTTGGACAAAAATTAAAAGCTTACACGATTTTACTCGTTCCGCTACTGGTTTTAGTAATCGCTGGTGGAATTGGGATTCTCACGCTAAAACCAGTCGGACAGTTCACCGCACTTATTGGCATCGGGGTTGAACACCTGATGAGCTTGCAGCCGATTATCATGGGAATCATCATGGGAATTATTTTTGGCTTTTTAATCGTCTCACCGATTTCATCAGTGGGAATCGCCACTGCAATTGGCCTTTCCGGCATCGCATCCGGTTCCGCTAATTTAGGAATCACCGCCGTTGGTTTTGCCCTAGCAGTTTTTGGCTGGAAGGCAAATTCCCTGGGAACCTCACTTGCTCACTTCTTGGGCTCGCCTAAGATGCAAATGGCAAACTTAATGACCAAACCTAAGTTACTAATTCCCGTTTTACTAAATGCCGGAATCCTGGGCGGAATCGGCGCAATTTTTAAAATCAGTGGCACCCCAATGAGTGCAGGCTTTGGTTTTTCCGGTTTGATTGGACCAATCACAGCAATGGCCGGACGCAGCAGCAATTTTGCTAATATTATGCTTATTATCATATTATTCTTTATTTTGCCGATTGCATTAGCGCTAATTACCAACTATATTTTTAATAACAAAATGCACTTCTTTTCAGCTAAAGATTTTGAGCTGGATTACAAATAAAGCACAAAGAAAAAACGGATAACTTGAATTGCTGTCCGTTTTTTCTTTGCTACTATAGATCTCTATTATAGATCTCTATAAAATTCGGCTAATCTGCTGCTATTATACGGAAACACTTTCAATTATATTGTTACTGTAATAGTCTCTTTACCATATTTTGTTAGAAAAATGCTTTTTTCAGCGCAAGTACTAATCCTCTATTACTCGTTTCTTTATTATAGTAAGAATTAGGCAAACACATGTGCTTTAACAATAAATAAAAATAATATTTTTGAAATAAGAATTACACAGTAAACTAATCTATCTAAAAAATGATGTTCCTCAGCAACCTTTTACAAAATATATGCATGCTGAATAATTATTGGCTTTTATTGACAGCGTGAATCCACCCCAGCTAAAGAGTATCTGATCTTTTCTACTTTCAATAAAAATGAAAAAACTAAAGCTGAAGAAAATACACTTATAAATCAACTTTGTCCCCGGTATCAAAGAAATATTGATTTGCATTGCTGTGTTATTAGTAAATCTATATGGAGACTATAAATTATTTTTGTAATAGCTTAAGATACTAGAGTTATTAAACAGAAAAGCAAAAATTTTCAAGACTAATTTTAAGTTTGCATTTTGAAAACTAGCTATAGTAATACACTAATTTTTATAATATTGATATAATAAGCTTATCATACTAGAAGGGGACGAAAATTAATGAAAGAAAAAGACAATAATTCTACAACACCATCAAATAACAATAAAAAAGTGGATAATTCTAAAGCTTTACCTTGGTATAAGAAAACTTGGGGCAAAGCGGTCATTATTCTTGTTTTGATTTCAACACTAAGTAGTAAAGTTTTAGGTACAGGACTATCTTTACTTTTTATTGGGACCATAATAATGATAGGAAGCATTGTTTACTTTCTTGATTCATTAGTTAATAAAAACAAACTTAGAAATTCTATAATTATACTTATTCTTGGAGCTATTATCATATCATTTGGCGGTAACATGATGTCTAACGATCCTAATAATAATGCTCAAACTGCTCATTCTTCAAAAGTACAAAAAGCTAAGTTTAAAAAAAAGACAGAATATAAAACCAAACCGAAGGAAAATAAAAAGAGCAATAAATCTAAAAAGCACAAAATTTTCAAAAAAGCAGCTGTTGGATTAACTGCTGCCCATGCAGTAGCTAAAACTAAGAACAGGCACCATAAACAGCAGGAAACTACAAATATTGATAGTGAAAACTCCAAGAGCAGTGATGATAAAAACTCAAATTCTACTAATAACAGTAATCAGCAAGTTGCTTCTAATCAAAATAAACAAAGGGGCAATACAAAAGCGTATGCTCCTCAAGAGGGTTATGTTTTTGTAGCGCCAGATCATGGTAAGAGGTATCATTATAATCCAGATTGCCGAGGTTTAAGTAATGCTGATAATATTGTAAAAATGACTCTTGCTGAAGCTAAGTCCCAAGGATATACAGAATGTCAAATTGATGGTGATAATCCTAATTAAATATTATTACGGATGGAATTTAAAAGCTACCTCAGAGGGTTTATCCTTAAGGCAGCATTTTTTATCCTTCTTGTATCAAAAGCAACAAAAAAGGCTGACAAACATTAATTTATCAGCCTTTATCATTCATCAAATGGAGATGAGGGGAGTTGAACCCCTGTCCAAACGCATTCCGTCACTGACCTCTACGATCATAGTTATATTACTTGAACTTCGCTAATTCAAAACGCCATATAACAGGGCTAGGATGAACTAGCTAATCTGTTATGACTCTTTTTAACTATTCAGATGAGGTAGTTAAACGTAACTCGCTAAGTTGATACCTATTATCGGCCACGAGTAAGCTAATAACAAGCAACGCATGCGCTTAAATTAAGCAGCTAATGCGTAAGAATTTTCTTTATTTGCAGTTAAAGTTCTGTGACGTTTTAATGTAGACGTGACCTACAAACCGCAGTCAATGCGAATCTACGCCTGTCGAATCCCAAAAACATCCCCGTGAATGTTTATAGTATAGCATAAATTTACCTGACTTACGATTAAAAAACTTGTGTCTAATCTAAATGAGCTAAGCGGACAACATCCCGCTCAATCATTAATTCTTCATCAGTTGGGATAATCATTGCTTTGATCTTCGAATCAGGTTGCGAAATAAACTTCTCACCGTTTGACTTGTTAGCTTCTAGATCTGGATCTAAACCTAAAAATGCAAATGACTTCATTACGTTCTCACGGACATTACTGTCATGTTCACCAATTCCAGCAGTGAAGACAATTGCGTCCATGCCTTGCATTTCAGCAACATAACTACCAATGTAACTAACTACACGGCTAACAAAAATCTTCCGTGCAAGCTGAGCCTTTTCATCCTTACTGTTTTCCAAATCCCGCATATCAGATGAAATTTCCGAAATTCCAAGTAAACCAGATTGATGATTCAAAATATCAATCATTTGGTCCATATCCAGATTTTCTTTTTCCATGATGTATTGCAAAAGAGAAGGATCAACATCCCCCGAACGGGTTCCCATCGTGATCCCGGCTAACGGACTAAAACCCATTGAGGTATCAAATGATTTACCATATTTTACTGCCGTTACTGAAGCACCTGAACCCAAATGGCAAACAACCAGCTTAAGATCTTTTAAGTCTTTACCCAACATCTCGGAAGCTCTAGCCGAAACATAACGAACGGAAGTTCCGTGAGCACCGTACTTACGTGCCTTATATTTTTCATAATATTTGTAAGGTACAGAATACATAAAGTGAACCGGATCAAGACTTTGGTGAAACGCCGTATCAAAAACGCCAACTTCAGGAACACTAGGCAATAACTTCATGAAAGCTGCAATCCCATTTGCTTCCGCTGGATTATGCAACGGTGCATATTCCTTCAAATCACGTACTTTTTGCAGATTGCTTTCATCAATAAGTGCTGAATCAGGGAAAGCTTCACCACCAGCAACAATCCGGTGTCCGACGCCAACAATTTCCTTAATATCAGCAATTACTTTATATTCTCTAAGTGCTTCAAGCAGCAAATTAACAGCTGTTTCCTGATCTGGAATGGCAACTTCCTTGCTATGCTTATCACCGTTAGCCAACTCAATTTCAAAGGTAGAGCCATCAAGTCCAACCCGGTCGGCCAATCCTTCAGCCAAAACTTTTTCTTCAGGCAAAGCAAACAACTTATACTTAAAAGATGAACTTCCCGAATTAATTGCTAAAACTTTCTTCATAAAAATCCTCCAGACAATTTTTCAATTAGTGAATGTTATTAGTATACCACTCGTTTAGCTTAACATTAAATTTGATGAGTGCTTTCTCGTCCTTTAAAGAGTCAAGCTTAGTAAGTAAGACTTCACTTTTGGCTATACCTGGACCGGGTTTTTGAAAGACCAAAATTTCTTTTTGATTAAACTTATTCTTAAAAAGTTCATCCGGTAATTCAACAATTGCACGTAAAAAAACTTCCTGCGTCAGCCATGTCATAAAATCAGCAGCCGTTTTGCCAGAAATAAGCGATTTAGGCACCAGCAAAAAAGCATAACCGCCTGGAGATAAATTCTTAACAATTTGTTCAACAAACAGTGCATGTGCAAGAGAATGACCATTACTTGCTTTAGTAGCAAAATTTGCGGCATTTTCATCAAGCGGATAGTAACCAATCGGCAGGTCACTGACAACTGCATCAGGGTTAGGTATTAACCACGGCGTCAAAGCATCCTGACAAAACAGTTCAATTTTAATGTTATTTAAATGAGCGGCAACATCGGCCAAGGCCAACATATCTTCGTCATTATCAATCCCAAATAAATGATAATTGTTTTGCGAATGATTGACATTCTTAAGCTGGTTAACAACCGAATAAAGCAAGTTGCCGGCACCAATTGCCGGATCAACAACTTTTAGTTCTTTCTTTGGCAGCAGCTTTTGCATTATCAATGCAATCACTGTTGCAATTGCCGGCGGTGTCGGCATCTGATTAACATCCCGCTCATCATCGGTGATTGCCTTTAAGGTCAAATATGTAAAAATTTGTACTTTTACCCTTTGCGGCAATTTTTCGTAATTTAATGCTGCATATTTTTTACTGAGCTCTTTAACTGCTTCTTTGTCCGGCGCACCCATTTCAACCTTAATCTGATTATTTTCTAAATTATCAAAAGTTTCGGTTAGTGCTTCACCAAAAGAAACATTCAAATCCTTTTGTAAAAATTGCACACAATCTAAAAACTGCGCAAAAATTTGTTCGATATTTTTCATACTAATTTCTCCTACTTAATAAACTTATTCTAAATAAAGCAGGAATTATGCGCAAGAATTTAGTTGTTAAGCAGGTACTCTATTAACAGAAAGTAGTTCTCCATGTTATTACGATAAACTTCTTGGTAGAAATGCAAAAATAATAAACACGTAATCAGGACAAGCACGCTACTTAATAAAACGCTGCCCGTTACCCTTACTTTCGTGAATAATTTTCTCTTTATTTTTTTCATCTTGTTTTCTCGTTGGTCTAGGATCTAATTTAAAGTATAAAACTGACCGGCGACCATTATTTTCGGTAACATTAATTTTAATCAGCTCATCTTTAGTCACAAAAGTAGCCATCTGCACATTTAACAACAGCGGCATGTGCCCACCGTTCTCACCTGTTGCTCTGATCATACTTTTGTAAACAGACAAAGAATATTGTTTTTCCTCAACTTTCTCACCGTCTTTTTTCAATTTGACAAACACAGCTTTGTTAAACTTGGATGCTGATGGTAAGGTATATACCGTTTGCGTTTTTCCATCATGTAAAAAACGGTTAAATTGAACATAGGAAAAGACAAGGTCATCCGTATAGTTCACTTTTTGATTAGCGGTAGATAAAGTTTTTAGCAAGCCCTGAAGCAGCAATACTACGATCATTGTCACAAAGACCGAAAAAACCGCTTCTGCAAGCAAAAAACCTTTACTTGTTAATTTGGTACGTTTGTTTTTCTTTTGTATCATAAACTTCCCTAGCACCGGTTAATCGGTAAACATGATCATGAACTCTTACTTCACGCAAATCATTTTTCCTCATGACATGCCACGCATAAATACGGTCGGTTTTGCGCTCAATTGCCTGCTCATTTGTCCGTCCATCACTGACGATCAGTGCCATTGTGCTGACTCCCAAAAACGTAATAAATAATGCTAACATACTTTCAAGCATCAAAAAGCCCTTACTTTTAATCACTTATCGCTCGCCCCCACATCATTTGTAATTTTATTTTCCGGACACCTTTTCGACTAATAAGCGTAATTGTTCTAGGAGCCATGATGCCATTAGACGAAATTTCAAGTTTGGGAAAGTCGTCTATTTTGACACTTTTGTCAAGGTCAAGTTTGTTAAAATAATTCTTGTTTTTAAAACAAAGGCGTTTACTTACAGGAAAGTAAGTAATAGTAATTCCTTCATGCCGAATTGTACTGACACGTGCTGCCTGTTCAATTGTTGACCTTAGTTCTCTGCTTGTATTATCCAAAATCAGTTCGTCACGGTAACCTTTTAATTGAACAACTGAAAGCAGCAATAACCCAGCAAAAATAATTAATGTAATCATCGTTTCAAGCAAAGTAAAAGCTCGCACATGCTTCCTAATGGGCTTTTTCAACGGTACCATCATTTAATGTGTATTTCTTCGATTTTTCATATTGGTTTTTGGTTAAATAACCGGCATCATACATATTGGCAAAGCTTATCTCTTTTCCATTTCTGCTCCGATCATCCTCGTACAAATTTGCCTGGGTTTGCAGCGTTGTTTTAAATGCTTCGTCTGTACGCTCCTCCGCATTCTTTTTCTGCTTTGTCAGATTTGGCGCAATAATTAAAATTAACAGGACAATAATCGCCACAACAACGACCATTTCAATCAAGGTAAACCCCTTGGCAGTCCTGGTTTTGGCAATTAACTTCAATAAATAGTTTTTAACTTTCTTTTTCATAATTTACCTCTATATCTTCTGCATCATGCTGTACATTGGCAAGAGCAGCTTTAAATACATGCCAATAATACAGATGCCAATTAGAATAAAACAAAATGGCTGAACATTTACTACTAATTTTTCGATTCTACCGATCAAATCCGTAAACAAGCTTTTGCCAAAAACGAGACAGCGTTTCCCCAAGTCATCACGCTTAGACCCAGTCTGCAGCAAAATTAACAGCGAATTGGGCAAAAAGAGTTCTTTTTTAATAATCTGTTCCAGGCTTTGTCCCGCGGCTAATTTCTGTCCCACCCGTTTACCCATGTACTGCTGAAGTGAGCCTTCCTCCTGCATAGATGCATACTCACACATTTTCTGCAGGGAAAAACCGCTGGCTAACAGCAGGCCGATATCATAAATCAGCAAATATTCAACATAAATTTTGATTGTCGACCCAACAATTGGGTAGTGCGACAACTTTTTCAGCGAGCGATAATCCTGTTTAGCAAGCAAATTTAAAATTCGTGCCAAATAATAAACAAAGCTTAAAGCTAATAGAATTAGTCCGGCGATCAGTAAATCGCCACTGTATTCCCCGGAGCCGGCAAACTGCCGGGAAACAAAAGTTTGCATAAACAGCAGCAAACTGACCATCATTACGGCTAGCACAAAAGGATAGGATAGCTCCGCCTTCAACTTTTTTAATTGTTCATTTTTAAGCTGATTCAGCATCACTAGCTGCCTTAAGCATTCAATTAAGCTGCCCTGCTGCATTGCCAGATTAACTTGGGTAACAACTGTTCGGGAAAAGCCTAGTTTGAGCATCTGCTCATTAAAATGCCCGCCAGCTTTCATCGCGAAAGCCACTTTTTCCATCAAGGTCTTGCGCCGCGGCCACAAAACCGGCATTATTTCTAAGCTGGTATTTAACGAAAAGCCGTTTTCCAGACTGTTTTTCAAGCAATCCAAAAATGTTAATTTTTCGGCATCAGTTAGTTTATCCTTCTTTAAAATCTTTGTAGACTCCATCCGTTATTTCACCTCGCTTTACTAACAACTGTAAATTTTCCTGCCACGAAATAAAGTTTGCCCGCACCTTTTGCCCGATATTAGCAGTCAGGGCTTTGCCGTAACAAAGATCAAGTAGACACGCTAGACCTGTTTCTTTTGGCAGCAGACGCTGGTAAGAAACGGCGGTCAAACAATTGGCCAGTTCACTATTAGAAATTTGTAAACCTTCTAGGCGAGAAATTGTCTGCAGCGTGCTTTTGGCATGAACTGTTGCCAGCACTAAATGCCCACTCAAGGCCGCATCCACCGCCAAACGTGCGGTTTGCGGATCGCGGATTTCCCCAATTATTAAAATATCCGGTCGGTGCCGTAGCGCCGCCTTTAACAAGGTTTGATAATCGATTTCCGCTTCGTTATTGACCTGGGTCTGCAAAAAATCGACTTCTTCAACTTCGACCGGATCCTCAATTGTCATTACCATCTTTTCCTGCCCCACCCTTTTTGCTAGTTTATACATCGTCGTCGTTTTCCCCGAACCGGTTGGTCCACTGGTAACAATTAAGCCCTTTTTCTTGGTCAAATCGATTAACTGCTGTATTTGGTCAGGAAAAAAATAATTGCTTAAACTAATCTGGTAGATAATCCTGATTACCAGTGACTCCTGATCATAGAAATCGCCGAGACTGGACAAACGCAGATAATAATCCTGATTTTGATAACAATATTTAAGCGCACCGACCTGCGGCCGGCGGTGTTCCGAAATATTCATTTGTGCTGAATATTTTAAGAAATTGATTATCTCTTGGCCCAATGAGCGGTCAAACGTTTTTTGCTGAACAATTTTTTCATCCCAACGAAAGAAAACCGCAATCTTTTGCTTTTTGCTTCTGAAAAAAATATCACTGATATGAGCACAAATTGCTTTTTCCAGCAAATCGTGCACTACGTCTTTTGCTTCCATAAAAAACCTCCTTTACTTCTTACTACCAATAAATACGAAAAAAAGCGAAAATTTTTTCTGGCAAATAAAAAAATCACCCAACTTTTAAATTGGATGATTTTTATCATTAACAAATTTTAAATTTTAAAATTAATCTTCATCAGCCGCAGCAGTATAAACGTTCTGCACGTCATCGTCGTCTTCTAATGCATCGACTAAATTAGCAAATTGCTCCTTTTTGTCTGCCGGAACTTCCATCGTATTCTCAGGAATCATCGTTAATTCAGCAGCAGCCAGCTTGTAGCCGTCCTTTTCAAGAGCATCCCTAACTTGGGCAAATTGCTTCGGGTCGGTATAAATCTCAAAGGCATCATCACTCGTCTGCAAATCATCACCGCCGGCATCCATGACGTCCAGCAGCACCTGATCTTCATCGGCATCGGTCGTTGAACGGTCAATTACGATGTAACCCTTACGGTTAAACATGTAAGCAACTGAACCGGTAGCACCAAGTGAGCCGCCATTACGGGTAAAGGCAACCCTCACCGAAGAAGCAGTCCGATTCTTATTATCGGTCAAAGCTTCAACAAAGACAGCAACGCCGCCCGGTGCATAGCCTTCATAGGTAATCTCGTCGTAGTGCTCTTCAGAATTGCCTTCGGCCTTCTTGATTGCCCGATCGATGTTGTTTTTCGGCATGTTGTTAGCGTGCGCTTTGTCCATGACCATCCGCAAGTTAGGGTTCCCAGAGGGGTCAGGACCACCATTCTTTGCAGCCATGTAAATTTCACGCGATAACTTTTGGAAAATCTTCCCTCTCTTAGCATCCTGCGCATTTTTGCGGCCTTGAATATTGTGCCATTTTGAATGTCCTGACATAAGAATCCCTCTTTCTCTCTTTTCAGTATTAACGATAATAATCTTAACGCACGCGTGCCTAAAATTCAATACCGTAACGGCCTAAACAAGTTTTTTTGCCGATCATGCTAACTTCTTCAGTATTTTTAAAAATTTTTGCTTTCATTTTTATTGGTAAGCGTTTTACTACTGGAATACTGCTTGGTAAATATGTAAAATAAAAAATGTTATTAATTTGGGAGGAGAAATTTTAAGTGGATGATTTAACTAATAACAAAAAATATATCAATTGGCCCACTCTGACCCTGATGGCCTTCTGCACAGTTATCGGCCTAGACGATATCATGTACAACTTTCAAAACCAGGGGATGCCGGTCGTCACCTCATGGATCATTATGTGTATCTTTTACGTAATTCCGTATTCTTTGATGGTCGGTCAGCTCGGTTCCGTCTTCAGCAAAGGCGGCGGCGGCCTTTCATCATGGGTGCGCGGCACCGACGGTGAATTTCTTGGCTACTTCACGGCTTGGACTTACTGGGCAGCCTCAATTCCGTATGCCGTGGATTCAGCTAACGAGATCATTGTTGACATTGGCTGGGCTCTGACCGGTTCCGAAAAATTTCAGCACCAAATTTCCAACTCAACCTTCGCAATCTTAACCTTTACCATGTTCATCATCTTTATTTTTGTTGAACATTATTTTTCCCGGTCAATGGAGGTTCTGTCAACGATTGGCGGCGGGTTAATGCTCTTCATGACCCTGATGTTTGTCTTTTTGGCCTTCTTGGGCTTGGCAAAATCCGGCGGCCACATGGCAACTCAGCCATTTACTTGGCACACTCTGATTCCAAAATTTGACATGCATTACTGGACAACCGTCGCCATGTTGATCTACGCCTTGAACGGCTGTGAATTGGTTGCACCATACGTTACGCAAATGAAAAAACCGCAGTACGATTTCCCGAAAGCGATGATTTCGCTGGCAATCATGACCATTTTCCTAACAGTTTTTGGTTCATTTGCTCTAGGTATCTACTTTAATGCCTATCATATTCCAAATGATCTAAAAATGAACGGTGCCTACTATGTTTTTGACATGGTTGGTCACCAATATGGTTTAGGTAAAGGCCTGCTCTTTTTATGGGCCTGGACATCCGTCTTTTATAACGCTGCCCTGCTGGCCGTGCTGCTTGATGCGATGACCAGAATGCTCATTTCCGACACCGGCGACAAATACATGCCGAAATTCTTACGGAAAAAGGACAAGAATGGCCTACCGATCAACGGCTACATCTTAACCGTTTCACTTTCGGCCTTCATCATGCTGCTCGGAATTTTCCTGCCTGACATGAACGATATCTTTAACTGGCTGTTGAACCTTAACGCCATTGTTTCGCCGGGGGTTACCTGCTGGATCTTTTACTCATTTATGCGTATCAGAAAGAATTCCGCAAAATTCCCGTCCAAGTATGTCTTCATTAAAAACGACAAACTGGCCTACCTTGCAGGATTATTCCTGCTGGTGGTAACGGCTGTTGCCACGGTGTTGGGAATTGCCCCACAGGATATCAAAACTTACAGCGGTTACTGGTGGTACGAACTGATCATTAATATTATTGCCGTTGTCGTCTTAATCGGCCTTGGGACAATCCTGCCCGGGATTCGGCGGCGTGAAGAAGAATACGGCATCGCCTTCAGCAAACCGCAATGGATTATCATGTTTTGCCTAATCATTGGTTCGGTAATTGTCGATGTCTATTTAGGTGGAACAAAAATGGCTAACATTCATATCAGCCAGCTTGCCCTTCCACTAAATATCCTGCTGATTGTAATTGAAGCAGTCACAGCCATCCTAATTTGCTGGCTGGTTGGCCGCAGAAAACCAATTGCAAGCGAGAATTAATTTTAATATGACGCTTTAGACAGACTTACTTTCAAGTAGGTCTGTTTTTTTGATAAATTTAGCCAAATTCGTTAAATTATGAAATACTTCACTGTATAATTATCATAGTTATATAAGTTAAGGAGAACATAATGCCAAAAATTCACTTTAAAGCAGTTGCCGTGGACATGGACGGGACTTTTGAAAATGACCAGCTAGAATACGATCACCGCCGTTTCGAACATGTTTTAACCAAGTTGCGCCAGCACCATATTCACTTTATTGTTTCCAGCGGCCGCCCAATGATGCGGCTGCGGCGCGATTTCAGCGGCTTCTTAAACCGAATCAACGTTGTTGCCGATAACGGATCGATTTTACTGCAGGACAATAAAATCATTTCTAGTCATGTTTTTACTTATAAAACGGCAATTAAATTAATCAATTTTATTCAAAATTATTATCCTTCGGCTCAAATTACCGCCAGCGGAATTGATCGGGCCTACATCAATCCCAGAGCAACGCCGGATTTTAAGAAAAAAATGTTCTTTTATTATCCCGACTTAGTTCAGATGGCAAACTTAACGAAAATTCCGCCAAGTGACCGGATTACCAAACTGACGCTTGACTGTAGCTCATCTCTAGCCGGCAAGATGGAACGTGAATTCAATAATAGCAACAGTGAACGCATCTTCTGCACCACAAGCGGCTTTAGCAACATTGACGTTATGCCGTACGGTGTCAACAAGGCCCAAGGGCTAAAATATTTCTTACGCTATTTTGATATTAAGCCGGAAGAGTTAATTGCCTTTGGCGATGGCCTGAACGACAAAGAAATGCTGGAACTGGCGGGTTACAGCTACGCGATGGCCAACGGTGACGAGCGAATCATCAAGCTGGCCAAATATAAGGCACCCAGCAACAATGACAGCGGCGTTCTGCAGGTATTGGAAAGTTATCTACAATAAAGAGAAGGTTAAGCAAGAAATGAGTTATATTGAAGTAAAACATAGCTATAAGCGCTACCAAACTGGCGATACCGAGGTTTTGGCCAACAATGACGTTAGTTTTACAATTAAGAAAGGTGAACTGACCGTGATTTTGGGGGCATCGGGTGCCGGCAAATCAACCATTTTAAATATTCTGGGCGGCATGGACACAAATTCTGAAGGCGATGTCATCATTGACGGCTACAATATCGCCAACTACAATCGACGCCAACTGACAACCTACCGCCGAAATGATATCGGCTTTGTCTTCCAGTTTTACAATTTAATTCAAAACTTGACCGCACGCGAAAACGTCGAACTGGCTTCGGAAATTGTTAGTGATGCGATGGATCCTGTTAAGGTACTAACCGACGTGGGACTTAAAAAACGCATCAACAATTTTCCGGCCGAATTATCCGGCGGTGAGCAGCAGCGGGTGGCAATTGCTCGAGCCATTGCTAAAAATCCCAAAATTCTCCTCTGCGACGAGCCAACCGGTGCGCTTGACTACGAGACCGGCAAGCAGGTGCTCCAGATTATTGCCGACATGAGCCGCAAAAAGGGCACAACTGTTATTATCGTCACCCACAACAGCACAATTGCCCCTATCGCCGACCGCGTGATTCATTTTCATGACGGCAAGGTGACCCAAATTGAACAAAATGAGCAACCCGAAGCAATTGCAAACGTTAAATGGTAGGTGAAGATGATGAATAAAATTATCTGGCGGGATATTTGGCAGTCGATTAGGCATACCAAGGGGCAATTTTTATCGATTCTCGGCCTAATGATGATCGGTGCTTTTGCCCTTGTCGGCCTCTTTGTTACCGGCCCCGACATGCGGGCGACCGGTAACACTTACGCGCAAAAGTTAAACACCCCCGATCTAACTGTCATCAGCGATTATGGTTTGGACAAGCAAGATGTTAACCGCATCAAGAAAACACGCGGTCTTAAGGAAGCCGAATTCGGCTACATGACCGATACGGTTATCAAAAGCAATCGTGAAAGCTTCCGGATTTTTTCTAAGCCAAAAAAGGTCGGCAAATATGAGCTGCGCAAGGGCCGCTTGCCTACTCAGAAAAATGAGATCGCATTAGCGGACAACTATGCAAAACATTATCGAATCGGGCAGCAAATTACTTTTGCCGAGAAGAAAAATATTCTGGGAACAAGGCTTTTAAAGCGTCATTCATTTAAAATTGTCGGTTTTGTCCGCTCAAGCCAGATCCTGTCCAGTGTCAATTTAGGCCAAAGCACCAGCGGCAGCGGCGAATTAAAGGGCTATGCGGTTGTCATGCCGCAAAATTTTGTGCAGACGGTTTACACAACGGCCAACCTCACATATAAAAATTTGCGTGGCCTCGATTCTTATGGCGCAACTTATACGCTGCGGATCAGCAACGATAAAAAAGCTTTAAAAAAGGAACTAAAGAAAGAAGCACCACTGCGCAAGAAGCGGATCAGCCACTATATTGACCGGCAGCTTGCGCCTCAGCAGCAAAAGATCACACAGGCAAAGCAAAAACTGCAAGTGCAGCAAGCAAAATTGGAGCAAGCAGGAAAGCAACTCGCTGCGGCCAAAGCCGCAATTGGTCAGCAAGAGCTGCTGTTGGGCAAAAATGCCGGACAACTAGCACAGGCAAAGCAGGAACTTGCTGTAAAAGCGGCTGCCTATCACCAAAGTCAGGCAAAATTTCAACATCTTGCTGGCAAAGCTAATAAGAAAATCAATAGCAAACAGCGGGCGTTAGATAAAGTAAAACGGCAAGCTGCAGAATTAAAAGAGCCAAATTATAACGTTTATACCCGGCGGGAAATTCCCGGAAATGAGGGTAATGTCGTTTACACCACGATTGCCCAAGTTGTTGACGATCTTGCCAAGGTCTTTCCGATCTTCCTTTACTTTGTTGCAGCACTAGTTACCTTTACAACAATGAACCGCTTTATTGATGAAGAACGAATCAATTCGGGAACCTTGAAAGCTTTAGGCTACGATGATCGGGTGATCATCAACAAGTTCACCTTCTACGGTTTTATTTCCGGAACGCTGGGCACAATTATCGGTATTTATTTGGGGCACACCTTGCTGCCGCAGATTGTTTATCATGCCTATTACAAGGCGATCACACTGCCGCCGATTGAAGAACATTTTTATTGGCCAATCAGTTTGATTGCACTGGTTCTTTCCCTGCTAAGCACGGTTTTTCCGGCATATTTGACCGCCAAAAGCGAAATTTCTGAAAAACCGGCAGCATTGCTGCTGCCTAAACCGCCAGCCAAAGGTTCAAAAATCATGCTGGAAAAGATTCCTTTCATCTGGAATCACCTTAATTTCACCCACAAGGTAACGGCGCGGAATATTTTCCGCTACAAGAAACGAATGCTGATGACCATCTTTGGTGTCTGTGGGGCCGCCACACTGCTCTTTGCCGGTTTTTCAGTCAAAAACTCAATCGGCCGCATCAACGAGCGTCAATTCGGCCACCTCATCCGTTACGATATGATTGTTGCCCAAAAAACACCAATCACGGCTAAACAAAAGTCGGCAATTCAAGATAAAATGGCTAGTAAAGAAGTTAAGGCCAGTGCACCTGTACATTATGAATCTTTAACCAAGGTAGCCGGTAAAAATAATGACACCCAGGATATTACCCTGATTGTTCCGTCGAGCACGAAGTCTTTTGCCAATTATGTGCATTTAAACAAGCGTAAAACTGGGCAGCAATTGGCGTTAACCGACAAAGGGGCAGTCGTTTCCGAACGTCTGGCCGACTTGTTAGGCGTTAATGTCGGCGATAAAATCACTGTTGACGGTGCAAATGACCGCCACTACACGATTAAGATCACTGGCCTTACCGAAATGTATATGGGACATTTCATCTTCATGAACAAGGATGCCTACCGCAAGGCTTTTGGTAAAAACTATCACGCCAATGCCGCTATGATCATTCTTAAAAATGGCAGCAGGAAAAACACCGAACAAGAAGCCGCACAATTCATGAAACTTGCGGGCGTCGCCGGTGTGGTTCAAAACACTGCCCTCAGTAAGGAAATCGATACGGTTGTGCAGTCGCTGAACATGATTATGGTGGTTCTGATCGTCGTTGCCGGCCTACTAGCAATCGTCATCCAATATAATTTAACCAACATTAATATCTTTGAGCGGATCCGGGAATTATCAACGATCAAGGTTTTAGGCTTTTACGATAACGAAGTTACCATGTATATTTATCGCGAGACAATTCTTTTAACCGGAATCGGCATTCTGGTCGGCTACCTGACAGGCGACCTGCTCTACCGCTATATTCTTTATGTCGTTCCACCCGACAACGTGATGTTCAATCCGGGATTATCGGTCTCCAGCTTCCTTTGGCCGCTGGGTGTAATTGGTCTAATCACGCTGATTCTTGGTTTTGTTGTCAATAATAAGTTGAAAAACATTGATATGCTCGAGGCATTAAAATCGGTTGATTAAAAAAGTGCAATTCTCACTAATGGGGATTGCATTTTTTTACAAACTAATTATTCAAAAAATAGTGGTTGGCCCGCTTCTTGATCTCGTTTACCACCGGTCCCTTGGCATCGGCGTACTCCTGCACGGTTTTCCAAGAGCGTTTTGCCAAATCTTCTTTTGCCTGCTGATACTTTTCTCGGTCAGCTTTGTTGATGCGCAGCCAGTCACGGAAGTGCAGCATGTCCCTAGCTTCTTGACTATTTGGACTGAAAACATGCAGGTGCAGCTTTCTTTTTGTACCGACAAACATCCGGTGCTCCTGCCACTCAGGTTCCCTAATCCGCAAGATGTAGCCCGCTTTTTCTAATTGCGGCACGTAACTTTCTTCATTCCCGGAATCCGGTACAAGCAGCAGAATATCAATTATCGGCTTGGCACACAAACCGGGAACCGAAGTTGAACCGATATGCTCGATTTTTAATGCTGTTTCGCCCAAAACATGTTTAATCTTAGTCTTCTCTTCCTGAAAATCCTGCGGCCAATGTGGCTCATATTCAGCTAATTCAATCTTAGGATTGGTTTGCACCTTGCCTAGTGTTACCCTTTGTAGATAATCTCCCCTATTCATTCTCTTCCTCTAATAAATTAAGTCTACTTAATCCGTAATTATCTGCGGCAGTAATTCAATTGGGGGCGCTATTTTCTCTTGGGCTAAAAGCTGGTGATCATGCATAATCAGCAGCTGACTTAACGCAACGATAACGTCTGACCGTTTTCCAGAAATCAGCTTGATTTGATTATCGCCAGCTTGAATGGTTAGTTTTTTAAACCAGACTTTTTCATCTAAATTGGGTAGCCCCTCAATAAGCACACAAACTTCCTGCAAATCAGGATCATGACAAATTACTGACCAGGCATTATTAATTAGCGCCCACTGATCATTCGCCATCTTCGGCAGCAGCTTAAGCGCACAACAGTATTTTTTACTATAATCTTCCATATCTGCTTTAATTTCGGCGGAGCGGGGTTCTTCCATTAAAATTAAACGCTGACTGGGCAAAGCACTGGTTATCACTACGCTTTGGTTAAAATTAAAATTCTTGGAACAAATATAATGTTTATTTTTGTCATTAACATCAACTAAAATAAAAAAATGGTCATCATTAACAGTTGGTAATACATATCGATCTGTAATTTTAGTTCCAGACTCATCTTTAAAAATGATCTCTTGCTTCGCTTCATCGAATTCCCAGCGACGTTCGTCAGGATAAAAGCCTATTTTAGACGGAAAACTCAAAGTATGATCTTGATTAAAAATAATAACCAAGGGCGCATTTGAAGTTCTACCCATTTGAACATTTTTCCAAGTTTTATCTATGTAGACTTGAAAAGTAAATACGTTCGTACCATATCGTTTGAGAAATTCATTTTCATTCATCTTGCACCAATTTTCCTTATTTATGCTTAAACCAAGCTGAACTATTCCGCTCATAATATGTAAAACGGGTTGCTACTTTGCGCCCATGACAAACTCTTCCTGGAAACATATTGTAAAGAACATAATTTACCAGTGACATCTCATAATTCCCTAAATGAGCCTTTTCAGGGTGAAATTTTTCATTTTTCGCATCTTCTACAATTAATCTAACCATAATAGCTAAAAATTCAAGTAATATTTTACGACTGCCAACCAAAATACCAGCATTTAACATCTGCAAATACCGTCCCTTTTCAGTAAAGTCGGCTACATATTTAGGCTTATTATCATCTGCAATAATAAAACAAGTAAGGTTCAGATTTTCATCACCAACATACAACATATCCTTTTCAAGATCGTCAAATGGATAGTTAAGCATCTCAACGTCACCTGCATCAACGAGTGCAGCATTTTCAATTTCAGGATGCCTTAACAAATAATCAAAAGTTATTTCCCAGCGCAAAAAATAAAATTTATTACTTGGATAATGATTAAAAGTTTTAATGGTAATGAATTTTTGCAATTTTGGCGCTTTTGTATGATTTACAAAATTAATTAGAGTATCTAGTTCCAGATCATATCTTGCTACTGACTCATATAAATTATGTGTTTCCTTCACAATATCAACATTTTGCAAAGTTTGCTTAAGAAGCGCATCGTACATATTAGTAAAAAATTGAGCAATTACAACATTTTTTCCCATTTTAAGTTCCTGCATAAAAAATTATAATCTCTAGTATTATAAAACTTTAATACAGCAATAAGCAAATATCTTTAAACAAAACCGACCGCTTATGTGAAAAATTTCCATAAAAAACAATTGTTTTGTGGTAGGCTAATATTAGAAAGAAAAAACACGGTCCGGTTGGTAGTCCGGACGTAGCGCATGCTATCAGTAACCTGCCTCCTTGGTTGTCCATCTTTCTTAATTTATTTAAGGAGGATGACATTTTATGTCAGTTATTCAAAGTTCTTTAACCATTGTTTTCGATCCGCCCTTTTATAAGGCAATCTTTGAAAGGCATTCCGATACCAACTATGAAGTGGGACAGGTTGTCTTGGGGACAGCGCAGCCTAAAACCACTTTGATTTATGCATTAATTATTAATGAATGGGCCAGCATCAAATTTTTCAAAGTAAAGGATGATACTGATGCCAGACCAATTAAGAGCATTAATCCCAAAAGGCGCCAAAGGTTAGCATGCAAGGCTGTCAAAACAGCAACAGGTACAAAGGCACAATTAATTTTGAAAAAAGAATTTGTAAAAGAAAAAGCCGGACGCAAAAAGCAACAGAAAATTGCTAAAAATAAGCAGCAACAGGAGCGCTTTGCTTGCCGCCAAGCCAAACATTTGCAAAAACATAAAGGTCATTAAATGTAATAACGCCGCGAATTTATTGTTCGCGGCGTTATTTGTTAAGCTCTTTTTTCATAAGTTTCTTTAATTAATTGAAGGATTTTATCTAAAAATTTCTCATCAACATGTTCAACCTTTTTCCATCTTCGATATGAAAGATCTAACGTGGTTTCTTGCTGCACTTCAGCCACACCTTGCGTTTTAAGGTCGGATGGCAAGGGAATGTGTAACGGAAATTTATTTTTAGTGGTGCTAATTGGAATTAGTTTCACCAACGAGCGCGTTAATAAGGTAAAGTCATCACTTGATACAACCAATGCGGGCCGGTGCCCCTTTTGCTCATGTCCTAAGCTCGGATCAAAGCTCAACCAAATAATATCCCCTTGATGAATATCTAGCTTCATTTATTCTCACCTAATCATCCGCAAATTTTGCAGACGGCTTACCCCAGTCCACTTCCTGGCCTTGAGGTTTACCCCAATCTAGTTCCTTAGATTGCTGTGGATGCTTGTCTTCCCAAGCATCCCAATATGTCTCATAGTCAAAGTCAGAAAACCGCTTCATAAGCGCACTTTCTTTTTTTATTGGTGTTAAGATAAGCTTATTATTTTCAACAGAAATATCAAAGGTTGCCCTATCAGAAGAAATTTCTAGTTTGTCTAAAATATCTTTAGGCACACGTATTCCTCGCGAATCGCCCCACTTTTTCATTAAAACCTGCATAATCGCACCCCCACTTATAGATAAATTATATCCACGTTTATCTAAAATTACAATAAAAATAATTGTTGTTATTATTTACGTGAATACGTAAAATTGACAACAATTCTCACACATGCAAATTACTTCAATGACTGCTTATAATACTTTATCTAATTCACGCTTTAACCGGTCTTTAAACAGCTGCAGCTCACCTGCCGACAATTTATTTGCATCATCATACATAATGTTTCGATCCAGCCACCAAACCGGACCCGGAACAGGTGTGTCATTCTTTTTACGCGGGAACAAATGCCAGTGAACATGCGAATCTCCATTTCCCAATAGCTCGCAGTTCATTTTATCAGCCGCAAAGGCATGGTAAACAGCTTCACTGACCAAACTCATCTCATGCAAAAATTGATCTTCGTAAGCGCGCTCCAAAAAGTGCAGCTCAGTCTTGTGCTGCTTGCACAAAAACAAAGTATAACCTTTAAAATACTGGTTATCGCCCAGAACAACATAGCCAGTTGCCAGCTCTTTAACAAAATACGGATTCTTATTTTCCTTAATCAGCGCAATCCGCCTGCAAATTTCACAATTTTTTTCCATCATTAAGCTTAACTCCGCCGTTTCTTTCTTGCTCGCAGCAACTCCGCCACCACCTGCGAAAAGACATAACCAAAGGCAATCGCACCGGCAACCATCGCCACATGCACCGTTTTTTCAATCGCCAGAAGGGTTGTATGGCTAATAAAGGCCTCAATTGCCTGGTAGCCGCTCGCTCCGGGCACCAGCGGCACCAAGGCACTGACAAACATTGTGCTGGGCATTTTCTTTTTCTTGGCAAAAAATATTCCCAATAAGCCAACCACAAAGGCCGCCACGAAATTCGCTAAAATTGCCCCCAGCTGAAATTCAAAAATCAGCCAGTAAAGAATCCAGCCGATACTGGCAGTTATCCCGGAAACATTCAAAGCTTTTTTAGGCAGATTAATAAAAAAACCAAAGGCAACGGTCCCTAAATAACTAAAGGTCAGCTGAATGATAAAATGGTACCAAGTCATTTTACATACTTCCTTTCCGCCCTATGCATAATGCAGGACAACACCGATACCGAAAGCCAACGCACTTAGCGTGATCAGGCATTCCATCATTCTTTCCAAACCCGACAGGAGGTTGCCCTCGAAAATATCGCGCACGGCAATTGTCATCGGAATTCCGGGAACCGGCGGCATGATCGCACCGATAATTATATTTTGCACATTATTACCGAGATGAAGGCGTACCCCAACAACGGCGCAGAGCCCGATCACCAGCGCACCAACAAATTCACCGATAAAACGAATACGAATATGCGACGACAGGTACCAGGTCACAAAATAGCCCAAAGCGCCCGCAAAAAAAGCCAGCGGAAAATCGGGCCAGTCGTAGGTCTGCGTAAAAATAAACATGAAAAAAGCACTCTCAAAGCCGGCGGCCACGGTTTGCAGCCAGACCGGATACTGCGGCTTAGACTTCTCAACCTTAAGCAAGTCCGTTTCCAGTTCATTCAGTGAAATTCGGTTTTGGGTATACAAACGCGATAAGCGGTTGACTGAATTAATATTATTCATATTGATGCCCCGTTTTTCAACCTGAATAAAACGGGTATAATGCGCATTCTTCAGACTGACTAACACCCCAGTCATGCTGGTAAATGCTTCGGACTTGTTTTTAGCCGCATGATTGACGATCCGTTTAGTCGTGTCCTCAACCCGCCACATTTCCGATCCGGATTCGATCAGAATTTTAGCGGCCAGCACCCCAACATCGATTGCCTTATTTTCCATTTCCATCACCAATTTAAAATTTTAACAGAATCAACCCACATTTACACTATGTAATATATATAAAACAACATAATAACAAAAGACAATCTTTTCGAATTAAGATTGCCTCAGCTTTAATTATTTTTAGTTGTTTGCCTTGACGTAATCATCAACTTGCTTGAGGTAGGCTTTTTTTGCCTCGACGCTCAGCCAGGAACTTGTGAACGAATTTTTAGCGATTTGGGCCAACTCGTCTTTACCCCAATGAGCTTCTTGAGCAAAACGGTAATAAACATCATTAATATAAGTGTCACCCTTATACGCAGGATCGTCCGAATTCAGGCTGACCTTTGCACCGCGGGCAAACAGCTCCTTAATGGCCGTAAGCTCCATATTCTGCCGCGTGTAATAATAAGCAATCGGACAAACAGTAATACCTAAATCCTGCTTAAGTAAATAATCTAGCAAATCCGGATCTTCAGTGATATTGGTTCCGTGGTCCAACCGATCAACCTCAATCACCTCCAGTGCCTCCTTAATGTGGGCAACCGAATCCACCTGCCTGGGGTCACAGTGCATCGTCAGCTGGTAGCCCAGGCTTTTGGCCTTAGCAAAAACCAGCATAAACTTGAGCGGCGGATTATGGTGTTCGGCTGAGTCAAGCCCCACACCTGTGAGCCAGCCTTTTTCACGGTAGGGTTCCGCCGCCAGCAAAGTTTGCCACGCCGATTCCTTTGAAAAGTCCCGCAAAAAACACATGATCAGCTGGGTATCAACCCCAAGTGCACGAGCATCAACAATTGCCCGGTGAATTCCAGTGATTACCGCAGCAAAACTGACTCCGCGGCTTGTATGCGCCTGCGGGTCAAAGAATAATTCAACGTGTTTGACACTGCTGTGGGCCATCTTTTGCAGGTAGGCCCAGGTCAGGTCATAAAAATCCTGCTCGGTACGCAGGACTTTCATCCCTGTGTAATAGGCCTTCAAGAACTCTTCCAGTCCATAACCATAGCTGTGATCGATGTCTGACACCGTTTTGGCACCAATATCAATGTGGTTGCGCTGCGCACAGGCAAACTCTAGATCCGGCTCCAGCGTGCCCTCAACATGAACGTGCAGTTCAGCCTTTGGCAGTCCGGCAATAAATTCCTTTAAATCCGTTTCCATATTCTCCTCCTAATTAAACTTCTTACTCTTCAAGCTTGGTATCGTATAGAGTGCTAGCGTACTGACAAGATAAATAACTGACAAAAAGACGATGATCATCATCAGAGTCGAGTGATCCATCAAAAAGCCAATCACAACCGAAGAAAAACCACCAATGGCCTTGCCGCAGCTCATGATAAAACTGTTGGCCGTATCCCTGATGCTCATTGGGTACAGCTGGCTGACAATCACGCCGAAACCCATATAGGTCGCACCAGCAAAGAAACCGACAAAGGTGGTAGACAGCAGCAAGGTTAAGCCGCTGGATGCGGTTAGAATCGTGTACACCAAGACTGCCGCACCTAAATTAAAAATTGTAAAGGCAATCCGCGGGCCAAAATTATCCAAGACCTTGCCAAAAACGATCATTCCCAGGCAGACACCAATAATCGTTGTGATCATCCATAAGGACGATTTGGTAATGCTGACGCCTAATTTTTTCTGCATGATTGATGGCAGCCAGTTAATTAGGCCATAGTAGCCGGCATTTTCAACTGTCACCATAATAATAATGGCAATTGTCTGCCAGGCAATCTTGGGACCAGCAAACAGTTGTCCGAACTTACTGAGCGAGAATTTCTTCTTTTCTTTATTTGCATGAGCCACAAAATTAGGATTTTCCTTTAAGTTCATTCTGACAAAAAAGGCAAAGATAATCGGCAGCAATCCGAGAAGAAACAGGGCATGCCAACCATACCGCGGCAAAATAACCGACGACAAAAGGGCCGCAATAATTACGCCCATTTCACCAACCGTTTGGATAAAACCCAGCAGGGTGCCGATTTTTTTATCCTTAAAGTTTTCCGTCACCAGGGTGACCCCGGTGCCGTATTCACCTCCGTTACCAAAGCCCACGAAAAAGCGCAGCAGGTAAATCAAATAAATATTATTGGCAAAATACATTAAGCCGGTAGCAACTCCGACAATCAACAGGGTATAGTTAAAAGTTTTCACCCGCCCAAAGGTGTCAGCCAACGTTCCAAAAACGATTGAACCCACCAACATGCCCAGGGTGGTAATCCAGCTGATCATGCCGCCAGCTGCCCCACTAATATGCAGCTCGGTAATAATCGGGATTAAGGCAAAAGAAAGCAGCATCACATCCATGCCTTCCAACATTGTTCCGAGCGAAAATGACGCAACAGTCCACTTTTGATTAGCAGTATATTTATTTTTCATAAGAACCTCTCCAAAAAGCGATTACCTCAAGCTAGTAAAATAATAGGACATTAATATTTTGAAGTTTGCTGATAGTCCGTTCAGGTAAAAAAACCTAAGCAGATTATGAAATTGTATAGGCAATCAATGATAAATTAAGTTAGTGAAATAAATTTTAGCACTCAGGAATAATCTTGACAATATTGTATCTGGCATGTTTCATTGTTTGTAATCTGTCTAATAATAGGATTAACTTGACAATAATAATCCACTATTTTTATCTAAATGAATAGCAGATTAATTACAGATGATATACTTTCCGATAAAATTAGTGTAAAATATAGACAAATTTTTATTATTGAAAAAAAAGAAAGAGGTTATTATTTTGCGTTATAAAAAAATTTTAGCAGCGACAATTACCAGTCTCGGCCTTATCGGTAGTGCTGCTATCAACACAAGTGCGTTCAACCAACCAGTTGTCGCAGCCAAAGTTAAAACCAGCCACACGGTTCCTAAAAAATTACGCGGCAGCTGGTATCAGCATAATATCGGCACAAGCTGGGCCGTACAAAAGTATACCAAAAATACCCAGGCCTTGTATGATACGGGACAGAAACCGCATTATCGAAAAGTAACGGTGAAAAAGTATAACAATAATAAGTATTTGATCTACATTGGAAAAAAGATGCCACAGTTTCGGCAATATTTATCAACTACTTCCATTAATTACAAAGGGAAAAAATTACGGACGCTGGTTGTAAATGATCATGGTCATAATACTTATTACTTTAATAAAAAGATTCGTCTCAACTATAATGATGCAAACGGCTCCTTTTACAAAAGATAATAAAAAAGCTGATTAATTTTAGCTTTTTTATTCACACTGCTTACTAATTGACTTATTAAACTTAGACAAACGATGATAGAAAAAAGTAAAAATGCAGAACTGTTAAGGAGATAAATATGAAAGTTTTTGTAGTCGGGGCCACCGGAATGGCGGGTTCAGCCTTTGTCAAGGCAGCAGTTAAACAAGGAATTGCCGTTGTTGCTAACGGCCGCTCTGAAGAAAAGCTGACCCAGCTGAAAGAAGAAGTACCCCAAATCGAAGTTTTGGCCAAAGACGCCTTCACGCTGACTAAAGAAGATTTCGCGGGCTGCGCTGCTGTCCTGGATGCCTTCGCCACCACTCCTAACAAGGCATACCTGCAGACCGACCTAGCGGCGCATCTCGTTCACTTGCTGCGGGAAAACAGCAAAATTCGCCTGGGTGTTATCCTCGGCGCCGGCAGCCTAACCACGGGAAGCGATCACCACTTGGTTGTTAAGGATTTTGAAAAAGATCCGACAACTAAATCCTGGCGCGCTACCCCGCAAAATCAATATAAGGAATACCAGTTTTTGCAAAACGTTGATAACGTTGACTGGTTTGGTGTCTCACCTGCCCTCAGTTTTATTCCGGGTAAAAAGACAGCCAAAATATTATCCGGCGACAACGAGCTTCTCTATAACGATCACCACGAGTCCGTCACCACTGCCGGGACCATGGCGGCAGCTTTGGTTGATGAACTGATTACTCCGAAGCACCACCAAACCCGTTTCACAGTTGCTAACGGCTAGAAAATATTTTTTAAGCAAAAAACGAACCACCCGTAAAATAGTGATTCGTTTTTCTTTTGCCTAAATTATTTTAAGTTATATTCGTAAGCGTAAGATAATTCCCCCGGATGATAGATTCCGTCAAATGAGGCAATTTGTTCAAAACCGATCTTTTTAATCAAGTGCTGCATTGCCTTATTATTTTCGTGGGTGTCAATCATGATGGAACTAACTCCAGGCTTCTCACTGTGGACAAGGTCGATTGCCGCCCGCAGCATCTGCGTCGCGTAACCGTGGCCGGCATACTTGGAGCGGACTGCCACCCGGTGAACAACAACATACTCATTATGAACACGCTGCAGCTCACCGTTGATTTTTTCATAAACTTCTTCGGGAGTTTCAACAATAGCAATCGTGCCGACGGTTTGCCCACCCTCATTAATTGCCAGATAGGCATGACCATTCTCAATATCTTCCTTAATATGAGCGACCGAGGGGTACTGTCCCTGCCACTGGTTAATACCGCTTTGGGCCAACTGACCAGTTCCATCTTTAATTATCGCCAATATTTGCGTAAAATCAGTTAAAGCTGCTTGTTTTAACTCCATCTTCATTTTTCCTTCTAAACTATAAACAAACATGATAAAAAGACAACGATTTATTCTAGCATAATGGAGATATTTCCTGCCTAATTCTTTGCTCAAAAAAAGAATGAATCTTCTGTAATTCATTCTTTCGTATCTGATTTTCGACTCGGTTAACTTGTAATCGCTGATTAACGTGGAAATGCGGTATTCGGTTCCTTCTCAATCAAAGTATTAGCAACTTTTATTCGAGGTTCAATTTTATCTAAAAAAGCTCTTTTATGAAGCGTTCCGAGTCTTGCTGATGCTGGCGATTACCGTTTTAACCTGCGCGATATTCTTTTGCACCTGTTTGCGATCCTTTTTAATTGCGGCTTCCGGCATACTATAAGTGACAACAATCGTTGAATCGGAAAAGCTGCCGGTGTTTTCAACCCTGTAAAAAGTTATATTAACCATTTTCTTTTTGCTAATATGTTGATAACCCACATGCCATTTTTGCTTCTTGATCATCGTTGTGGTTTTCGCAGTAAACTGATTGCCATTTTCTTCCATCAATTTGTCCAGCTTTTTCCCCGAATAAATTTTTCCATCATCTAACGGGCTGCCATCGTATGCATCCAAAAAGTAAAGGTCAAATAAGCCGTCGCCAATCGAAGTTGGAGACATTTTAAAAACAGACTCCTGGTCTTTTGCCTGCAGTTCCTGCCAATCAACAGGAACTAAATAATTTTTAAACGGCAGTTTTTGTTTATTGCCAGAATAAGTTGTAACGCCATTAGTTGCTGAAAATATTTTTTTTATCCTTGTCGGCTTATTGCTTTTGGCAGCAGGCAGACTGACCAGTTGCGCCAAATCACGATCATGAATGACCATCCCCGAACGCGCGGCTTGCGCCGAGTGCGCCGAGTCTGCGTGTTTATCCTGCTTCTTAGCGCAGCCGCCAGACAGCAGTGCACCCAACAGCAAAAAACTTGCAGCCCAAGTTGCTTTTTTCATTAAATAGCCCCCATTAATCAATTATTTTACCTTATTGCTAAAACACATTATTTTTTATAGACATCATTATATTCGTTAGTATTAATTACTACAACCATAAACTTATCATCTCTCACAATAAAAAAGCAGTGTTACCTTTCGATAACACCGCTCAAATTAATCTTAAGCGCCAAACTTGGCAAAGGTTTGCTTGTAAATTTCAATAAAGTCGAAGTACATCTGCTGGGAAACATATTCGTTATCTTGGTGCTCCGTGTCGCTGCCGGGACCATAAACCAGATACGAGAAGCCGGTTGGGTGGTCAATCAAAAACTTCGAGCCATCCGTACCGCCGGACACACCAATTTTGACAAAATCACCGGGATGATATTCCGTGCTGGACAACTTGGCAGTTGTCTTAATTTGGGCAATTTCGGATTCCGACAATTTTTGCTTGGCAAGAAACGGCCGGGCCGCATCCTCAACCACATCAATTAAATGACAGTCAGGATCACCGATAATCGGGACAATATCCATGTCAACGGTCATCGAAATTTGACCCTTATTTGCGGCATTATAATCATCAAGCACTGATTGCAGCTCCTGCAGAATCTTTGGGTTAGACAATTCCGGAATCGTCCGCAGATTTAGTTCGGCTTGGGCAAGATTTGGAATGGCATTAACCTGGTTGCCGCCCTTAATCGTGTCAATGTTAAAGACCGTTTCTCCTAACACATCATTCTTGATGCCGGCGGTTAGGTCCTTCATCCGTTTCTTGATTGCATCCAAAACGTCAAGCAGGTGTTCAACGGCATTAATGCCCAAATATGGCATTGAACTGTGAGCTGTCTTTCCCTTAGCCGTGATGGTAATATCAAGCTCACCCTTGCTGGCAAAAACGATTGACGGCAGCCCTGACGGCTCACCCACTAAGAGGGCGTCAGCACCATCAATATAGCCCTCTTTTTGCAGTTCCTCGGCACCGGGTTGACCGACTTCTTCGCCGGCAGTTACGAGCAGGCGAATTGTGCCAGGAATCTTGGTGCCGCTCTCCTTTAATTCAATTAAAGCAATGATCATTGCTGCAAGACCGGCCTTCATGTCGGTTGTGCCACGGCCATACAGCTTGTCGCCCTTTTGCGTTACCTTGAAAGGATCAGTATTCCAGCTCTTTTCGTTGACGTCAACCGTGTCCATGTGTCCGGTAACTGCCAAAACCGGCTTTCCCGAACCAATTTCAGCAACTAGGTTGGCCCGATTTTCTGCACCCGGGAGCGGCAAAATTTTACTCTCAATGCCTGCTTTAGCTAACAAGTTCTTCAAATATTTTGCGACCGGTAATTCATCGCCGTTGACCGACTTAATTTCCACCAGGTCCTGCAAAATCTGCATCTTCTGTTCTTTATCCAAAATAAGTTCCTCCTTAAATAATAACCAACGTTATTTTCTAATATTTTACACTACTATGAGAAAATAATTGATAATAAAAATAATTTTTATTTTTTATTAATAAAAAGTTCTCGTGACCGATCATCACGAGAACTTGATATTTATTTATAACTCATGGTCTAGCTTCAGCAAGGCAGCAGTCACCTCATCGCGCAGCTGCTTACCCAAAATTTGTTCAACCCTTGCCTCCGAGCGGTCAACATACGCCGCTGCATCCCGCTTAATCACCTCGGCACGTGCGGTCAGCGTGATTTCTTTCAGGCGGCTGTCGTGGCCGTCTGTTTTTTTGGCAATCAAATCTTTCTGTTCCAACAACTTCAAAATATTGGTTGCGGTCGACTTGCGGATATTAAACTCGCGTTCAATGTCCCGCTGGTAAACTTTGTGCTCTTTAGGAACAGAACTCAAATATTGAATAATGACCATCTGGGTGCCGGTGAGCCCCAGCGTTTTTGCATAATGGTCAACATTACGGTTAAAAGTATTCTGAGCCCTCTGCAGTGCCAAGCCAAAATTTTTCTTCATTGATTAATTCTCACTTACATGATCTTTCTTTGTCGCTTGATACAGTAAGTATACGCCAATAACAATTAAAATCAGCAAGAAAATTAATCCGACTTGGGCGCCATCAACTAATTTACCGGCAGTCGTCGGTTTGGAGCTCATCTGCTGCACAAACTGCATGATTGCCGAAACAATTGAGGTACCAACGGCACCGGAAAATTGCTGCACCATGTTGAACAGGCCGTTACCGTCCGCATTTTCTTCTTTGGTCAGCAGGTTGAGGGACGAAGTCATTGTGTCACCCATGATTAGTCCTGTCCCCAGCATGATCACCAGGTAAGAAACAAGGACATTGACTGCATTAAAGTGCTGTGCAAACAGGCAGAACATGACGCTGCCGGCCAATTCAAAGCAGGCACCCGTCATAATCGGTTTTCTGGCGCCATAATTATCTAACATCCGGCCTCCGACCGGTGAAGCAATGGCGCCCAAAGCTCCACCGGGAAGAAGCAGCAGGCCGGCAAGCATGGCGCTGACACCGTTAACCAGCTGCAGGTAGTTTGGCAGGATGAAGGACAGCCCCACCGTATTAACCTGAAAAATAAAGTAGGCCGTGATCCCTGCCGTAAAGCGGGAATTTTTAAACAACCTAATATTAAGCAGCGGATTCTTCACGTTCAGGGAATGCTTGATGAACAAGACCAGCGCGATCAGCCCAATAACCAGCGGAACAATAAAGTTTACCGGCCGCTGCAGGATCCCTGACAGGTTGCTGAAAGCCAAAATCAGGCCGACAAAAGTCAAAGCAATTTCGATGAAACCCGTCCAGTCCAGCTTGGTGCGCTCGATCGGGTACGGATCCTTGGTAATGCAAATCACTCCCATGATAAAGGAAATAACCATTACCGGAATAATTAAAATAAAAATGTAGCGCCAGCTGAGTGAATTAACCACCAAGCCGCCAAAAGTCGGTCCTAAGGCCGGAGCAACGGCCGTGATCATGGTGCCGATTCCCATCAGCAGACCGATTTTATCAAGCGGGGTCCGTTCAAGAATGATGTTAAACATCAGGGGCAGGGCTATTCCGGCACCTGCACCCTGAATGATCCGACCGACTACCAGGAAAACAAAGCCCATGGAATCGGTCGTACAAGAGTCGATTACCAGGCCAACAATAAACAGGACGGCGGCTGTAACAAATAATTTTCTCGAACTAAAATTTTTCTTCAAATATGCGGAAAGCGGCATGATGATTGCGGCAATCAACAGGTAACCCGTTGTCATCCACTGCACCGTGGCCATATTGACATGAAATTCCCGCATCAGTACGGGAAACGTGATATTTCCTGCTGTTTCGATCAGAACGCCCGAAAATGACATCAGACCAGCAGCAAGAATTGAAAAGATTAATTTTGCATCTAATTTTCTTTGCATCTAATTCCTCCTAAATGTAAAAATAGTTAGCAAGCTAACTATCTCAAGTAAATATCCTATAACAAATTTAAGAAAAATGCAAAGGGTGAAAAAATAAGAAATCGCTTTTATTTTTAGCGATTCCCTATTCTTTCCTATGTATTCAATTTTTATTGTAATTGCTGCAATTTTTCTGTGATCTTCGCAATTTCCGCAAACGACACATTCGGATCCGCCAGCATCTGATCACGCTTGAATTTCAGCAAGGCGAGCTCATTGCTATTAGTTTTTGCATGTTTCCCTAAATATGCTCCATTAAGCAGTTGGCCATCCTTAATCTGCCACTTGGTCAGACCCAAATCACTGACAAACCGCTTATCGTGCGAAACGATAATGACCGCAAAGGGATAATTCTTAATAAAATCACTCAAAGCCTCAATCGCACTTATATCAAGGAAATTAGTCGGCTCGTCCAGCAAAAGCAGGTTGTATTGACCAACCAATATCATCGCCAAATTGAAACAAACTAACTGACCGCCACTCAGCTCATCAACCGGCTGCTTCATCGCTTCTTGTAAATGAAGGTCCCCCAGTAATTGCATCGTGCTACTACGGTCAAAAATTGTTTCTGCCATAATTGTTTCTAACAACGTCTTAGCCGAAAGTGACTTGGTTACATCCTGATTAAACAGGCCCACCTGCAGTTTGTCGTTATATAATCCTGCAAGCTGCTTATTAAATAACTGAGTTAAAAAAACTGATTTACCTGCGCCATTATCACCGACCAAAGAAATTTTAGCTGTTCCGGTAACCCGCAGCTCATGTTCCAAGGCAAATAATTTACGTTCTTTAACTGCAACTGTTTGTGGATTAATACTGAGCAAATTAGTTTTGGTAGGAATCTCCAAACTAGCTAAATCAGCCGTAACATTTTTGAGAGTGATTGGTTGTTTTTCGTATGGCTTTTCGATAGTATCGGTTTCTGCCTTTAACCGATTAGCCAAAACACGCGTACTACGCAGCATCTTTCGCTGAACATGATCATAATCACCGTGACTCTTCCAATCAGAAACAGAAACACCCTTTTTCTTTTTTTTGATTTTCTTAGCCTTAGATATTCGCTGTTCATAATCACGCTGCAGCCTCTTACGTTTTACATCTTTGCGCTTATACTCAGCCCGTTTCTTTTCTTCTTGCGTTTGAATAAATGCCTCGTAATCAGCATAGCTGCCTTTGAACTGAGTTATTTTCTGGTCTTTTAAATCCCAAATTTCATTCACGACCCGGTTGAGAAAATGCCGGTCGTGGCTGATCAGCAGCATTGGATTGGGCAAAGCTTGCAGCTGACTAATCAGCCATTCCTGCTGGTGCTCATCTAAGTTGGAAGTCGGCTCATCCAGCATCAACAGGCTATCAGCACTTTGCCTTAATTGAAAAAGCGCCTCACTGACTGCGATCTTTTCGCGTTCGCCGCCGCTTTTCTCCGACTGCGCCAAAAGCTGCGGCACATAGACCACCGAACAATTTTTAATGATTTGACCCTTAGCAGCAGCAGGAAAATGATTGATTGCCTTCATCAATGTAGTCTTGCCGGCACCATTTTCCCCAATTAAACCAATTTTTTCGTGCCCGCTGATCTTTAAATCCGGAATAGTAAATAAATCCTTACCGTTATAATTAATGTTTACGTCAATAATTTTGATAAATTCCATAACTATGACACCCTCATTCTTGATGGTTCTTACTCCAGCCATGGAACTGTCATTAAAGAAAGTAAAACATTAATAAACTAGGAGAATATCAATGCTTTATTTTCATCCTCTGGCAATTGCCATTGCTTCGTCATTAGTTAGTAAAATTCTCATTACAATCACTTCCTGTACACGAATTTTCCGTCGCGGAATAACAATATTTTGATTAGTTTAGCATACGAAGGCCAAATAAAAAAGCCTCAGTTGGCTAGCTGAAACTCTCTCACTTCCTATTTTTCTGGGTTAATCACGTACTTCTGCCAGTATTGCCAAACATTGGCCGGTGAAAAGCGCTTGGCATTTTCATAAGCGGCCGCGCTCATTCTCTCCCGCATATCTGCATCATGGAAAAAGTCGTTAATGTGTTGGGATAATTGGTCAATATCGCCTGAAGGTACCAAAAAACCGTCCTTTTGGTCCTGAATAATATCTTTGGGACCATAGTTAATATCATAAGAAACAACCGGCACCCCATGTGACTGGGCCTCAAGGATAGACATGTTGAAGCCTTCATACCTAGAAGACATCACCATTAATTGCGATTCATCATAGGCACTGCCAATATCCTGCGTGTAGCCCATGAACTGCACCACATCTTCTAGGTCAAGGTCCTCAACCAATTTTTGCAGCATTTTTTCTTCACGGTAATCATCGCTGCTGTCCCCATAGCCATAAATATCCATGCTCAGGTTGCGATTCTTTTGGTAAGCCAGGTTGAAGGCCTTGATGGCATCATCCAGCCGCTTTTCATGAAAAAGCCGCGCAACCACAATTATTTTGCCATAAATCCGTTGTGTGAACGGAACACGGGCTGCCTTCAACTGTTCATCGGGAACAACGCCAACGGGAATTGCCACAATCGGCACCTGCGTGCGCAGCCGCTTGCGCATATCTTTCGCCTGCTGGGTCGATGGTGTGACCACCAGATCGGTTTTGCTTAATTGGTCCGTCTGCGAGATTGACGGATAGGTCAGCGGCGAATTCATCGGGTCCCAGTAATCACGAAAATGAATATTATGAAAATGTTCAATCTTCCTAGCTGGTGTTTTCATATTTAACATCGGCAAATTCGTAATGTTGCTGCGATCGGAAATAAAAGTCGACTGTTCGCCGCGGTCCATGTCTTCCTGATTCAGGTGATCGAGCATCATTGTGAAGGCCTGGCCGTTATTCATCAGCGAATACTTCAGGCCATCAAGGTCAGTTAACTGAATATTGGTCGCTGCTAAGTCCTTAGTCCGTTGTTCATATGCAATTTCGTAATAAATTGAGCCATCCGGCCGGTAAAATTGCTCGGCAACCAGGTGATTATTACCTGTATCATAAAACTGGGTAAAACTATTAAAACCACGCGTATCATAAAAATCCTGCTTTGTGCAGTGATTATCCGCATTAAAATATTTTATGTAATCAACCTGTTCACTGTCCGCAAAGGTTTGGACAAGCATAATTTTGCGGCTTTCATAATAGATTTCGTCGCCCTCATCAGTTTCCACAATCTTAATATCGTCCGGCAACGGCAAATCTTCTACAGTTATTTCCTGGGGAATAAAATTTCTTGTCCCAGCAAAATAATCAAAGACATTAATATAATCATCATCGGTTAAACCATAGAGCGGTAAAGTTCTATGCGCAAAACGGTTGAACTGGCACATGGCCAATTGGGCGGGAACTCCAAACTGCTTGAATAATTTCAAGCGTTTGACCTCTGCGTGTTCAATTCCCGAACTGTTTTCATCTAAACGGTTATTTAAAAAGTAGTACATTTTTTCTGCCTCAAGATCAATAAAAAAGGTACACCAATACGAACATTGATATACCTTTAATAATATCTAAAAATTTCTACGTAAACAAGTAAAAATCAAATTATCTTTATGCAGGGGTTGAGGCTGAACTGGAACCATTGGAAGCTGCGCTCGATGGCGTAGTTGGTTCGCCTGAACTGGAGCCATCTGAAGCTGCACTTGATGGTGTTGAAGCTGAACTAGAACCGTTGGAAGCTGAACTAGAACCGTTGGAAGCTGCGCTTGATGGTGTTGAAGCTGAACTAGAACCGTTGGAAGCTGCACTTGATGGTGTTGAATCTGAACTAGAACCGTTGGAAGCTGCACTTGAACCATTGGAAGCTTCTGATGGAGTTGTTGGCTTAGTCGGCTTCTTAGCAGCTTCTGCATCAGCAGCTAAGATATATTGGCCTTTCTTAACTTGGTAGAATTTCTTGCCGTTAATCGTCTTAACAGCAAGAACTTTAACAGTCGCACCCTTCTTAAGAGCAGTCTTGCCTGGCTTGCCCTCGGCGTCATAAATAACTGCTTTCTTAGCTAAGACAACTGTCTTCTTGCTGGCAGTCTTTTTAGCAGTAACTACGCTGCTTGCCGGAATAAATTCATTCTTGCCAATGACATAAAACTTCTTGCCGTTAACTACTTTATGGCCCAAAATCTGAACACTTGCACCTTTAGCGAGAGCTTTCTTGCCCTGCTTGCCTTTAGCATCAAAAACATAAGTCTTCTTTGCTAATTTGGCAGCCTTTTTTGTTGCTTTTTTAGCAGTTTTAGTTGCTTTCTTGCCAGTTTTGCTAGTCTTAGCAGCCTTCTTGTCGGTCTTAGCTGTTGTTTTTGTGCCTGTCTTAGCAGCGGTCTTCTTAGCTGGCTTAGTTACCTGTGTCTTAGGTGTTTTTGTAGCAGCATCAACATTGTTGTTTGCTAATGCAACGCCACCTAAAACAGCACCAAGAGCCGCTGTACTTACTAATAAATTACTGATCTTTTTACTAGAGTTCTTCATAAAATTCTCCTCTTCAAAATACCAACACCATAACCTTTACGATGTTACAGGCTAAATAATAATTCTTATTTTTTATAGATGCAATATAATTTAAAAATAATTTAAAAATTAATTTGCTATGAGTAAAAAATTGTTTAATTATTTTGTTATAAGATTTCATAAAAGGAACGACTTGTTAATTTCCAGAATAAATTATTTTGCAACCACATATTCGGTTACAGTATGATCATCATAGTCATACCGCAGATTATCGAGACCTTGTCTCCTGCCCCCCAATTCAGCTGCTGTAGCTACACGAAACTTATTGCGGGTTGTTACCATGATCATCGCAGTAAGCGTGACATTATTATCAATAACCAGGTCATTGAAGCCGTGACCAGTACCTGGAAGGACAGTTCCGAGCGGGGTTCCCGAATCGGTTGCCAGATCACCACTCAAAGTTTTATAAACGACTGTAATTGTCCCTGGATTCTTTGCCACATAGACAGTGCCATTTGTATCAGCAGCAAGATATTTGAGTTCGGTCTGCGTACGTGCAGCGTGCGTAAAACCAACTGTCCCTGCCAATTCTCCACTTGAAGCAATGTGGTAGCCGTCAGGAAACCCGGAAATTGAACTCATGTCAACCGCATCACCGGCAGCCTTGCCCGCACCAGCAAGTTCAACTGTGTGCCCCTTAACAGAATCATCTGCTACATCTCTAAAGGTAACTGTGACCTTGCCGGCATCCTTTACAAGGTAGACATCAATATCCTTGCTGCTGCTGCCAAACTCGATTGGTTTCTGTGTATTGTTTTGTGGATTTTGGGTAGAATCAGCTAATTCGGCTGCAGTGGCAAGGTGATAACCTGATGGAATATGCAGGCTCCCTTTAGCATCGTCACCCTCATGTTTAGCAGAATAATTTGCTGGAATGTCGGTGTCTGCGGCTGTTCCAGTTGCAGGAGATGCATCAAATAATTTTTTGTAATGAACTGTCAGCTGACCCGCAGGTACATCATGGATAACATAAGCAGTAATTTCACTGTTAGTGCTGCTATACTTGATTGGCGCTTGTTCTTTGCGGCGCGGATTCTTGGTGGAATCAGCTAACTCGGATGCAGTGGCCAGATGATAATCACTAGGAAGGTGCAGATCATGAGTTGCATCATCACCAGCATGCTTACCGGTTCCCGCAAGAACAGTTGGCGTGCCTTCAGGAGCACCATTGCTTAGTTGCTCATAGTTGACCGTTAATTGGGCTGCCGGTGTGTTTTCCACCACGTAAACAGTCAAAGTGTCACCGCCCAGGCTGCTGCCATAGATAATTGGGCTTTGGCGATAATTATTCGGATTAGTTGTATGACTGGCAATTTCTTCTGCAGTTGCCACATGGTAATTAGCCGGAACCTTCAAATCACCCGTGGCATCGTCACCGGCGTCTTTACCGCTACCTGACAAAATTTGTAAATCCGCTGCCGTATTCGTTGCATCCGTGCCATCACTCAGCTTCTTGTATTCAATCGTCAATAGACTTGCTGCCGGTGTGTATGATGAACTAGAACTATCGTTATCACTTTGAAACGGACTAGAAGTTGCATTGTCTGGCATGGTTTCTGAAGGCGTTGAACTAGGAGTACCAGTTGGAGTTGAAGCATGTGTCTTACCTGGCTTCTTTACATTTGCAGCCGCAATATACTTGCCGTTACCAATTGCGTAATATTTCTTGCCCTTAATCGTCTTCGTACCGTAAACCTTAATTCGCTTATTCTTCTTAAGAGCCTTAATAGCTAACCGCTTGCCTTTACTGTTGTAAAGATACGTCTTCTTGGTCAATTCAACTGTCTTGGCTTTGGCAGCATTAGCGGCTTTCACATAACGCCCATGCCCCAGCAGGTAATACTCCTTGCCCTTGATTGTTTTGGTACCGTAAACTTTAATACGCTTGTTCTTTTTGAGGGCTTTAGCAGACAACCGTTTACCCTTACTGTTATAAAGGTAAGCGTTCTTTTGCAGCTTGACAGTTTCTGCCTTTTTGGCCTTCTTGGCTTTAGCAAGCACCTGAATTGGCGCAGCGGCAGCAAATTTACCGGTGCCAACGCCGCCCAGCAAACCGCCGATTGCAGCCGCACCTACTAACACATTGCGGCCCAATTTATGATTTTTCTTAATATTCTTACCTATATTGCATTTTCTATCATTGTTCATAATAGATATCTCCTTATATTAAAATTATTTTTAAGTAATCCGTACTCAGCGAATATCATAGATCCTAATTAAATTTAATCAAGTTATAACTACGAAAAATTAATTTTGTAATAAAACTTTTAATTTCGAGAATTGCAATATTAAGTTGAACACTTTTTAGGCAGTAACTAGTATTTAAATTTAAAATCCAAACTGGAAATTATGACTATTTGTTACCAATACAAGTTTAGCTAAAAGATTGTACTTTTTGCGAATAATCATGCTATAATACCCTTGTAAACAAAAAGAAGTCTCCAATACAAAAGGAGAACTTCTCTTGTGAACATCAGCTCCGCTTCGTAAGCGGTGACTGAGTTATAGTTTAACTAAATAGCTGTCCCATAACTGGTCAAAGTTATAAAGTGGGAAGCTATTTTTTTGATTGGTGCAGTAACACCAACCAAACTGTTAGGAGAACGTCCACACCGATTAATACGGCAACAAATGAATTGTTGGGATCCAAGTGTATTGCACAAATCAACCAGCTGGTTGCCCAGCCTAGCAGTGTCAGCAAAAGATCGAAATCTTCGTCCGACATTTTTATCCGGCCTTATTCCTTCCATCAGATTTTGTGTCATAAACACCAGCTCCTTTGTTAGAAAAACAGCCAGCCGCCCGCAAAACTTCTTGCTGTGTTCATGATTGATTATAGCAAATTTATAATTATATTTATAGTCAAAAATTAATTTCATAATTAAATCAAGAAATTTTTTTCTCTGAGAACAATCATGCTATAATACCCTTGTAAACAAAAAGAAGCCTCCAATACAAAAGGAGAACTTCTCTTGTGAACATCAGCTCCGCTTTGTAGGCGGTGGCTGAATTATGTTTTTACTAAATAGCTGTCCCATAACTTGCCTAAAGTTATATTGTGGGGGCTATTTTTTTGGCCTTTTGAATTATTAGCCAAACTGTTAAGAGAGCGTCCACACCGATTAAAATGGCAACAAATGGATTGTTGGGATCCATTTGCAGAGCGCAGATTAACCAGTCGGTTGACCATTGCCTGATTCGTGCATCTAAATTACATATTCTATGAAAAATAGTGGTCATAAAAGCTGTAAACTGCTAGACATTCTAATATTACTACAACTCAAGAAACATATCTCCACGTTATTCTTGAACTAAATAATCAATATAACGATACAATAATTAAGTATATCTCAACTTTGAAATGATTTTATATCTAGTGTACACTTAGACTGTACATAAGATTACATGAGATGAAAAAATGGATAATTATACACCAACAGCAGCTCGTAAGAATTTTTTTAAAATTTTAAAAGATGTTAATCAGCAGAAAAAGCCAATTTCAATTATTCCGGCTAAGGAGAATCAAGACGAAGCAGCAGTAATTATTTCTAAAGATGATTGGGATTCAATCAATGAAACGCTATACCTTGAAAATACGGGTGTACTTAAAAAGGTGCGTGAAAGACAAGATGATAATTCTGGCTTTACCAATATAGATGACATTGATTGGGATAATTTATGAGTAAGTATGGCGTAAAAATCAAAAATTCGGCTAAAAAAGATTTAAAGAAAATCAAACAATTTAATTTAAAGGAAGAATTTTTAAAAGTCAGCGAAATTTTAAAATCAGATCCGTATCAAAATACGCAATCTTTAGAAAAATTACAACCGCTGAGTAGTAATTTGTATTCAAGAAGGCTAAATACGCAACACCGGATTGTTTATAGTGTTGATAAGAAAACTAAAACAGTTTATATATTTTCTGCTTGGAGTCATTACGAGTAAGCAGAATTTTGATTCAAATTAAGCAAAAAAGGACATCTCCTTTTTCTTGTACTTATATATTGTAACTTAAAAATTTTTGAACCAAGAAATTTACGGGGATTGTAGAATGAAGTTGAACACTTTTTTAGGCAGCAACTAGTATTTAAATTTAAAAGCCAAACTCTAAATTGCGCCTATTCGCAAAAAGTACGGTTTAGCTAAAAGATTGTACCTTCGCTGGATAACCATGCTATAATACACTTGTAAACAAAAAGAAGCCGCCAATACAAAAAGCGCACTTCTCTTGTGAACAACAGCTCCGCTTTGTTGGCGGTGGCTGAATTATGTTTTGGCTAAATAGCTATCCCATAACTCGTCCAAAGTTATTATGTGGGAAGCTATTTTTTTGGCTTTTTGATTATTAGCCAAACTGTCAGGAGGGCATCGTAACCGCTTAAGATGGCAACCAATAGATTGTTTGGATCCAACTGAATTGAACAAATTAACCAGATGTTGGCCCAGCCTAGCAGTGTCAACAAAAGATTGAAATCTTCGTCTGACATTTCTATGTGGCAGTATTCCTTTCAGTGGATTTCGTGCCATAGGCACCGTCTCCTTTCGAAGAAAAACAGCCAGCCGCCCGCAAAACTTCTTGCTGTGTTCATGATTAATGATAACAAATTATTAACTATATTGATAGTTGAATTACAAAGATAATCAATTTAGCCATCCAGACGCATGGTGATTGTCGTTCCCGCTCCCTTCACACCAGCAGACATTTAGCGTCAAAAAATACCCCCAAGATTAGTTAACCTAACCTTGAGGGTATTATACTTTCAACTTAAAGCGTGAGCCGCCTTAATGGCTAGTCCTTGGCAGGCGCAATAACATACTTCTGCCACTCCTGCCAGACATTATCTTCCGAAAAGCGCTTGGCATTCTCATAGGAAGCCTTGCTCATGCTTTCCTGAAGCTGCGGATCCTTAAAAAAGTCCACTGTCTTCTGCGCCAGCAGGTCAATCTTGCCGGAAGGAATCAGAAAGCCGCTCTTCTTGTCCTGAATAATATCGGACGGGCCGTAGTTGATGTCATAGGAAATGACCGGGACACCATACGACTGGGCCTCAACTAGTGATAACGGGGCACCTTCATAACGTGATGACATCATCAGCAGCTGGGCAGAATTATACACGCTGTCCATGCCTTGTGTGTAGCCCTTAAAGGTGACCGCATCCTGCAGATGCAGCTGCTCCACCAATTGTTTGAGCATCTTCTCTTCCTGGCAGCCATCGACATCGTTGGCGTAACCGTAAATATCAAAAGTCAAATACGGCAGCTGCTCCCTTGCCTTGGCAAAGGCCTTGATCGCATCGTCAAGCCGCTTCTCGTAGTAAAGGCGGGCAACGGCAATAATCTTGCCCCGCTTGCGCTCTTTAAGCGGAACGTGCTTGACATGCAGCTGCTTGTCCGGGACAACCCCCACGGGAATGCCCACGATCGGAACATCAGTCTCCAGTCTTGCCGCCATATCCTTTGCCTGCTTCTTAGTCGGAGTTATAACCAAATCCGTCTGTGCTAATTGTTCTTCATTGGCAATCGAAGCGTATGTTAACGGTGATGAAGGATCCCAGTAATCGCGAAAATGAATATTATGAAAATGTTCAATCTTGCGTGCCGGGGTCTTCATGTTCAGCATCGGTACATTGGTGATGTTGCTGCGGTCCGAGATAAAGGTGGACTTCTCACCATTAGCCAGATCCTGCTGGTTAAGCTGATCAAGCATCAATGTAAATGCCTCACCTAGATCACGGAAGGTGTATTGATAACCGTCAAGATCGGTTAATTCAACGTTGGTCACAACATCATTGTCCCGGTGTTCAGAGGAAATTTCACAGTAAATTGAACCATCCGGGCGGTAAAACTGCTCGTAGGTCAAGTTGCCATTAGCCGTGTCATAAAACTGCGTCATACTGAGAAAACCGCGTGTATCGTAACACTCCTGCTTAAGCAGATGATCATCAATATTAAAGTACTGAATCGTATCAATTTGGTCTTCTTGATCTGGCAGCAGGTTAACCGTCATTATCTTGCGTTGGTCGGCATAGACATCATAACCATTCTCAACCTGGACTGCCTTGGCGGTTTCAGGGATGGGAAGGTCATTAACTGACATCGGAGGTTCATGATAGTTTTGGGCATCAGCATAATAATCAAACATGTTGATGTAATCTTCTTCTGCTACGCCATACAGTTTGAGACTTTGGTGCCCAAAGCGATTGTAGCCGGACATGACGAGTTTGGCAGGGACACCGTATTTATGGAATAAGCGCATCCGTTTGAGTTCTGCGTGTTCAATGCCGGAGCAATTGGCAGCTAATTGTTCATTTAGGAAATAATACATTTGCTCTCCAAAAAATGATGAAAAAGATAAAGATCCAATATCGACTAAATCGACATCAGATCTTTAAAATCTATAAAACTAAATATAAATTACATTAAGGAACTACGAGTGCTTTACGTAAACAGTTACTGTTCGAGGAGTTAAACCATACACAAGGTCCTTTCCTACAGCTTGATGAATTTCGTTACCAGGATGTGTAGAGTTATATGTATCTATATCTGCTTGAGTTGCAACATCATAACCTGAAAGTTCAGTAATACTGCTGTAGTTTGACATAGTAAGCACACCTGGTGCATCGCCAACATGATCTGATGTAGTATTAGGAACAAAATCGTGAAATACTGGCACTGAAGAACCATCTACTATATCAGTTGCATCAGTTACCTTTTTAAATTTAACAGTAATCTTGTTTGCTGCAGCAGCCAATGGTGTAGTACTTGCTTTAACATAAACTTTCTTAGTAGGAGCAGTAGTAGAGCTAGGATATACAAATTTTTGGGTTGTGCCATCTTCTTTATATTTTATAGTTGTATCTGCATCCAAAACTTTTGAAGTTGTAGCAGACTCAATCTCGCTCTTATCAGCCAATACATAGCCAGTTGGGAATGATGCAGTTGGTATAGTAGCTGTATCTCCTGCTTTGTCATTTCCACCAGCAGGAACTGTAGTAGTTCCTCCAGTAACTTCATCACCACTCACAACGTCTATATATTGAACCGAAAGGCTTTGAGCTGGAGCTGCTTTCAGATAAACAATCTTTTCTTGAACACTAGCAGTATAAACCACACCCGTTGGTTGTTGGTTGCTACCTGTTAAATCTCCACTAGTTGCAATCATATAACCTTCTGGTATATCATTTGCACCATATGTTGCTGGAAGTGTTAAATCAATAGAATCCCCAACATGATGAGTTCCTACTGGGACTATCACAGTACCTTTATCAGTACCGTCATTAAGCTTAAAGTGAACTTTGATGGCACGTGCTGCTGTTGGGTCAGCCTTCAAATAAACTGTCTTGGTTTGAGCATGAGCACCATAAGTAACGCCTGACGGTTGTTGGTTGCTACCTGTTAAATCTCCACTAGCTGCAATTGAATAACCGTCTGGTATATCACTTATACCATACACTGAAGGACTAGTTAAATCAATAGAATCCCCAACATGATGAGTTCCTACTGGTATTGTTACAGTACCTTTGTCAGTACCATCATTAAGCTTAAAGTTAACTATGATCGGACGCGCAGATGTTGGATCAGCCTTCAAATAAACTATCTTTGTCTGGGCACTAGTAGTAAATTTAACATTTGATGGTTGTTGGTTGTTACCTGTTAAATCTCCACTAGCTGCAATTGCATAACCATCTGGAATATCGGTTGGACCATATACTGATGGATCAGTTAGATCAATAGGATCATTTTCCTGATGAGTTCCAGCCGGTATTGTTACAGTACCTTTATCTGTCCCGTCATTAAGCTTGAAGTTTACACTGATACCTTTTACTGTAGTATCTGGAGTGGTTGAGCCACCACCTGTTGAACCACCTGTGTTGCCAGCTGTGCTACCAGTTGAGCTAGCTGCTGAACTTGGTGCAGAACTTGGAGTACTGCTTGGAGTTGAACTCGGTGTACTGCTTGGAGTTGGTTCTGGAGTTGGAGTAGGAGTCTTGCTTGGCTTCTTTACATTAGCTGCTGGAATATACTTACCGTTGCCAATGTAGTAGTACTTCTTACCTTTGATGGTCTTAGTACCATATACCTTAATACTCTTGCCCTTCTTCAAAGCCTTAGCAGAAGTCTTCTTACCTTTACTGTTGTAAACGTAAGTCGTCTTAGCCAATTTAACTGACTTAGCCTTAGCTACATTGCCAGCCTTGACATATTTACCATGGCCAAGTGAGTAGTACTTTTTACCTTTAATGGTCTTAGTACCGTACACCTTAATGGTCTTGCCCTTCTTCAGAGCCTTCTTGCCTACACGCTTACCTTTACTGTTGTAAACATAAGCGCTCTTCTTCAACTTTGCGCTTGAAGCCTTTGTTGACTTCTTAGCTTTAGCAAAGACTTGTGTTGGGGCAGCAGCGCCAGCAAAATTACCAACGCCAACACCTCCAAGTAAACCACCAATTGCAGCAGCACCTACTACTAGGTTACGGCCGAATTTATGGTTCTTCTTGACAGTCTTAACTATCTTACGTTTTTGGTTATAACTCATAATATTCTTCCTTTCTTGAATCATATCCACAATATATATGATAAACAATAAATCTTGATAATCAAGCAATTTCTATAAAATTACGTGTTAAAATTCGGTTAAAATCATATTTCATATAGATTACCAATGCTTGTACATTCTACAGAAAATTTACTTTACAGTATCAAGATATAAGTAAATTATAACCCCAATGGCGCATAATATAACAGAAAAAGATAAATTTTTTTAAAATTTTATCTTAAATCACAGCAATATCATATATGTAAACCCAAATAGAAAAAATTAAATAATAATTTATAATTATATACTCGTTCAGCAAAAAAGCAAATTCACGCTGATATTTCAGGCGCTTACATTTTCTAACTTGATGCTAATTAAATAATTACAAAAAAATCCAAATTCTTGCGAATTCAGATCCAATCATTATTAAAGCGGCTTTATTCTAGAAAAGAATTACCTTCTGCCGCCTGAAGATTTATTTTTATTGTCCCGCTAAACTAACAGCTGTGTCCGCTGGCCGGCAAACAGTTGCAGTCAACCGTCTCCGGTGCCGTCTTCTCTTTTTGGGCCAGTTCTTCAGTCAGCTGCCCAATGTCATTTTTAGACAAAGTAACCGTCTTTAGAATCGCCAGCAGCATCTGCCCCTTATGCATGTCACACATGTGGTCCATCATCTCGGTGGTAACTGCGACCATCATCTCCATCTCGGTGACCGTTGCCGAATAGATGAAGTAGCGGCCATCTTTTTTGGTCTTAAGCAGGCCCTTATTCACCAAGCGGCGCATCAGGGTCTTGATCGTCGATTCCGACCAATCCTTCTTGGCTTGCAGCTGTTTTAAAACCTCGCCGGTCCGCACGCTGCCCAGCGTCCAGACAATCCGCATGACCTCCCACTCGGCTTCGGAAATATTACTTGCAGTTTTCTCTTTTGTTTCTTCCATCAATACTCATTTCACTCACAAAACAAATTTTTTCAGTGCCTTGGCAATGCCGTTGTGGTCGTTGTCATCGGTGACATAATCGGCCTTGTCCTTAATCAGCTCAATGGCGTTGCCCATCGCCACCTTCTTGAAACTTGGATTGGCAAACATGGAAAGGTCATTGCCCTGGTCGCCGAAGATCATCACGTCCGCCTGGTTAATTTTCAGGCGGTCTGCCAAATCAACAAGTGCCGCACCCTTCGAGGCACCCTTGGCATTCAATTCAATCACATCGGGAAAGCTGTGCACGATATTATACTTGGCAAAGGCCCAATCAGGCAGCGAATTCCAAAACTTCTCGGACTGCTGGGCATCATTCATTGAGGTGAAGCTGGCCTTATTGAAGGTGAAATCATGCGTGATCTCTTCGCGCTTGCGCACCTTGAGCACATTATTAGTCTCCACGGCATTGCGCATCATCAAATGCGGCAAATCGTGGTCGCACGTCCAGAAACATTCTGGAGTTTCAAAATGCACCTTAACGTGACTCAGGCGCTGCAGCCGCAACACGGTGTTGAAATCATTATAGTTCATTTCCTGGTTCAACAAGATCCTGCCGTCTAAGGTCTGGATCACCGCCCCGTTAAAAACGATGTTGTACTGCTGATTGCCGGAAAGGCCGAGCTGTTCATTGTAGCGCATCACGCCCGACAGCGGACGCCCCGTTGTCAGAACAACTTTCACGCCCTCATCCCGTGCCACTTTCAGTGCCCGTTCGGTCTCGGGCAGAATCGTGTTGTTAGTCGTCAATAACGTTCCGTCCAAATCAACCGCAATTAACTTAATTGCCATTCTTTCCTCCTAGAATTAATCTTTCTTGCCTTCTAAATCAACTTTCATTATATTTTATTTTGCGTCGCGATACAAACAGTTCAAAATCGTTCATTTTCGTTCATAAATCGTTCAAAATAATTCATAATCGTTCAAATTCATTCAAAACGCGGTAATAATTTTGGGCTTAAAGGCAATTTATGCAGGTGATTTTTACCACTAGCATAACACCAAAACGGTTACAATTTTCACACTATTCTTGCTATAATGATAATTGAACACGAGAAGAAGCTAGATAGCGATGGCTAATTTCTAGACTGAGGAGATGGTTGTTATGGTGTAAAAACTATACATCTTAGAATCCAAATGAAAGGATTGGCCTGGTACCTGCATGGATACCGTTATTGCTTTTGGTTTGACCATTGCATTAATTATTTTGATATTGGCAACAGCTGTTAAGCACTTAACCCAGCTTATCACTGAAGTTACCAACTTAGCTAAGGCTTGCGCCAAATTAAAAGCTGCCCTAAAACGATTTAGGGCAAAAAAATAACTGCTTAAGTCTAGCCACTTGCAGTTATTAATTCAATACTGTTAAGCCACCGCTTCATGCGGAAACTCTGTTCGCAATTAGAAGTCCTAACGCCAATAGGGCTTCTTTTTGTTCACAGCAATATTGTAGCATATTAAAATATCGTCTACAAACTTGCACTATTCATAATAATCATTTACAAATATATAGCTGCTAATTTTATATACTTCACTTGTTCCTTAAACATTTTAGTGTTTAGACTTACGATATTTCTTTGAATTTCCTTGTCCTCTAAATAAACGATTATGTGAGCCAATTCTTGCTCCGATTACGATTAATTTACGTTCAACAATTCTGTAAATTACTACTACATCATTAATATCTGATGGAAAATCTCCCTTAGTAGTGTCGCGAATATGGAATTCTCGATAACCTTCATATTTTCTGGTTAATTTGTGATCATTAAACTCCTCTGGTAATTCATGCAATTCGCATAGCAAATCAATTGCTTCATGAGCTTCATCAACTATTGCTTGATCTAAACTTGCTAATCGCCCCATATCTTCGTTAAATAAATTCGTTGGATTAAATTCTAGTTTTTTCATTTTTTGAACTGATTCCAGTATGCCTCTTCGTCTTTTTCATCTATAGGTTCTGGTTCAGGAACTACACCCAACTCTGCTAACTTATCCATTGCAACCGCTTGATCTAATGAACCAACCGGAGCTTTAGCCAACCGCTCCAGCCACTTTAGCTTTTCTTGGGAAATTATTGCAACCGATCTATCTTTTGACCGGGTAACATACACCGTTTCATTATAGTCATCAACTTCATCTAAATATTTTTTCATATGAGTTCTAAAGTCACTCTGTGTTAATGCTATCGCCATAATTATCACTCCTCGTATTATTACCTATATCGTACATCATAGAGTACGTTTTATCAAAAAATTAACTAACACTTTCGCCAAATTAAAAGCTGCCCTAAAACAATTTAGGGCAAAATAATAACCGCTATAGCCTGACAGCCAGCGGTTATTTATTTTAATTTAAACGCTATAAAGTCATCGCTTCATGCGGAAACTCTGTTCGCAATTAGAAGTCCTAACGCCAATAGGGCTTCTTTTTGTTCACAGCAATATTGTAGCATAGTCTACAAACTTGCACTATTCATAGTTAGTGGCAACTTTTGTGGGGGCTTGCTTATAAACATTACTGTAAGTTGTTTCGACATATTTTCTGAAATAATTGACGTTTACACTTACTTCGTTTTCTGCTTCTTCTTCAGTCAGATCATCGGCAATTTTAAGAAGGTCAGCTAAGTCCGATTTTGAATTGCAATCCAGCAATCTACAGATTTCTGGATGATGTCTTTCTATTCCTTTGAAGAAATTCTCAAAATTTACTGGTCCATAGCTATTTATTTTTCTTGCATCAACTAAAGCTTTGGCCAGTACCTGCAACAAGGTCTTTTCTTTAATGTTGTAAAATGAACTATAACCTTTTACATTATTATTTTCTGCCGCCATGTTAAAGGAATTAACTGCTATAAATACCCAGGTGGTAAACTCACGAAGAATCTCCCTGGCCCTTGCAAAATTCTCCCAATCGCTGAATTCAATAATATCTTTTTGCTTAACGGTCTTGAATTTTTTTAATAAATTCGCCAAATTATAAAGCAGTTCGGTTAACTCCAGCGTTGTAGAAACCGTCCTTGTCACGGCAACATTCTCTTCTAAATCAAAATAATATTTAAAGACGAGCTCTTTATCCCGCGGGCTGACATACCGCACTATTCCCTCAAAAACATTCTGCATCCTTTTTGCGGTTTCCTTTTGCTGTTTTATCTGATTATCCAAGTCTTCCACAAGCTTCTGATTTATTTTTTCCTGTTTTTTATTAGACTCAATGCAATAGATCAATGGCAGTGTCATCAAAAATATTTGAAGAATAACGTCCCGTAAAGAATTACCTATAAAGCTAACTTTTCCGAACCTTAAAAGCACAAACAGGCAAATAATACCAATAAACCACCACCCGTAATGAGCTGATTTGTTTTCTTCCATATTAAACACATTCCTTTCGTATCAATTTTACAATATTTAACCGAGGTTATCTGGAAAAAATGCTATGAAAGCATACCTTTAACAGCTGAGAAAACACAAAATCCTCTGGAAGGCTGAAATCTCAGTCTTCCAAAGGATTTTTTCTTTCTTAAAATTGTGCACTATTTCTTCTTTTTACTTTGAAAAATGATTTTTCAGCTTTCCCTCTGGTATCAGCTCATAGTCTGCTTTAAAGCCAAAAGTTTCATGCAAACGCAATAATGCCAAGCCTACTCAACCGTCACACTTTTGGCCAAATTTCGCGGCTTATCCACATCCAAGCCCTTGTCTTTAGAAGCATAATAGCCAAGCAGCTGTGTCGGAATCACCGTTAGTAGCGGCGACAGGTAATAGTTGATATTCGGCAAAACAATATCATCACCCTTTTTCGCAAGCTTCTTACTGACAATCGTCACCACATTGGCACCGCGGGACTCCACTTCCTCAACGTTGCCGCGCGTCAAGTCGGCGGTCACGGGATCATTAATCAAAGCGATGACCGGTGTCCCCTTTTCAATCAGGGAAATTGTGCCGTGTTTCAGTTCCGCGGCCGCAAAGCCCTCGGTCTGAATGTAAGAAACTTCCTTCAGCTTCAGTGCTGCTTCCAGGGCAACCGCATAGTCAATTCCGCGCCCAATATAAAAGGCATTGCGTGATTTGACCAGATACTTCTTGGCAATTTTTTCTAATTTTTCCTTGCCGTCAACAATTTCCTGAATGCCTTCTGCGGCCAGGGCCAGATCTTTGCGCAAATTGAAGTCCTTGGCCTTTTGCGAACCAATTTTTTCACCCAGAGCCTTTGCCAGCACAGCCTGCAGAGCAATCTGCGCGGTGTAGGCCTTGGTCGAGGCAACGGCAATCTCTGGACCTGCATCCAGCAGCATCGTGTAGTCAGCTTCGCGCGACAGTGTTGACCCCATCACGTTGGTGATGGTCAGTGTCGGCACGTGCATCTTGGTTGCCTGCTGCAGCACGACCCGGGAATCGGCGGTTTCGCCCGATTGAGACAGGAAAATCATGAAGGGACGCTTGCTCATCATCGGAAAGTGATAGCCAGCCTCGGACGCATAACCAACTTCCGTCGGAATGCCCGTATATTCCTCAAACAATGCCTTACCCACCAGACCAGCATGGTAACTGGTGCCCGCAGCAAAAATATAAATCCGGTCGGCCTGGCTGATGGCATCAATAATTTGCGGTTCAACCAGCGGCTGTCCGTCTTTATCGAGGTATTTTTGAGCAATACGCCGGATGACTGCCGGCTGCTCTTCAATTTCTTTTAACATGTAAAATTCATAAGTACCCTTGGAAGCAACCTTGGGATCAATATCCAGCGTATATGGTTTCGGGGTGACTTTTTTCCCGGCTAGAGTTTCGATTGTATAACTGTCCTTGGTGATATCGCCAACTTCTCCGTCCTGCAAATCAACGAAGGTCTTGGTTTGATCCAGAACCGAAAGCGCGTCGGAGGCAATGACGTTAAACCCATCCCCGAGTCCAAGCATCAGCGGTGACTTGTTTTTGGCAATAAAAATATGGGCCGGATTGGTATTATCAACCAGCAGGATAGCATAGGAACCCTTAATCAGCCCCAGCGTCTTCTTAAAGGCCGTAAATGTGTCCAGCTTTTCACTACGGACAATTTTGCTAATCAACTGCACGATTACTTCGGTGTCGGTTTCGGACTTAAAATTAACATCGGCAAGGTACTTTTCCTTCAATTCGCGGTAATTTTCAATCACGCCGTTATGAACCAAATAAAAGCGGTTGGTTTCATCAAACTGCGGGTGGGCATTTTCCACCGTTGGCTTGCCATGCGTTGCCCAGCGGGTGTGGCCGATTCCGACAAGGCCCTGCTCATCGGGCGTCATCTTTTCTTTTAAATCTTTAATCCGGCCGACTGCCTTAGTAAGGTATTCCTTGCCTTTGAGATCATTCAGGTAAATTCCGGCCGAATCATAACCGCGATATTCCAGATTTGTTAAGCCGTTTAAAATGATGTCACGCGCATTTTTACCAACAATTCCAACAATTCCACACATATTTTTCTCCTTTGGTCTAATTGTAATCTATCAATTGGACTAGATATTAAATTTATTATTAGCATAGGAAATAATAGTATTTTTACTTAAATTGGTCAAGTATAATTATCGGAAATTGGTATATACTGAATACGACACAGCTGCTGCCCCTAGGGCAAATTGGGCTAAAAATTTTTGCAAAAAAAGAAGGCACGAGGTCTTCTGTTTCAACTGAATCTAAAATAAATCACCCATCTCTTGTCAAATAAAAAAGTTATGTCTAAAATAGAACTTGCTTTTTTTACGCATTATATTATAAAGGAGGCCAAAAATGACATTAAAATACGTCAAAACATGGAAATTATGCTTATTTTTAATTATTTCCATCCTAGATTCTCTGCAGCCGGTATTCTTAGCCTATATACTGAAATTGTTTATTGCATTCGCACAAAAACCGCATGGCAGTTTGCTCAGTTTAACCATGTTGGCAATCGGCGGCTTTCTGCTTTTTGGCGTTATCGGCATCTTATTTCAATATTCATTCCTGAACATCATTCATGATGCCAATTTAAAAATCAAAGAGTTATCTGCCAACTATCTAGTAAAATGCCGGTCTAGTCGGCAAATCATTGACAGCTCGTTCATGACCAATGACCTTAAGCAAATTGAGACTGGGCGGGTTGTCTCCGAATTAAAAATCATCAATTACGTTTTAAAATTTCTTTCAGCGGTTATTTCGGCATTAATTGCTTCTTGGATTATTTCACTGATTTTCTTTGTCGCTGCCCTAATTCCCGCACTTGTGCAGAATGCGGCCGCCAAGAAGATTTCTTCAAGTGCCAAAGATTGGGAAGAGGCCAATAGCTACTACACCAACACCGTTAATGAAACAATTGCCGGCACCAATATCGCCGCACTCTATGATATGCAAAATTCGTTTATCGGTCGCCTAATCAAGGCTGCGAAAATAATGGAACACGCCCTGCAAACCACCAGTCTTGCCAAAGGGATCGCCAACGAATTTACCTCAGTTGCCGCCTATTGTTTTGGCATGATGATCCCCTTTAGCTTTGGTATTTATTTTATTTCAATCGGCAATATCACTCTCTCGACTTTCATGATGATTGTTCAGCTATCAAATAATTTCATTAACCCTGTCGTTAATATTTTTATGTGCATCAATGATATCAAAACAACCACCCCAATTTGGCAAAAATTCCAAGCTATTGCTAACTTTAAACCGAAAAAACAGACTACTAAAATTCCTGCTACAGCCTTTAGGCATCTATCCCTTAAAAATGCCGGAATAAAATTAAGCAACCAGCAAATCTTCAGCAATGTCAGCTTAGCTGTCAAAAACGGTGAAAAAGTCCTCCTGCAGGCTCCCTCCGGCTGGGGCAAATCAACCCTGCTGAACGTATTAACCGGCAATTATCAAGTTAGTTCCGGCTCCTATGAAATTAATGGTCAAAATGCCAGCGGCAATTGGCAGCACGACCACGAATTTTTCTCCTTCATCCAGCAAAAGCCCTTTATTTTAAACGACACGCTCAAATACAATATTACTTTGGGACGCGAAGTTGCCACAACCAAACTGAATCAAGTTGCCAGTCAAGCAGGTCTGAGCAACCTTGTTGAGCAAAAGGGCTGGAATTACCGCGTTGGCCCTGACGGGCAAAATCTTTCGGGCGGACAAAACCAGCGGATTGAGATTGCTCGGGCTTTACTTGCTGACCGGCCAATCCTGCTGGCCGATGAAGCTACCTCTTCTCTTGACCAGGATCTGTCCCAAAAAATTCACCAGGCAATTTTAACCGATTTTCCGGGAACCGTGATCGAAGTTGCCCACCACATTGCGCCAGACGAACAAAGGATGTTTGATCAGGTCATTAGGCTAAACTAAAGACAAAAATTTTTTATTTTGGTTCACTTTTTCGTCCACTTAGTAAGCTCCCCATAACCACTTAGTCAAATACGCTATCTTTTTAGAATAAGATGGAGTTAAATGAGATTATGAATTTTTTATTAATCTATAAAAAGAGGAGCTAAATTATGACTTTAAAGTACGCTAAACCATGGAAAGTCGTTTTATACATCATTGCAATAACCTTTAACGCATTAAAAGATGTTTTCATGGCTTATATTCTAAAATTATTTATTGCCTTCGCGCAAAAACCATCAGGCAATCTACTTGAAATTACCGGTGTCTCATTGATTGGAATTGTCATTTTTGGAATTAATGGCATTTGGTGTCAATATCTTTATTCCAATATCATTCAGGACACCAACCTAAAAATGAAAGAACTTTCCGCCAATTACCTAGTCAAGGCCCGCACTAATCATCAGCAGGTCGATAGTTCCTTCATGACTAATGATCTCAAGCAAATTGAGAGCAACCGTACCATCCCCGAATTGACAATCATAGGCTATACAATGAATTTTATTGCAGCGGTAATTGCCGCCGTGATGCAGTCTTGGATCGTCTCCCTGATGTTCTTCATTGCTTCGGTTGTTCCGGCATTAGTTCAAAAGCTGGCCGGTCCTAAAATTGAAACTGAATCGGGTAAATGGGAAAAGGCAAACAGCCATTACACTAATACCGTTAATGAAACAATTGCCGGCAGCAATATTGCCAAATTATACAATACACAAAACTCAGTTATTTCACGATTGATCCGTACAGCTAGGACAATGGAACATGCATTAAAAACAACCAATTTTACAAGGGGAATTGCTAACGAATTGACGATTGCTCTTGCCGATTGCTTTGGCATGTCCCTAACTTTCTGCGTTGGCATTTACCTAATATCGATCGGCAACATCACCTTAAGCACTTTTATGATGATTGTTCAGTTATCTAATAATTTCATGAATCCGGTTGTTAACAGTTTTATGTACTTAAACGCGATCAAAACAACCACGCCAATTTGGCAAAAATTCCAAACTGTCGTTAATTTCAGAGAAGAAGAACCTAAGCAAAACATGGCAGCTGCTCATTTTGCTAATCTGCAGCTTGCAAATGCCGGGGTAAAACTAAGCAACCAACAAATTTTCAGTGACGTCAGCTTAGCTGTCAAAAACGGTGAAAAAGTCCTCCTGCAGGCTCCCTCCGGCTGGGGCAAATCAACTCTGCTGAACGTATTAACCGGCAATTATCAAGTTAGTTCCGGCTCCTATGAAATCAATGGTCAAAATGCCAGCGGCAAGTGGCAGCACGACCACGAATTTTTCTCCTTCATCCAGCAAAAGCCCTTTATTTTAGATGACACCCTCAAATACAATATTACTTTGGGACGCGAAGTTGCCGAAACCAAATTAAATCAAGTTGCCAGTCAAGCAGGTCTGAGCGACCTTGTTAAGCAAAAGGGCTGGGACTACCGCGTTGGCCCTGACGGGCAAAATCTTTCGGGCGGACAAAACCAGCGGATTGAGATTGCCCGGGCATTACTTGCTGACCGGCCAATCCTGCTTGCCGATGAAGCCACCTCTTCTCTTGATCAGGATCTGTCCCAAAAAATTCACCAGGCAATTTTAAGCGATTTTCCGGGAACTGTGATCGAAGTCGCCCACCATATTGCGCCGAATGAGCAGAAATTGTTTAACCGTGTCATCAAGTTAGAATAACAAAAAGGCACTAGCCCCAAAACAGCTAGTACTTTTTATATCTATTAATTCTTAAACTGATAAAAGTAAAGTCATACTTTTATCTAATTATGCCTTCAAATTCATTCCTAATTGATTGGCGACTTGCGTTAATGCCGTTAAATCGACATCCTCACCATTTTCCATTTTCGTAATTTCCATTTCTGATACATGAGCCGATTGTGCCAGCTGCTTCTTGGTATAGCCTGCCCTTTCACGAGCTTGATATAATGAAACAGCACGCTCTGTCCGCCTTGTTTCGGCACGATACTCAGCTGCAAATTCTCGATCTTTCATTTGTTCATGCAAGATTTGATCAATTTTGGTCATTTTCGTACCATTCCCTTCGCAATTTAACTGCATGTGTAATTTCTTTTAGTGGTGTTCCCACCGTCTTTTTAGTAAAAACCATGTGTAATTACATACCGTGTTCCAGCAGCATGGAAATATAAAATCCGCTGTATATTACTGGAAGTCCTACTTCTAAGTTCATACAAATTAGATACAGAACGTAATTTTTTTACCCATTTCATTTTTTGAGCAACTATAATTCCATACTTTTGTGTATTCTCAATAATGTTAATTACTTTTGCTCTATCTTTTACAGATAGTTTTAATAACCACTCATCAAACTCATTGTGCCCATTTGGCCGTTTATACGATTCAAATTTTGGATTATTCATTTATTATATCATGTACATCCATTATCAGTCTCTTATCAAAGCAGTTAAAAGCATCGATAGACCGATATACAATTCTCCTTGCACATTTATATACGCAAAAATGAATCAAACATCCCTTACTAGGTAAAAAAATTCTGGATCTTTCCCAAAAAATTTACCTCATAAAAAAATGACTAGACTTATCTCTAATCATTTTTTGTAGAAAATTATTTTTTAACTACCTTGCTCATCAAGGCCAGCGGGCTTTGCAGATCAGCCCCGGCAAGCATTTGCTGGTAGTGCATGATTAACAGCTGTGACAGCACAACCAAGACCTGCGCGCGGCTTCCGGCAATCAACTTTGTCTGCTTGTCGCCACCTTCTAACCGCAAACCTGCAGTCAAAACTACTTCATCTTTCGCAGGAATCTTGTCCAGTAATAGGCAGGCCGCTTTCAATTCCAAGTCATCTGTCACCACGTTCCACGCTTGCTCAATTAACTGCCATAAATCGGCATTCCCAACCTTCAGCCACCTGATTTCACAACAATTTTCGGTGGCATACTTTTCCAATTGCGCTTTTGTTCCCTCTGCCTGCGCTTCACCCATCAGAAGAACCCGCTGACTGGCTAAAACCGGTGGCTGCGTGATTTGCCGATTAAAATCAAATCCTTTGTATGCAATATAACGGGCCGTTACATCGGTCACCTTGCTGAGAATAAAGTAATCAGGATCGGGGTGGGCCGGCAGCTTAAAACGCGAAACAATTTTTTGGTTTGTCTTGTCTTTAAAAATAACCAGCTGCTCTTTTTCGTCAAATTCCCAAAAACGTTCGTCTGGGTAAAAATAAATATTAGACGGAAAACCCAGCGTATGATCCGCATTAAAAGTAATCACCAAACAGGCGCCATTATCCTTATCGGGGGCCTTCAGCCGCACCATCATCCAGCCAAAAAAATTAACGTTACTCTGGTAAGCGAATATCCGACCATGACAAAATTGCAGAAATTCTTTCTCATTCATTCTCGGCAGACATCCTTACTTATGCTTAAACCACGCTGAACTCTGATGTTCAAAATACCTGTAATGCGTGCTTACCTTACGACCGCTGCAAATGCGTCCTTTAAAAAATTTATAAAGAACGTAGCACGTGAGCGCCATCTCAAAACTTCCTAAATGAGCCTCTTCTGGATGAAATTTTTCATTTTTCGCATCTTCAACAACTAGTTTCATCAGAATTGCTAAATATTCGACCAAAATTTCACGGGTTCCCACTAAAATTCCGGTGTTCAATAGCTGCAAATGACGGTTTTTAGCAACAAAATCCGCCAAATAAGCTGGTTTAGAATCATGAACAATAATTGAGCCCGTCAAATCCACGAACTCATCGCCAACATATATTGTGTCCTCCTGAACATCATCAAACGGATAGTTCAGCATTTCCACATCGCCGGCATCCACAAGGGCCGCCTTTTTAATTTCAGGATGCTGCAAGAGATAATTCAATGTAACTTCCCAGCGTAAAAAGTAAAATTTATTATTCGGGTAATGCCTAAAGAAATCAACACTGACCAATTTTTCAAGCGGCGGCGGAGTTGTTTTATTTTTAAAATTGATTAAGACACGCAGCTCCACGTCAAACTTCGCAACCGATTCATATAACTTCTTGGTGATTGCAACAATGTCCACATCTTCTAAGGTACAATCCCGTTGGGCATCATACATGTTGGCAAAAAATTGTGCAATTACAACATTTTCATTATTTTTTCCCGCCATTTGCTAAAACCACTTTAAAACTTTTAACCCATTTCCTGCTTAACCACGTCAACAATCCGTTGCACGTAAGCATCGGTTTCTTCCTGGGTCGGGCCTTCAGCCATCACCCGCAGAAGCGACTGAGTTCCTGACGGACGCACCAGCACGCGGCCTTCATCACCCATGTCTTGTTCAACTTCCTTGATCACATCCAAAATCGGCTGGTGCTCACGCCAATTTTTCTTATCCTTAACCGGAACATTAACCAGGCACTGCGGATATTCCTTAAAGTCCTTCAGCAATTCGGTCAGTGCCATACCGGTCTTCTTCATGACCAGCATCAAATGCAGACCCGTGAGCATTCCGTCACCGGTATTGTGGTAGTCGGTCATAATCACATGTCCGGACTGCTCACCGCCCAGGTTATAGCCGTGAGCGCGCATTTCTTCTGAAACATAGCGGTCACCAACTTGGGTACGGACATTTTTCAGGCCCTTTCTTGCCAAGGCCTTGGTAAAACCAAGGTTGCTCATCACCGTGGTCACAATTGTATCTTTCTTCAGGCGGCCGTGATCGGCCATGTAGCAGCCCAAGATATACATGATGTGATCGCCGTCAACCTCCTTGCCGTTTTCGTCAACGGCGATGCAGCGGTCGGCATCCCCATCAAAGGCCAACCCCAGCTGTGCCCCCTGTTTGACAACTTCTTCCTGCAGCTTTTCCGTATGGGTGGCACCAACGTGGTCATTGATGTTCATGCCATCAGGATGAGTAGCAATAGTCGTGAAGTCAACGCCGCAGTCTGCAAACAGACGGGAAATCAAACTGCTGGCAGCACCGTTAGCCCCATCAATGACGACCTTAATGCCGTCCAAATCTTCCGGAACCGAATTTTCAATAAACTGCAAATATTTGGCGCTACCCTCGTGAAAATCGGTCACCGTACCCAAGCCTTCAGCGGCTGGCCGCGGCAGTGTATCTTCCTTGGCATCAATCAGTTCCTCAATTTCGCCTTCCATTGCGTCCGACAATTTCAAACCATCGCTGCCAAAAAATTTGATGCCGTTATCCTGCACCGGATTGTGCGAGGCGGAAATCTGCACACCGGCATCGGCGCCCTGAGCCCGAACCAAGTAGGATAGTCCCGGTGTCGTGATAACCCCAACTTCCAAAACCTCAATGCCCACCGACAATAGACCCGAAATCAGTGCGTATTCCAGCATCTGGCCGGACATGCGCGTATCCCGCGAAACCAGAACCTTGGCCTGTTCATCTGCCTTTTTATTTTTCGTTAAAACATAACCACCGTCACGGCCTAATTTAAACGCCAATTCCGGGCTCAATTCCTGATTGGCCACACCGCGAACCCCATCGGTTCCAAAATATTTCAACATTCACAAACAACCTTTCTCTTAATTCTGATTAACTTTACTTGTATTGCCTGTATCCTTGACCCGAATCTTTACTTCAATGCTTGTCGGGTCAGACTTAATCACGCCATCAGGCAATTTTAATTCTACCTGCTTAGTAAGCGAAGAATCAACGCCGCGCAGATCAACCGGCACTTTTAATTCCTTAATTTTTGCTAGAGACTCTTCTGTGCCATAAAGCGTTACTTCATTAACTTTGCTGGTCAAAGAATATACTTTATTGCTCGGCTCATTCTTGGTATCCAAACTGACCTTGACGGTCTTTTTGGCAATTGTAATTGGAATCGTGACCGCAACCGTTGAGGGTTCAATCACCACATTTAACTGCCGCTGGTGCTTATCCTCGGCAATCAAAATCACCTGGCGGTGATAACTATGATCAATCCCGTTAGGCAAAACCACCTTGGCAACAATTTGGTCAATCTGGTCGACCTCGCTGCGCGAACCCGTAACCTCAACCTGCTGGGGATTGCTGCTCGTTTTTCCAACTTTATAGCCATGAGCTACAGCACTCTTATTATACTCTATTTGTACAGGCATTGTTGTTGACTTTCGCCGTTCAATATCAACTTTGAGCGTTTTCGGGCTGATGGAATAGGAGAGCTGCTTGCTTAAGCCGCTAACCTGCACCCTGACCGTGTGCTTGCCGATGCTTTTATTGGTTAAGTCGATATACGCACGAAAGTTTTGCGTGTTAACGGTCGACGTCACAAGCGCATTCGGCCCCGCAAGCGTGATGCTGACCTTTTCCGGATAACCAACAACGTAATATTTATCGGTATTAACGGAAACCTGCAGCGGAACCTTCAAGGTGTGAGTCTCGCTGGCAGTTTGCTGCGTCTTGCTGTTTTCACCCTGGGTCATAAAACCGGGCTGGGTTGAATCAATGTAGATCACCAGCAGCACGGCAATCAGGAGCGAAACGAGTTTAACAAACCAGGATTTTTTCCAGAAATTTTTCATCGGTCAGCACCCCACTTCCAAATTTTACTAAAGATCTTTTGGTACCATTTAGTTTTTTCACCTGTCTTAGGCACAAGCTCGGCGGTCAGATATTTCATGTACTCGTCGCGCGTCATGTCCAGCAAAAAGCGGCCGTTCTTGGTAATTGTTACCCCGCCGGTCTCTTCGGACACAACGATCGTGATGGCATCTGTTACCTCGGAAATACCAACAGCCGCACGGTGCCTGGTCCCCAGGCGCTTGGGGATCATCTCACTGTCCGAAAGCGGCAAGTAGGCGGCGGCAACTGCAATCCGGTGGTCCTGGTTGATGATCACGGCTCCGTCATGCAGCGGCGTGTTGGGAATAAAAATATTGATCAAAAGCGCGCCGGTAACCTCGGCGTCAAGCTTGATGCCCGTTTCAATATAATCATCAAGTCCGGTTTCCTGCTGAATGGTGATCAGGGCGCCGATGCGCCGTTTGGACATGTACTGAATCGCCTTATCGAGTTCCTTAATGAATTTGACCGATTCGTCATGGGCACTTTCCTCGCGGCCGCCAAAGAGCGGCATCCGGCCCAGATGTTCAAGCCCGCGCCGAATTTCCGGCTGGAAAATCACGATAATCCCGACAACCGCCCAGGAAACAATCTGGTCAACGATCCAGGTCAGTGCATACAGGTGGAGCAGGCCGGCAATAATCCTGACAAAGAAAATAAAGACTATCCCCTTCGCCAGCTGCACGGCTTTAGTTCCTTTAATCAGCATAATTAAATGGTAAACAAGGAACCAGATGATCAGGACATCCAAAATGACGGCGAGATTACTCCAGGTAAAAAGATTTGTCGTATTAAAATGCATAATTTCTCCTTTCTCACCTATTAGATATAAAGTATAACATTTTTAGTCCTGACCAATTATCCTAACTTCTGTCTGCAGCTCAACTGCAAATTTTTCCTTAATCACCCGCTGAATCAGGTGAATTAAGTCTAAATAATCTGTTGCGGTTGCACCGCCGCGGTTGACGATGAAGCCGGCATGTTTGGTCGAATCCTGGGCACCGCCGATTTGCTTGCCCTGCAGGCCGGCCTTAATAATCATCGGCCCCACGAAGTGTCCCGCAGGCCTTTTAAACACACTACCGCACGACGGATATTCCAGCGGCTGTTTAAATTTTCGCAACGCATTCAGATAATTCATTTGGTCCAAAATAGTGGCCTTGTCTGCTCTTTTTAAAGAAAAGCTAGCCGCAAGGACGATCGCACCATTTTCCTGAACCAGCGAATGTCGGTAGGAAAAATTCATTTCCTGATTAGTATACGTTCTAACTTCACCGGAGCGGGTCAAAACCGTTACTTCGGTTACGGCATCCTTGATCTCTCCGCCATAAGCGCCGGCATTCATAAAGACGGCCCCGCCGACACTGCCGGGAATACCCGCGGCAAATTCCAGGCCGCTAAGACCCGCGTGCGCCCCGGCAAAGGCAGTATCAATGATCCGCGCTCCGGCAGCAGCGGTGACCGCATTGCCCGTAACCGTAATTTTATTCATTTTAGTTAAAATAATAACCAGGCCACGAATGCCGCCGTCGCGGATGATCAAGTTAGAGGCATTGCCGATTACCGTCAGCGGAATCTGCTTTTCATTGACCAGCGCAAGCAGCTTTTTCAGCTCGGTTAGATTCTTGGGAAAGGCCAAGTATTCAGCAGGTCCGCCCGTCTTGGTAAAAGTATAACGGCTGAGAGGAGCCCCCTGCTCGAGGTCGAGCCCCGCTTTTTTTAAATCTAGCAACTCCACAACATAATCTCCTTTTTAAATCTTTTCTTATTTTACCGCATTGCGGCACTTGCTTCACGCTATGTTATACTTAATTTGAAATTGGAGGGAATTAAAGATGAATTTTGTCGCAATGGATTTTGAAACTGCCAACCGCCACCCGGAAAGTGCCTGTTCACTGGCACTGGTCATGGTGCGCAACAATGAAATCGTTGACCGTTTTTATACCGTCATCAACCCGCAGATGCCCTTTGACGGGCGCAATATTCAAATACATGACATTACCACGGACGACGTCAAAGATGCCCCCACGATGGCCGAGGTTTGGCCGAAAATCAAAAAACTTTACCAGCCAGGGATGCTGGTGACCGCCCACAACGCCCGCTTTGATACCAATGTCATGAAAGAAAGCCTGGCCCGCTATGGTATTCAGGAACCGCATTATTTGGTGGTTGATACATTAAAAACCAGCAGGCTGTTTGAACCGGACCTGGTCAACCATAAACTAGATACAGTTTCCACTGCACTGAACGTTGAATTATGGCACCACCACAATGCTCTGAGCGACAGCGAGGCCTGTGCCGGGATCCTGATTGCACAAAACAAGCAATTCGGCGACGAAGCCATCAAAAACTTGATTTACCAAATATAAAAATAAGCAGGCTGCTAAGCCTGCTTATTTATCTGCGCTAAAATCGCCTGCAGCCACTCCTCGTTGCGCTGGCCGTGTGCACTGAATTCCACCAGCCGCTTAGTCGAATTCCAACTGTCATCGATCCGGCTGATTGTCAACTGCAGGTAGTCAGGCGGCAGATCACTGAGCACCAGCTGCGGCCACTCGATCACCACCAATCCCGGCTCTGCTAGATAACCAGCCAGATCAACCGATGACAGGTCATCATTTTCCAAACGGTAAAAATCCATATGAAATAAGGGCAGCTGGGCCTCGCGGTATTCGCGCACAATCGTAAAGGTTGGACTTTTTACCGGCCGCTTAACCCCCAATGCCTGGCCGATTCCCTGGGTCAACGTGGTTTTGCCGGCGCCGAGATCCCCATTGAGCAGCAGCAGATCATGCGGCTGGGCCGTTTGGGCAACGGCTGCCCCGAGCCCTTTCATTTGTGCCGGTGAATCAATTTCCTGTTTCATTGTAATCTCCCTGCAAGCTTTGGGCAGCGGTCAGAAGCGCCATGTCATAAACATCCTGGCTGCTGGCCCCGCGCGACAAGTCGTTGATCGGGGCCGCCAGACCCTGCAAAATTGGGCCCACCGCGGTAAAGCCACCTAAGCGCTGAGTCAGCTTATAGGCAATGTTTCCCGACTGCAATTCCGGAAAAATGAAGATGTTAGCTTGCCCCTTTATTTCCGAATCCGGTGCCTTGCTTTGGGCAACTTCCGGCACAAAGGCAGCATCAAACTGCAATTCACCATCGGCCAGAATTTGCGGGTAGCGCTGCTTAAACAGGGCTGCAGCTTCCGCCACCTTGGTCACCATTTCACCTTTAGCTGAACCCTTTGTGGAAAAACTCAGAAAGGCCAGCCGCGGTTCAAGGTTAATCATTTTGGCAGTCTGAACCGACTGGTAGGCAATCTCAACCAGTGTTTCCGCATCCGGCTCAATATTAATTGCACAATCGGCAAACACATACTTGTCAGCACCGCGTTCCATGATGAAACTGCCGGAGACCCGGTGCATCCCGCTGGCGGTGTGAATCAACTGCAGCGCCGGCCGCACCGTATCCGCAGTTGAATGAGCCGCACCCGCGACCATGCCATCGGCCTTGCCCAGTTTGACATACATTGTGCCAAAATAAGCAGCCGACTCTAACTGCTTCTTAGCCTCTTCTAAGCTGATGTCCTTGTTTCTTGCCGCAATAAAAGCCGCAGCCATCTGGTCAATTCCCGGATAGTTAAGAAAATCAACTATCTGTATCCCCGTTAGATCAATTCCGGCTGCTTCTGCCAGCGCGCGAACCTTAGTCGGGACACCCAAAATTATTGCTTCAATCAGTCCCTCTGCCTGCAGCCGACTGGCCGCCTGCAAGATCCGCCTGTCCTCACCTTCGGGAAAAACAATTCGCGGCTTTTTATCGGCCTTTTCCACCTGTTTTTTTAATAAGTCAAACACACTCATCAAACATTCTCCTATGCTAAATCTGTTTTAGTAACGGTTTTTGGCAGCTGCCAATCAATCGGTGCTTCGCCAAAGTTTTTCAGGGCCTCGTTGCAGCGCGAAAATGGGCGGGAGCCGAAAAAGCCGCGGTCTGCCGAAAATGGACTTGGGTGAGCGGATTTAATGACAAAATTCTTCTCTTCATCAATCAGCGGCAGCTTGTTCTGGGCAAAACGCCCCCACAGGATGAAGACCACATGTCCGCGATCACTTAAGGCCTTGATCGCCGAATCGGTGACCATTTCCCAGCCCTTGCCCTGGTGGCCATTAGCGTGCCCGTAAGGCACCGTCAGCACCGCGTTCAGCAGCAAAACACCCTGATCAGCCCATTTTTTCAGATAACCGTGCTCAACCGGCTGGGCCCCCACATCATCGTACAATTCTTTGTAAATATTCTGCAGCGATGGCGGCAGCTTAATGCCCGGCATGACCGCAAAACTCATTCCGGTGGCCTGCCCCGGATTATGATACGGATCCTGCCCTAAAATGACCACCTTAGTATCCGCAAACGGCGTCAATTTAAAGGCCGTAAAAATATGATACATGTCCGGATAAATTTTTTTGGTGGAATATTCTTCCTTTAAAAAAGTTCGTAAATTCTGATATTCGTCACTTGCAAAAACCGGTTCCAAGATCTCATCCCAGTCGTTGCCAATCAGCTTTTTCATTGTTAGTAATAGCCTCTCTTTCAACTTCCTTTATGGTATCATGAAGTATATAAATATGGCAGATAAATTTACTACTTAAAAAGTAATTTCTAAAAAATTCACTAGGAGGTTGGAAATAATTTTGATTAAACTCGTCGCATGTGACCTTGACGGAACATTATTCAACAGCAAGGTCGAAATTTCGCAGGAAAATATTCAGGCAATTCGGGCAGCGCAAGAAAACGGGATTGAGTTTTTGATAGCAACCGGCCGGGGCCCAACGCAGTCGCAACAGATTATACGCAAAGCAGGGTTAAAGACCGGTTTCATCAACATCAACGGCGCCCTGGTTTTCAACAAAGATGGTGAGCTGCAGGTCAAGTGTGCCATTCCTGCTGCCAAGGTTACACAGATTGTTGCCTTGCTGCAAAAAAGACACCTTTATTTTGAAATTATTGCTGCTAACCATGCGTACACGGAAAGTATCAGAAAAAGAATCGACTACCTGGCACAAATGCTTGTCACGCTTAACCCCAAACTTACTTTACCGCAGGCACGCATAACCGCCGCAAACAATAAAGCTCTTTTAAACATCATTGAGGTTAACAGCTACCGCGAATTACTGGTAAACAAAAATATTGAAGTCATGAAAATTATTGCCTTTGATGCCCGCGGAGCCGATGCCTTTATCGATGTCAAAAAGGATATCAAACGCTTGGGCGGCTTGGCCGTTACCTCCAGCTCGGCTGCCAACATTGAAATTAATGCGGAGCGTGCGCAAAAGGGCATTGCTTTGCTGGATTATGCTAAAATAAGGGGAATTAAACGTGAAGAAGTTGCGGCAATCGGTGATAATCTCAACGATGAAAGCATGATTTCTAACGCCGGCGTCGGTGTGGCAATGGGTAATGCCGTTCCCAGAATTAAAAAATTAGCTCAGGTCGTTACCAAAACCAATAACGACAACGGTGTCGCTTATATTTTAAATAAATTCATTGCTGCAAACGCACAAAAGTAAACAGAGGTGAGGAACATGAAATTCTTGCTCGAATTAACTCAGGAAAAGGAATACGGGCAAATTCCAGTTGTTGGCCCTAAAGGAAAATTGCAGTATACCATTCGGGGAAATCTCGACAATCCCAATCACACTCTCTATCTGTACACAAAAGATAATCAGGAGATTGGCCGTCTTTATCCCGATGGTAACGGAATCTTTGAGTCCTTTACAATTGACGTCATTAATCATTCACTTGTCAAAGTCAAAAAATTAAACAGTTGGGGCACCAACCTGTTTTACATTACCCGGCTTAATTACTTAGTCACCGGGAGCATCAAAAAAGGGACCTATACCTTTCGGTCCGGGGTCAAAAATGTTGCCAACGTTAAAACCGTCATTAATAAAACCGGCGTCGTTCTGACCTGCAACATTAAACGTCCCGAAGATATTCCCTTTATTTTGCTGATTACAACCTTGTTTACCCAGTGGCACACAACGCCGCTGAGATTGCCGCAGTTTCCGCCGCTGGGCAAAAATTACCGCGTCAAATTAACCTAAACTTCTTTAACCATATGCTGGTAAACCCGTGCGCCAATCGTCATCTCAGAAACCGGAGCAAAACCCTTGTGTACATACAGTCTCTGTGCACGAGGGTTTTCTTGATCAACATTCAAGCTGACTCTGTGAAAGCCTCTGCTCTTTGCAACCGCAAAACCATAATCAAGTAAATGACTGGCAATGTGCTGACCCCAATGGCCCGGCGCAACCGCCAGCGAATCAATATACCATTCACTGGGCAAGGCTTCATCATTGGTAAATATTTTGGTGTCAAGATCAAGACCAACCTTGGCATACTCCTTTTTGAGGGCAAAGTCGATCACCTTTTGGTCCTCATACGAATACATGTCGATCAGTCCCACCGCGCGGTCAGCACGATCAACAGCTACCCAAATTCGCTGATATGAATAACGGTAATACTGGGAAAGAAATCCCAGCCGCATCAGATCATAAAATTGGCTTATAGGTAAGCGCTTAATCGTCGCCAGATCCATTTCTTCAAAGACTTGATTCAAAATGGGAAAAATATCTTCAAAATCTGTCCGTTTCGCTTTTCTAATCATAAAACCTCTCCATATTATAACTATAGATTAACGGAATTTGCCAAAACTAGCAAAGATAAAAGAGGCAAAATATTGAATTACAACAAAACTTAATCTATCTAAAAACAGCCAGTTAGTTGCTGCCGTCATGGGCAAAACTAGCTGGCTGTTTTATACAATTTGAATGATTATTTTTAGCAATCTTTGGCTGTAATTTTTTGCGCAAATTCTTTTAATTTTTCAGGGGCTTCCTGCTGTCCCACAAGTTCAACAAAGGCATCGCTGACGGCCACTCCATCGGCAATTGCCGCTGCTTGGGCAAATTCTTGGGCAGTCTGCACATTAGCGGAAATTACGATTGGCAAAGTAGTGTATTTTCTAACTTCAGAAAGCAGCCGCGGCAACTTCACCGTCATTTCATCAGGCGCAGGCGAAGCCATGATGTATATAAAACCGGTCGCACTTTGGGCGATTTTTTGAATGCGGTCACCAGAAGTTTCGGCAATCAGCGGAATAATGTCAATGTCGTATTCGGCTGCCAAAGGCGCAATCTCCGGCCGGCTCTCATAAGGCAGGTCCGGAACAATCAAGCCAGCGATATTTAACTGCTGACATTTTTCTAAAAATTCACGGTAACCATACTTGAAAACAATATTCAGGTAAGTAAAAAAGACTAACGGCACCTGTGATTTTCTCCTGACTGCCTCAACAATGGTGAAAATTTCCTTGGTCGACACCCCGGCCTTAAAAGCCCGTAAATCTGCCGCCTGCACCACCGGGCCATCAGCCACGGGATCCGAAAACGGCAGCCCCAACTCGACAATATCAGCACCGGCTTCTGCTAAGGCCAAGATATTATTAACCGTGGTCGCAGCATCAGGATCATCAGCAACAATAAAAGGAATAAACGCCTTTTTATTTTTAAAAATTTCACTTAAATTACTCATCGATCTTTACCCCTCTGTATTTAGCAATGCTGGCAACATCCTTATCGCCGCGTCCCGATAGTGTGCAGACAATAATCTGATCCTTGCGCATTGTTGGCGCCAATTTTTCAACATAAGCAATCGCATGGCAGCTCTCAATTGCGGCAATAATCCCCTCTTCTTTAGCAATATATTCAAAGGCCTGGACTGCCTCATCATCGGTGATGCCCACATACTGGGCCCGACCGCTTTCATTTAACGCGGTATGTTCCGGACCCACTCCGGGATAATCAAGACCGGCGGAAATGGAATAAACAGGATCGATTTGCCCATCATCGTTTTGTAAAAACAGGGACTTCATCCCGTGAAAAATGCCCACGCTGCCGTTTTCAACGGTTGCCGCAGTTTGTTTGGTATGAATTCCTTTTCCCGCTGCCTCAACACCAATCAGCCGCACACTCGGCTCGGCAATATATTCGGCAAAACTGCCGATGGCATTACTGCCGCCGCCGACACAGGCAACAACGGCATCCGGCAATTTGCCGGTGCGCTCCTGCAGCTGCTTTTTCGATTCCTTAGAAATAACACTTTGAAAATGCTTGACCATTTCCGGATATGGAGCCGGTCCGACCGCCGAACCCAATAGGTAAAAAGTATCGTCGCTGCGTCGTGCCCATTCCTGCAAGGCAGCATTAACCGCATCTTTTAGTACTTTAGAACCCGAAGTTACTGCATGAACTTTGGCACCAAGAAGCTCCATTCGGTAAACATTTAATTTTTGCCGTTCCGTATCAACTTGTCCCATGTAAATCTCGCATTCCATGCCCAGCAAAGCTGCAATGGTGGCAGTGGCAACACCGTGCTGGCCGGCACCGGTTTCGGCAATCAGCCGTTTTTTACCCAAATGCTTGGCAAGGATTCCCTGGCCAATAACGTTGTTAATCTTGTGGGCACCGGTGTGGTTCAGGTCCTCACGCTTCAAATAAATCTGGGCGCCGCCCAAGTCTTCCGTCATGTTTTTGGCATAATAGAGCAGCGACGGGCGGTTCGCATAATTTTGCAGCAGATCATTAAATTCACGGTTAAAAGCCGGATCGTCTTTCAGTTCATTAAAAACCTTGGTAACCTTTTCTAGCTCCGGCATTAAGGCCTCAGGAACATATTGCCCGCCGTAAACTTCGCCGTAGCGGCCATCGACAGGATTAGTAGTAATTTTTGCTTGTTTATTTGTCATCTTAATTTACCTCACTTCGTTAATTCTTAGCATTACATTTTTATCCTGCCATCGCCTTAATAACTTTTTCATCTTGACCTCCAGAACATAAAAAAACCGTCCATAACTTTTACATTAAGGACGGATTTTTCCGCGGTGCCACCTTAGTTTGTCCTGAAAAATAAGATTAAAACCAAACGGTAATTCTCTTATCTTCAAAACACTCTTAGCGAGGGACCAGCATCCCTCCGGCAACTGACGTATGCCTGTACGTTCCTCCGTACTTGAAAATTCTTTCAGGAGAACACTCCGTGATCCATTTAACCACCTGCGTTCGGTTGCATTCCCAGCAGTAGCAGCTCTCTGTGCGTGCACAATGATTTTTATCTTCACTTCATCGTTTTATATGGACGAATTATTAAATTTATTAACATTATAATATTACTGACGAATTTATTTGTCAATATTTTTTAATATTTTATTTTTGGTCAACAACTTACTGAAGAAAATTCTTAATCATGATTAAAAGATCAAGATTTTCGTACCGACCGCAATTGTCGGAAACTCCTTTTTTTCTACATATAAGGAACCCGGTAATTCTGCCTTATCTTCACCGGTAAATTTAATTGCAATATGGCCTAAATTACGTAAATTCGTATCAACTTCTTTACCCACGGCCGTGATTGTATATGTATCATTACCAATTTGGATTGTCATTCCTGGCGTAATCTTATCCTTTAAATCCTTTGAATTAATTATAAAACATGATTCCTTAAGCAAATCAGGTGCTTCATTACCAAATAGAATTAACATATTTATGTCTTTAAAGGACTGGGCATCCTGACCGATCTCTGTCACTTCTGTTTGAAAAATGGGTATCTTAATCTCTGTCATAATATATTCCTTTTTAAAAATTACTTCTGCACAACTGCCTATTTACCAGCATACAGGCCGAAGCTGGCTAGCCAAGCGATAAAGACCCGCGGCACACCATTAATAAATCTTGAGTAAAGAACTGAGGTAACACCAACTTCAACAGTTTCTGCTTTAGCATCCATCAGCCCTAAACCTACAGGGATAAAATCACAACCATTTTGGGTATTAATTGCAAATAATGCCGGAAGCGCAAATTGCGGTGAGATATTACCCTTGCCAATTTCAACACCAATCAGAGTACCAATAACCTGACCGATTACTGCCCCTGGCCCTAATAATGGTGATAAAAACGGCAGCGAACAAATAAATCCTAAGATCATCAATCCCCAAACATTACCAGCCAGCGGTGTCATCAACTTGGCAAACCAATTACCAATTCCCGAAGCATTAATTATTCCGATTAGCAGTGAAACAAAAGCCATAAATGGTAGGATTGTATCAATCACCGTCTTAACCGACTTCTTAGCCGCCTGATTAAAAGTGGCTACCACCTTACCGACGCCGACGCCAATTTTGGCAATCCAGCCGCCATTTTTTTGCTGGGTAAGCGTTTTGGTCGTATCAATCTTTGGATTTTCAGCAGATTCTGCTGCCGTAGTCGCAGCAGGCACCGCCGTTTCGTCTGTCAAACTTATTTGGTCCGGGCCCACGCTCGAAACATACAGTTCCGGAGTAATAAATTCGGCTAAAGGGCCTGATTTGCCGGTTGGTAAAATATTAATCGTCTTGATATTTTTTTTCGGATAAATGCCGCAACGTAAGGTACCACCGCAATCAACGACCGCAACTGCAATCTCATTATCGGGAATAGAAGTTTTAAAGCCGTCAACGACATTCATTCCCGTTAACTTAGCCAGTTTATCAACAATTTCCGGTTTGTTTCCCCCAGTCACGTACAAAATTGTGTGTGCTTCTTTGGTAGGGGTGATAGTAATAGGGCCGCCCCAGCCCCCATCGCCACGGGTTACTTTAACACTATTATATTCAGTCATTGTTCTTCTCCTAATTAATCAGCTACATCTACCTGTTTCGATAAGGAAATACCCGTAGTTTTGCAAACATAAGCAGTAGTATAATCTGTAATCCAGCCGCCGATGAAGTTCATTATTAACCCAACAAGAAGGTATCTTATCGCCAAATCCATTATATTTAATCCTAATTTCTGCACACCAGAAGCAATCCCCATCCAAATAAAGTATTCGGCAGGATTAATATGCGGGAAAACACCATTGCTTGTGTGACAAAACTGTGCACATGATGCATAATAACTAGGCTTGTAATATTCTGGTAAAAACTTGCCCATTGTGTGTGCCAACGGGTTGCCGAGCATAAACGCGGAAAGAAAAGGCAGTACCATGTACCGCATCAGCGGGTTGCTTGCCGAAACCTGTGCAAATTTATTAATTCGCTTTTCCCCGATCAAGGCAATCAAGGCATTCATGAATACCAGCATAATTAAAACTAAGGGTACGATTGTTGTTACCCAATTTACGAATTGCTTGCTGCCAGCTTGAAATAGTCCAATAAACCAAGTTGCAAAATTAGTAATATATTCCATTTTTATCTCCTTTTACACTATTTACAATAGACTTAAATTTGTTTTTTAAAACCATTATCCAATTATTGAAAACCGGTAATGCTAGGAAACTAGTGCCTGTTTCCATTTCGGCCTGTTTACCAGTTTTAAAATTAATATATTCTTTATATGCATTTAAAATGCATCCTTTAACCAGTGGATCCATCTCCTGAAGCTGATCATAAGAGCTTGCTAACAGTGGTAACGATTTTTTCTTTAAAGATGAAAGCTGCCTAAATCTGGCAAAGACCGTTGTTCCCTTCATCAGCTGGGCGTCCTGAATGGTTGCATTCTCATCAATATTAAGCAGCAACAGACTCCCTGCTCTTAATTTTTTGGGATTTTTCCCAATTAAAACTTTGCCTTTTTTATTCATGCGCTTAAATATCTTCAGGAAATTCCGCAGCTGAATAAAGCCAAAAACGCTTTGCAGCAAAAACGCAATTCCAATCAAGACATAAATATAAAAATAATTCATTCTATATCCCCTCTGTAATTTGCAAGAATGACTTAGAATTATCATATTTAATGATATTTCTAAATAAAACCTCATTTCGTGAAATATTGCCAATCAGGTCATAAATTCTTGACGTCACATCAATCAACTTATTGTCCATAATCTGGGGTATTCCAATTAAAAAAATTAATTTAATATCCCTATTTTTAAAAGCTAACTTATTTTGAATAATTCCCACACTCAAGAGGATTCGCTTTTTGCCAGATGAATCAATTGCATGGGGAATAGCAATCCCATTTGAAAAAATATTATTAGTATACTTTTCCCGTTCACTCCAATTTTCTTTAAAATCTTCCCGTAATTCACCGTTGGCAATTTCCTTATCAATGATCTGCTCAGTCGCGGCAAAATAGCTTTTTGCTTTTACCTTATATGTGTTAAATGAACATAGGTTTTGTGAGATAAAGTGCTCAATAATTGATGTTTGTACTATTGCCGACAAGGCCTCTTGCCTCAGAGCCGTCCCAATATTAATAACTTGCGTATCAGCCAGCAGAAACGGCTCATTAGAAAACACCAGCAGAAATTTTTGCTGACTATTTTTGATTTCACTTAGAGAGGCAAAATCAGTAATTTTTAGATTTTCAAAGATCTTTTCCAGCTTTTCGATAATAAACTGCTTCACTGATCCCCGAATATTGCCAACAAATGCTATATTAATTCGATCCGTTAAATTAGTAGGCTGCTCCTCCAGAAAAATCTCAAAGTAGACAACTAGATAATTAATCTCATTTTTACTGAACTCAATCTGGTATTCCTTAAAAATCAAATCTGCCAGCTTAATACTCAGTTCCAAGGCAATCGGATATTTTTTCGAAATATCCTGCGGCAGGATTTCCGAAACTTTTTCTTTCAGCAGCTCACGATTAATTGAAAACAAAACGTGCCACTTCATCCGCTCATAAATCGCTTCAAAGTTTAAATGATAGCGTGCCAGTTCTTTACTTAACGGTAGAAAGAGAAGCCTTAAATTTTGGGCAAACATTTCTTGGACGGCTTTGGCAGAAATACTGCTATTTTTATACAAATTCAGCGGTGAAAGCAAGAATTCTTTTTCAACCTGAGTAAGATCTGTTATCAGGCAGCTACACACACTATTTAAAGAATTAACTAAACTTGAATCATCCCAGAGCCGGACAAATTTTTCAGGCATACTTTTTAAATCATAACCATAATTTTTAACTGTATACAATGCAACAAGATTTTCTGTTATCTGCATGCTTGTCTCCTTGTTAAGAGCAAGCTTTTCAGTCCGCTCAGCAAACTCGTTTGATAACTTTGTCCAGCTGCTTTTGCTGATGTGTTGAACAATCAGGTTACGGTAAGCAAATAATAATTGATACTCACTATTAAAAACAATTTTTATTCCTTTACCTTGCTTAGAGATGATTTTGCCGCCATATTCTTTTAAAATTTTTCGAATTTGTTTGATATCACCATTAAATACAGTCCTGCTGATTAAAATTTGGTCAGCAATTTCATCTATTGTCAGATAATCTTTTTTCTTAATGAGCAAGTCTAAAATATATGCTTCTCGCTTTATCTGATCGTTTAGATCAAGTTCCCCCTTTAAAAACTTTGTTTCAAGATTGGTAAATTCAGAATAGTTATTTATTACCAATTGGTATCTTTTTACCTTTTTAAAAATATTAGCCCGATTGCCTAAAATCTCATTTAAATTTTGTACTCTAGTAGCTACAGTTCGTTCAGTTACCTGACAATAATATGCTATTTCTTGACTTGTCATCGAACCATTTTCGATAAAAAGATTCAAAAGATAAAATAAATCGCTATTCATATCTATACCTTCTATCCTCTTGACTTACCTCCAGCAACGTTGATCGTTACGCCAGTAATATAGCTTGAACGATTTGACAAAAGGTAGGCTACTAAATCAGCAACTTCATATAAATGACCACTGCGGCCCATTGGTGTTGTTGTTGTGCTGCTATAACCTGCTCTAAGTTGGTCAACCGAAATATTTCTAGTATATGCAAGTGCAGTCTCATAATCAATCGTTCGTAATCCTGTTGCTTCCATAATTCCCGGAGCTACACCAACAACCCGTACGTTAAATTTCCCTAGTTCTTTTGCCCAGGAACGGGTAAAGCCATTGATTGCTCCTTTAGTTGCCGAATAAATACTTTGCCCTTGAGAGCCTTCAAGCCCGGCTTCTGAAGACATATTAACAATTACGCCATTCTTTTGCTTAACTAAATACCTTCCCACAGCCTGTGACATTAGCACAACACTCTTGACATTAACCGCAAACATCTTTGTAAAGTCCTGCGCCGTCATCTCAAACTTGCTCTTTGGCTTTTTTTCATCAACCAAAAGCCGGGGTAAATTTATCCCTGCATTGTTCACCAAACCGTTGATTTTTCCCCACTTCTTGATTGTGGCATCAACCGTATGATTAACATCATCTTCATTAGTTACGTCGGTTTTAACAAACAACAGGTTATCGTTAGTATGTTTAGGCTCATTCAAATCTGCGTCTACAACCTTGGCCCCGCAATCAAGCAATTCCTTGATGATCGCTTCACCAATGCCAGACGATCCTCCTGTGACAATATAGACTTTGCTGTTTAAATCCAACCAATTTTCCATTTTCATACCCTCTTCGTGTATAAATCTTTATGTATAAATTTATTTACTTTTGTAGTATATAGCGAGCGCTTTCAACTGTTAATCACCTCTTTTTCGAGGCAGGCGGAAATATTAGGTATTATCACAAAGGTGCAAATTAGAAATTCGGCGAAAAAAATAATCAAACCACTTTCGGTTTGATTATTTTCATAAGATTATTGTTCTAAATTTAACTTTTATTTCTGATAAGCTTGGTATTCACGGTAGACTTTGAAAACTGCTTTTTCCAAATAATAGTAAATGGGTGCAGCAACTATTGCAAAAATGATCATTACGACAAAATCCGGCAGCTAGGCCAAATATTTTATGCTGTGGCAAAAGTCTAGCGCCTCACTGTACCAAGCCCCAACAAGTGCCATAAAAACAATGATATTAACAAAATCTAAAATAAATTTTAAATGTTTCTGCCGTTTAGGCATATCCCGCTGATTATTTTTTGTAGAGTCCATTTTTGTTCCCTCTTCCTTATTTTTGTTATCATTTTACCCTATTACACCACTTTGACCCGTAAAATTTCATATTTGACATTTAGCAAAAAATCTGCGAGCGGAAATCAATAACTTTTCTTATCATTTTAATAGGATATTTGTATTTTGGTATAGAGTTCCTTACTTCTGAACAAATATTAAAACAACGAGAAATTTGACATAATTTTTTATAAAATCAACTATTATCAGTTGCTAAGTATATTTTTCTTAGTTGATTTTTGTACATATGGTATACTGTAAGGCGTAAGGAATTTATCTATTTCAATCGCGCTGATATCAAATATAGGATGTGAACATAATGGATACATATGTTGCTAAAGTAACTCAAAAGGGTCAGATAACTTTACCTGCTAAATTGCGTAAAGAAGAAGGCTGGAACGCAGGTAGTGAATTAATCTTTAAAAAAGATCCTCAAAGTAATAATGTGGAGTTGTCAAAAAAAGTTAATCTTTACGACACAAATTTTGGTAACTATGATTTTCAAGCTGACTTAAAAACTGACAAAGAATTAGCAGAGCCTTCATCCTTGCAGGGTAATGAAGGTTGGGGATTTGAAAGTGAGTAAAAACCAAAATACCAACAATAATAATTATCCTAATCAAGGAGATATAATTATTGTTGATGCTGAGCCACATATTGGAAAAGAATATGGTGGGCACAATCCACGAGCTAATAATATTCGTAGACACATGGTCGTCATTAGCAATACAGCATACAATAGGCAAACAGGGATGTTCGTTGGTATGCCAATAACAACTTCTGAAAAATACAAAAATAATCAACATTACAAACCAATTTTGTTGGTTGATGCTAAAAATGGTGTAAAAGGGTTTGTTTGTCTTTGGCAAATACAAAATTTTGATTTTTTGAAACGAAACGGGAAAATAGTTAATCATGTTCAAAAGCCTTATTTAAAGGATTTATTGAATTATGTTAATGCAATAACTGAATTAGATTTCTAAAGGACATAAGAGTGTTTTATCATTACAATTAAATAAGATCAACTGCACCAAACAGTTGGTCTTATTTTTTATATTTAAACTTTGCTCCAAGTTATTAATCTTTTGAGAAATCTCGCTCTTAATTTTCTCAACATAAAGTTCAACCATCGTATCAATAATACCTAGCGAAAAAATTTATTTTTGGTATGCCTGATACTCGCGGTAAACCTTGAAAACTGCTTTTTCCAAATAATAGTAAACGGGTGCAGCAACTATTGCAAAAATGATCATTACGGCAAAATCCGGCAGCTGGGCCAAATATTTTATGCTGTGGCAAAAGTCTAGCGTCTCACTGTACCAAGGCCCAACAAGTGCCATAAAAACAATGATATTAACAAAATCTAAAATAAATTTTAAATGCTTCTGCCGTTTAGGCATATCCCGCTGATTATTTTTTGTAGAGTCCATTTGTTGTTCCTTCTTTCTTATCTTTATTACTAAATTAACCTAATATACCGCTTTGCCCCGTAAAAATACATATTTAACATTTAGCAAATTTATTTTTTACTTATTCTTAATATTCACCACATAGTCGACTTCTTCCATCTTTACCGTCAAAGATTTTTGATAAAAATAATGAATAGTGATTATGCTTGCAAATATGGTAATAAATAATATTAGTAAAAAGGTTAGTAACAAGCTTACAACTTCAACATGCGGAAATACAAATGTTTGTATCCCTTCCGCCTTTTCCATACTTTTCTCAATTAGCAATGCAAAAATTGCAATAGGAATTATTGCTAGAAGCGAGCTGAAGGTTTGGAATAATGCTACTACTTTAATTAACTGCTTTTTATTAAATCCAAATACTGTGCCACTTGAACTTTCTTGTTTTATTTCATTCAAGTTCTGCCATAGATTCCAAACCAAAAATAAAACCGTGATTACTAAAATTGCTAGTGAAAAAGCTACTACTCGCAAAACACTTTTTTTATACGAGGAATAATATTCCGCAACATTTCGCTTAATCGGATAAAATTCAACTTTATAAAAGCCATTTTCATTAATCTTCTTTTGTAAATTATTTATCTTTTCCTTAGAAGTATCATAAAGTAAAAGATCCTGCAACCCTGAATCAAGTTGGTAAACATCCATCTTCTTTTTATTGCTTGGCAGAAATGGCGTGATAATCGCATTATTAAAATAGGTTTTGTTATCAAGTAGATACAAAGATGGGATATGCGCGTTATTTACAAGAATTCCTTTTACCTGATAGTGCTGCATCTTATTGGTATACGGATCTGGCATATTAAACTTTTTACCAACATGAGCTAACTGCTTAATACTGCTTCCTACCAAAACTGGAATAGTGTTTTGGGAATTTCGATAATCTCTAGCAACAAAATTACTGCCCTGATTGACTTTTAACGGGTAAAATTTAAAAAAGTTCTCGTTAACCAGGTTAAATTCAATATTTTTGCTAGTTTTGGGAATATTTGTTGCGATGCTTCCGCGAAAAGCATATTTGTAATTTTTATCTAGAAAATCAAACACTTTTTTTGCCTTGTTATCAGCATCTACTTTATTTTTACTGATTTTTTTATACTGATAATTTGCAGTTTGATTATTACCAACGACAACATTTTTAGCCACAAGCGGCTGCAGCTCCTGCTCTCCTTGATGAACATACATATTAGACATAATTATTCTGTACGTAAACAAGCAAAAAATCACTGTTAGTATAAAAGTCAAGCTAACCAAGATTTTACGTTTTAAAAAAGCATGTTTTATAAATTTCCAATACATATCAATCTCCTAAATTGTACCAGCTATAATTTGACGCCATAATAGAAATACCGACTGCAATTAGCGGTCTTTGAGACCCACTAGAACAATTCCAACTGGGTTTGCTTCTTTTACTGCCAAATATGTGGTTACCTCATTTTGAACTAGCTCCGCTCCTTTTTATTACAATTATGATAATGCAATAAAATCATTCGCACTACAGAATATAAAAAGCTTACAGATTATTTAATTACTTAGTAAGAAATATTTTATAATTGCTAATTGAATAATGTCTGATTAACTACTGTACACAACTTGCTTAAACTTTTCCTACCCAAAAATCTTTTTGGGAAATCTTGCTTTTAATTCTCCTATAAATTATAAATATTAATTTTATTTCGTTTAGATAATTTGGACATAGTAAAAACCCCGAAATTAATTTGTCTTAATTTCGGGGTTCACATCACTTGTTAGCGATTTTTTAATTGCTAAAATAAGGGGAAAATGTTGCAATTACTATTTTATACGGCATAATATATTTTATAAAGGATAAAACGAAGGAAGAAAGAAATTGAGAATTATAACTACTGAGACTGCTGTTGAAAAAATTTTTATGACAGTAGGATTTTATTTTTTTGATGAAATATGCATAAGATTAATTTTTAGATTATGTTTGGGATCTCGAAGGTCTGAGCTTCTTTTTGTTAAACTGATCCGAGATATAATAACCTTGTTTATTTTTCTTGTATTCATTTTTTATACAAAAATAGTTACAAAACATGATTTCAGAATTTCACTTGGCAAATTATTTTTTGTATGTTTGCTAGTGTTTATTTTTCTTGTGACTACGGGCGATACAAAGCAAGAGGTTAATATTCGTACAATTTTTCATGCTTTAATATTTTCCCCAATTATTGAAGAAGTGATTTCAAGAAAAGTGATTTTTTCTGGATTAACAGAATCAGGACACCTTGTTTTAGGCATTATTCTCAGTACTCTTTTGTTCGTTTCATTACATGCTGATTTCAGCATACCTGGATTGATTTATTTCTCAATATTGAGTTTCGCATTAATGCTACTTCAGCTATGGACCAACAGTATCATTAACAGTATTTTATTACACTCATTTGTAAATTTCGCAATTTTATTTATTTTTTGACGATGTTAAAGCAGTTAAGGAATTGCTACAAGAACTTGAACCGCAGTCAGAAAATTAGAAAAACAAATAAGTAATTGGCGACTAACTGGTCGCCTTTTTTATTGCCAAAACGCTATTAATGCTTACTATTTATGCTCATAATGGCATAATATACTATGTAAAGGATAGAGAAACGAAAGGAAGTTTACTCATGGAAGAAAAAAGAATAGTTATTGAAAATGGTCAAGGTTTTACACGCATTACTACTGTTGATGATGAAAAAATATGGCGTTTCAGCAATCGTCAATTGCCCACGCCACTAACAAAAGCCGCATTTGAATTGTTGGTAGAAGATAGGTGGAATGAAGGTAACATCAGCAATGATTTTATTAGCGTAATAGACATGCAAGGCCTTAATCAATTTTGGAATGAATATAGCAAAGATATAAATTAGAGCAAACAAACAAACATACTAACCTAGTAGTGGGTCGATATTCGACGGAATATTGATTCACTGCTTTTTCTTTGTTTTAAAATTGAAGCAGGGTTGAAGTTAATATGCCCTAGCACTTTTTGACGCTTGCACTAATAAGTTGCTTGACGCCCTCACACAAACTGACAACTTCATCATTTAAACTAAAATCTCTTCGTAGTATGTTGGCACTTGATGTCCGGTTTAGAAAATTAGGTCCAGTTTAACTTGATCCAGCTTTTAACTTCTCCCTGCACGATCAAATTAGTAGGAGGTCTTTCAGGATGAATAACTTAGTAGTTGTTGGAATTGATGTTAGCAGTCATAAATCTGCTGTTTGCATGATGCTCAATAAGCAAATTATTAAGCAGTTTAATATCTCCAATGATGCCATTGGTTTTAAGCAATTGTTGGCTGAAATATCTTTCTTTAAAGAACAACCGCAAATCGTTTTTGAAGCGACAGGTGTTTATTCCTGCAGATTGCAGACTTTTCTTAACCAGCATCATTATCGCTATACCATGCTTAATCCGCTGAAAGCCAAGCTGCAGTTAAATCAATTCAGAAAAAGTAAAACCGATCAGCACGATGCCCGTGACTTAGCTTACTCACAATTCATTTATCACCGCGCACCAACTTATTTACAAGATTCTAATTACCAACAATTAAGTGCAATGAGTCGTTTTTATGAGCAATTAACTCATGATTTAATTGCAGCCAAAAATCGTTTACACCGTGTATTGCAGTTTACCTTTCCCGAACTAGAGTCATTAATCTGCCACCCTGATGGCCTGAATTATTGGCGCTATGTTCAAACTTTCACTCATCCACAAGTTGTTAAGAACTTAGGCTATGAGGGTGTTATGCAGTGCCTGTTAAACTTTCATGGTATCGGTAAACAACGAGCTGATAGGTTAGCAACTAAATTACTTAAACTGGCTGATAAATCCTATCCGGCAGTTGCCAAAACGGCTTTTGAAGTAGAAGAAGCTAGGTATTATGCTCAACGATTAATGGTTTTATTTAGACAGCGCAAGGAAATCATTCAAAGAATGTCTGACTTGGCTAACCAATTACCTAATCATGATTTAAAGATTCTTGAAAGTATTCCTGGAATTTCTGAAATTACGGCGGTAAGACTGCTAGGCGAATTAGGCGACATTAGACGATTCCGCAATCCCAATGCTTTAAATGCCTTTGTCGGTTTAGACTTGCGCCATTATCAGTCAGGTGAAATGGAACTAACTGATCATATTAGTAAACGAGGCAATCCCATTGGTCGTAAGATTCTCTATCGCGTAATTGGGCAAATGGATTCAGTAAGGTATTCTGAACCCTGTCACATTACAAATTATTATGAGCAGAAAAAACGATCTTCTCAAAGTAAAAACTTTAAGAAGATCGCCATCGCAGCAGTCCACAAACTGACCAGGACTGTCTACTATTTGATTGTGCATGACCAATTATATGATTATAGTGTAGTCAAAAAATAATAGGGCTTTAACTAAAATCAGTTGGTCACAAGATAACTATAACAGCCTAGTTCAAAAATGCAATTGACCTAAGCTTATTTGGTTTACACTTTATTCATCAAAAATATTGATAATTAAGTCAAGTTTGAAACATTTTTGTTCAAAATATTAATTAGGTCCTTGATATACTTGACTTTGGGTAGAAAAAAGCACTACAAAATAGGGGCAATAAGTAGGGGAAGATCAATAATATCTTTCTGCTTTAAACCCCCAATATTTAATTTTTTTGATAATAGTCTTACCCTGTTTTTCTGTGTACACCGATTGCTGTAACTTACCTTTTGAAGAATTCTATAGTGGAAATATGATTACGCTGTAAAAGTTCAAGAAAAACATCCATCCTAATCTGGTGAAGATTACTTTCAATTTTACCGTAATATGAGGCGGTAATAATATTGTCGACCCAGTCTTTTTTACTTTTGCCTTGACTCAGTCTGAAAAATTTTAAGGTTTCACCAATTGTCATTTCGTTCCTCCTAACTTTGATAAATTTGCAAACTGATGTAATTTAATTTCATTGTACCATAACCTTATTTTCATCATTTATCAAATAGTTATTTAGCAATCAATGCCAAGCCAAAAATACAAATAATCAACAAAATATCCGCCACTTTGACTTTTTCCTTCAGCATGAAGCTGCCAAAAACTACACTATATAGCGATGTCATATTTAAAAAGACCCAAGCAATGCTGGAATTTGGTGATGATGTGGCTAAGGTATAAGTTATCTGCGCCACTAACGTTAAAACGGCGCGTGAACCGTAAATCAGAATTACCTGCCCGGAAATTTTTGCGCCGCGAAGTTTAAAGGTGCGATTTTTATACCAAAAAGTAACTAAGGTAATTAAGCAACGCAAATATATGGTCGCAATCGTGAAGAAAACAAGGTCAAGCGGCGAAATAATTCCTTTAGTCAAAAATGGTGAAAAGGCCGCCTGCAAAATCAGCAAGGGTGCAATAACCGCAAAAGTGGTCAGCAGCGTTTTTAAGTTTAAATGGTCGTGCCGCTGCTTGAAAATAATGTAAATAACTACAATAATCGTGGAAAGAATTGATACCAGATATGACTTGCAGCTGAAATATCCCATTGTCAAAAAAATCGCCAGCGGAATGAATAAATCTGTCAGTTTGCTTAAAACGATCGACTGCATGATCGATACTTTTTTATAAACATAACTATAACCATAAGCGACCATCTGTGCCAGCAAGGCGTACAAAATGACTTTAATTATGTAACTGCTGCTTATCTGGGGCCCATGATAGCGATGCAACAAGTAAACGAGGAAAATCGTTACCAAAATTGAACTAAAAATATTGTTCAAGAAATTTACATCAATTGAGCTTTGTTGGCGGTAACCCATTTGATAACGGTCAATGACCGAAATAATTCCCCGCGACAAGGACGAAGCAGTCGCAAAAATAATCAGCAGAAATGTGGATGTCATCTAAATTTCTTCCCTTCGCATTTTCGTTAGTTCAATCATGCAACAAAATTTATTGCAATCCAAGACTTGAATTTTTTTATTATAGTGAAATTATCAAAAACTTGTACTTAAAGTCCAAAGATTCATTCCACTTAAAAAACCGCCCTTTCACAATTATGTAAAAAAACGGTCTTTAAATAAAAATAGTATTAAATTTTTCTAATCCTTAGATTAATTTCAGGAAGACAGATGCAATGATAACCGATGCAACTGAAACCGTTGCGAAACCGCCTACCAGCATCTTAGGTAGAATCTGATCAACCAAAACTGCTTCTTCGTCCTTGTCCTTAGCAACATTATGGCAAATTTCAGTTGTCAAAATGTAGTCAGCCGGGAAGCCGAACAGAGCTGTCAGTGAACAAGCAAAAGCCATTTCTGGACTCATACCAAACGGTTTAGCCAAAAGTGCGGAAGCAATGAACATCCCTAAAATTCCAAGTAACATCAGGACAACAATTTGGACAAATACCTTACCAATAATTTCTGGTGTCGTAATACTTAACTGCGAGAAAATGTATGCAAGTAAACCATACATTAACCATTGAAAGACATTTGCCTTATTTAAAGCACTATCTTCCAGAAAACCCATTTGGTGTGCAATAACACCAAAGATTAAACAAATAACATTAGCATTCAAATCAAAATGAATTAATTTTAGAAAAACTGAAAACAGATTAGCTAAAAGTGCAACAATACCAACTTTAAACAGGATAAAAGCTGCTGTATGGTATTGCTTAGGCAGAGTAAACTTGCTCTTCTTATTAGCTTTATTTGCTTCTTCAACCGATACCGGCGCCTTGATATTGCCTTTATGGTATTCACCGACAACACGGCGCCCCTCACGCTTCAGCATCCAAGCAGTCAGAGGATACCCAACTACTGAGTGCATGACAAACATTGCAATCGGCAGCGCAACTAATGAAGTAATTCCTGCTGCCTTTAAGCCATTTGTCATCAGCAATGCAGAAACAAGACCACCAGTTAGTGGCGGCACAGCGGCAATAACTGTGTGCCAGTCAAAGATTTTAGTACCAATTGTTAAGGTTAAAATCATCGTTCCCGCTACTCCCAAGAGGGAAATACACACGGCTTTCCATTGCTGAATCAGTTCCTTTAGGTTCATCAACGTTCCTAAGTGAACAAGCAACAGTGAAATACAGATATTTGCGAAATCTGGTCCAAACGATGCTTTGGCCACCAGATCTCTAGGAATAATTTTCCAAAAATCAATTGTCCAGTAACACACTGCAAACAAGACTGCCGTAACAAAGACAGATGGAACATAAGCATTTGTTGCCGATGATACCCACTCACCAATCATAATGAACAACATTACAACCGCAAAGGAAATCGTTGGATCAATTGCTGCTTTTATTGCACTCATCATAATAAACTATCACTCCTCTAAATTAAAAATTCATGAAATTGATTATAAAATATATTTTAAAATTTATCAACAAATTTTTTAGAAAATGTTGTTAAAATTTAAACATAGTATTAAAATAAAATTTGTAAATTAAAAACAAATATAATCAAGGAGGAAATATGTCTACTTTATACGAAAATTGTAATTTATTTGATGCAGCTAATGAGGAAATGCAAACTGATGCTTGGCTATTAGTTGATGATAACGGCCATATTGGAGCTAGCGGCAAAGGCCCAGCACCCAAAGCCGACCAAACGGTAAACTTGCAGGGGCAATACGTGATTCCAGGACTGATTAACGCACACACACATGTAATGATGGATCCAATGGATAACCGCACAGCCTATCTTTCTGAGACAGAAGCTACCGTCAACGCAATAAAGAATTTGCAGATCTTGCTTCATAATGGGGTCACCACCATTCGTGACTGTGGAGCAGTTTTCGATACTGATGTTAAATTAATGAAGCTAATGCAGCAAGGCAGAGTTGTCGGTCCCGAAATTGTTCCTTCCGGCAGACCAATGACCATTCTTGGCGGCCACGGCGATTTTCCTGAAGGAGACGACGGCAAAGAAGTTTGGGGCCATTTGACAACTTGTGCCAGTGACATGCGGCAAGCAGTGCGCGAAGAGTTTAAGCACGGCGCCAAAAATATCAAAGTCATGGCTACAGGCGGAGTAATGTCACCCAACGACCGTGTCGATGATACTGAACTTACTGCCGAGGAATTAAATACGGCAGTGGCCGAAGCGCACTCAAAACATATGACGGTCGCTTCACATGCTCAGGGAAACCGCGGCATTCAGTTATCGCTTGAAGCCGGTGTTGATTCAATTGAACACGGCATTTTTGTCGATGAAGATCAGATGGATCTAATGATCAAACAAGGAACTTGCCTAGTGCCAACCTTGAATGCTTGTCAATGTATCTTTGATGCCCCAAAGGGTTCAATTCCTGATTACATGATTAAAAAGGATGTTGAAGTTAAAGATATTTTCTTTAAGAATATTGGCAAAGCTATCAAGAAGGGTGTCAGAATTGTTGTCGGTACTGATGCTGGTACCCCATTTAACCGCTTTGACAATGGTACAACTACAGAAATGCAGCTACTCGTTGAAGCCGGCGCTACACCGCTTCAAGCAGTTTTGGGGGCCACTAAATATGCTGCTGAATTGCTTCAGCGTCCTGATCTGGGAACACTGACAGAAGGCAAGAAAGCGAACTTTTTGGTTTTAAAAGAAAACCCGCTGACAAATATTAAAGCCGTTGCCCAAGAAGATAAGCAAGTCTACCAAAACGGACAATTAGTAAAATAAAAACATAATAAGGAGACAAAAAATGACAAAAACAGTATATAAAAATGGCAATCTTTATGATGGCGAACAAGAAAAAATTCAAGCAAACAGTTACTTTGTAGTTGATGATGAAACGGGTAAAATTACTGAGATGGGCACCGGCTCCGCTCCTGCAGCTGACCAAACCGTTGACTTGGCTAACAAATATGTTATGCCGGGACTAATTAACTGCCACGACCACATGATCATGGATCCAGATGATCCTACTGGCGGCACTGCTACCGATGTTGTCCGCACAACTGTAAATTCACTGAAAAATTTGCACACAATGCTGAAATCAGGAGTAACCTACGTCCGTGAATGCGGCAGTACATATGACGTTGATATCACAATTGCCCACATGATTGATGAAGGTAAAATTACTAAAGTGCCTGAAGTCATGCCATCAGGTCGGCCTTATTCCATGACCGGCGGCCACGGCGACATGCCGAACTTTGGTCATTTGGTAGACTCACCTGATGAAATGCGCAAAGCCGTTCGTCAGGGCTTAAAGAAGGGTGCCAAATCAATTAAGGTGATGGCAACTGGTGGGGTCATGACTAAAAATGACTTTATGACCGATCCGCAATTAAGCGTCGCAGAAATTCACGCTGCTGTTGAAGAAGCACACCATAAAGGCTTAATTGTTGCAGCACATGCCGAAGGAAATCCTGGAATTATGAATGCAATTAAAGCGGGCGTTGATTCAATTGAACACGGATTCTACGTTAACGATGAAGAAATTGATTTAATGCTGAAACAAGGCACTTATTTGACACCAACGGTTGTTGCTGACTGGGCTTTCCCAACCTACGCTGAAGGAAAAGTGCCTGACTGGGAAATCAAGAAAGCCACCGATGCTCTCGGCGACCTACGTAAGAACATCACCCACGCTAAAGAGCGCGGTGTCAAAATCACCCTGGGAACCGATGCCGGAACACCGTTTAATGACTTTTCGATGACGCCAATTGAATTACAATTATTGGCAGAACAAGGCTTTACAAATTATGAAGCTTTGAGAACGAGCGTTAACTCAGCTAAATTGATGAAGATTGATGACGAATACGGAACCTTAGCAGAAGGCAAATATGCCGACTTCCTTGTTTTGGATGAAGATCCACTGGCTAATGTTAAGGCAGTTGCCCAAGAAGATAAGGCCGTTTACAAGAAAGGCAAACGTGCATATTAATATTTTTATATATTAGTTTAAAAAAGACCAATTGTGTTAAAAACAGTTGGTCTTTTTTCGACTCTACAATTATGCAACCCCAAATCATACATTTCTTTAAAATAAAAAAGTCCCTGTTTTCACAGCGACTTTTCACTCATATCCTGTATTTAATCTCTTAAAAAATGCCTTAACAGATATGTTGGCCAGCTGCCCCAGCCATGACAATGGCTTAAAACCAACTGACTGTTAACGCCATACGGCGAATAATTCGGCTTTTGCGGATTAAAGACTTCCCATGAAGTTTCCGCACCATCGGCAAGCATCTTACCCCAGTAATCACGAATCAATTTTAAAGCATTCTCTTTTAGGCCATGCTCACACAAAGATAAGCATAATTCCCCATACGCATAAGGCGTCATAAATACATCTAATTTAAGCGTGCGTATAGCAGTGTCAAGTACCTGTTTACTGACATCTTTTCCCAGAGCATCAGCCCTGGTCAACCAAATTTGACTCCACCAACTAGCCTGTTTATCGGGACCACTAACAAATAACCGCTTGCTTGCATCATAGTACTTACTTTTGATCAAGTCTTCCTGCTGCTTAATCAATGCCGTAATATTGACAGTGTCAACCTCCAAGGTGCTGGCTAATGACCGCAGCTGCTTCAAGGCATAAAGATAAACGCCCTGTAATGCTGCTTGGCGGTCTATTTTAATCCCATCCGGCAGCCAATCCAAAAATGCTGTTTGCACAAGCCAGGCCGGAATCTCGCCGCTGGGTGCCCTGTCAGCCACAAACATAATTGTTTTCTCAGCAACGGGATAAAGCTCATTTAAAGTTGCACGATCTGCTGTTGCCCGGTAATAATTAGCCAGTGTGTCAACAAAAAGCAAATTATAATCCAACATAAACAGGTCATCCGGCACCAAACGCGGATAAGCAAAAATATCAGCGGCAATATTGCCCGCAGACGTTTGCGTACCAGCAAATAAGTACAAGCAATGTTTGATAATGGCAAAATCCGTTTGCAGATCACTGGCACACAAGGACTGAATGCGAAAATCACCAAGCCATAGACGCCGATCACGTTTTGGCCCATCTTCAAATACCCCTTGCATACAGTTCTGCAGCGTTATTTGCGCCAACTGGTCGATTCGCATTAACTGTAAATCCTTATCAGCTTTTTCTTCCGGTAATTTAAAATCGGCTGCTGTTTGCGCCCTAAAATCGCACTTCTTTAGTCGTAAACCATATTTTTCAGAAGTTGCAATTACCGTTAATTTAAGATAACGGCAAGCTGTTCGGTCTTTGGCAGTAAAAGTAGCAGGAAAATCTGTTATTTTCACCGTTTCTTCCTGAATCCAGCCCTCAGGCAACCAGCCTTGATAAGCAGCCGAACAAGTTAATTCCGCTTGCGTTTCGCAGTAGCGTAAATTAACTAAAGCTGGGGCATCAGGGTATGAACCAGCAGTTGTAAATTGCAGCCTAAAATGCCCAACATAATACTGGCCCAAATCCAAAACCAGTGTTGTCCCTTTGGTCAGGACCGGCAACTGTGCCAAGGGAATTTTTTTACCTCGTTCATTAATTGCCTGTGTCACCGCAATTGTTTGATAATTTAGTCTTACCTGATTAGCGATAGCCTTCTGCAAAAATTGGGGCTGAAACTGCTTAACCGTCGGAATTTTAGAATTATCTTCAAATGCTGACTGCTGACCTGAATTATTAAATTGAAATGCCATTGCTATTCTTCTTTCGGCAGCTTTTTGGTCCAAGTGTAATAACCATAGAGTGAATTAATTAAATTGGCAATCCATAAAGCAAGCATAATTGGGTTAAAATTCAGCGTCCACAAAAGCAGCTCGGTGCAATTGGCGATAATCCATAAAAGCCACTGGCTGGCGCCATAGCGCATAACCATTAAGGCTTGGGCAAAAACCTGCACAACTACACTCAATGAATCAATCCACGGGTGGGGGTCCAAGACGCTTGACATAAACGGCACATGTTTCAGAAAAATACCGAACACAACCCACCCCAGTGCCACCAGGACAGTCAAAAGCAGCCAGCCTTTAAAGTGCAGTTCCTTAACGGTAACAATCTCGTCATCGTCTTTTTCTTTGTTTGCACGCAGGCTTTGCGCTGTCCATTGGTAAATACCGATAAACTGCAAAATAAAAAAATATAGGTTAAGGTAAACCTCACCATACAAATGGCTCACCATTGAGACATAAATATAACTGATATTATTTAAAATACCCCAAAAATAATTCGTGACATCACCGTTAGCCACAATTACAACACTCAAAATACTGGTTATTCCCGCAACTAAACCAATCCAGCCAATAGCTGATGTATCTGGATGCAGGGAAACACTGCCATGATCAAACATTAAAAAAAACGAGCCAATCTGAATGGCCAACAATAAGCCCAAATAACAGACTCGTTTCCACCCCATCTTAAAAATTGCACCAAATAATTCAACTGGATTAAATACTTTTGCCAAGCCTTTACCCATAATTTGTGCTCTTGAAACTTTTTCCATATTTACTTTTTCTCCCACTATTCACGTATATTTTGTGCGCACTAATCAAGTATATACTAAAAAGGCAAACAAAAAAATATTTTTTTAAATAATGTTCGTAAATAATATAAAAAGTAATTTTATAATTAGCTTTCAAATTTAAGATGAAAGTAAATAGTAATAATATTCTTACTAATAAAAGATAATAAAAAAAGCCCCTGCTTTCGCAGAGACTTCTTAATAGTTATTAAGCTAAAACTTAATCTTGGTAATTAACCAAAGCCAAGAATGAATCCGGCTTAAGGCTGGCACCGCCAACCAAGCCACCATCAATATCAGGCTTAGCCATTAATTCCTTAACGTTACCCGGATTAACCGAGCCACCATATTGGATACGGACGTTAGCAGCCGTTTCTTCATTGTACAAATCCTTGACAGTGTCACGAATCGTCTTGCACATTTCTTCAGCCTGATCAGAAGAGGCAGTCTTACCCGTTCCGATTGCCCAGATTGGCTCATAAGCAATCACAAGCTTAGATACTTGATCGGCGCTCAAGCCGGCTAAAGCTGCCTTGATTTGACCAACAACCCATTCTTCTTGCTCGTTAGCTTCACGCTTCTCAAGTGATTCGCCGCAGCAGATGATCGGGGTAACGCCATTAGCAAGCAATGCCTTAGCCTTCTTATTAACGTCTTCATCGGTTTCGTGGAAATAGCCGCGCCGCTCGGAGTGACCGATGACACAGTAATCCATGCCCATTTCCTTCAAAACTTTAGGTGAAGTCTCGCCAGTAAAGGCACCTTCATCTTCAAAGTAGGCATTTTCCGCACCGACTTTTAAGTTTGAACCAGCAGCAGCTTTTTTCAAAGCATCAAGATCAACTGCAGGAGCACAGATCAATGCCTCAACTTTACTTGATTCTGGCAGCTTGCCCTTTACAGCTTCAACAAATTCAGTTGTCTGCGCGGGATTCATATGTAATTTCCAATTGCCAGCAATAATTGGTGTACGCATTTAAAATTACGTCCTTCCTATTTATTTTTCTGAAATGCAGGCGATACCTGGCAATGTCTTACCTTCAAGGTATTGCAGTGAAGCACCGCCGCCCGTCGAAATATGAGTAATCTTTGGTGCAATTCCCAATTGTTTGGCAGCAGCAGTTGAGTCCCCACCGCCGATAATGGTAGTTGCATCCTTAAGGTCAGCCAAGGCTTTACCGACTTCTAGTGTTCCGTTAGCAAAATTAGGCATTTCGAAAGCACCCATTGGGCCATTCCAAACAACCGTCTTGGCATCCTTCAAGATTTCCTTGAACTTGGCAACCGTCTTCGGTCCAATATCAAGCCCCATCATATCATCAGGAATATCATCGCCAACGGTTTCGCGCTTAGCATCATTATCAAAGCTGCTTGCAGCAATGTTATCAACCGGCAAAACAATTTTGCCGGCTGCATCCTTCAGCAGCTTTTTAGCGAGGTCAACCTTGTCTGGTTCAAACAGAGACTTTCCAATCTTATGGCCCTGAGCAGCCAAGAAGGTGTAAGCCATCCCGCCGCCGATCAAGATATGATCAGACTTAGGAATCAGGTTGGTAATAACATCGATTTTGTCGGAAACCTTGGCCCCGCCCAAGATCGTAACAAATGGGTGAACAGGGTTAGCAACAGCATCACCTAAGAACTTGATTTCCTTTTCCATCAGGTAGCCAGCTGCAGCAGGCTTGCCGGCCTTCTTCATTGCTTCGGCAATTCCAACATTGGATGCGTGACTTCTGTGAGCAGTACCAAAGGCATCGTTGACATACATGTCACCCAGGCTTGCCCAGTATTCACCAAGAGTTGGGTCGTTCTTGGATTCACGTTTGCCGAAATCATTGTCAATATCCTGGAAACGGGTGTTTTCAAGAACAATCACATCGCCGTCCTGCATCTTGTTAATTGCGTCTTCAACTTCCTTGCCTTCATTTTCAGGCACGAAAGTTACAGGCTTCTTCAAAAGTTCGCTTAAACGTTCAGCAACTGGCTTGAGCGACAATTTTTTCTTGTCATCATCCGACTTAACCCGGCCCAAGTGACTAAGCAAAATTGCCTTGCCGCCATGTTCAATAATATATTTGATAGTAGGCAGTGCCGCAACTATTCTGTTGTCGTCGCTAATTACGCCGTCCTTAATCGGAACATTGAAGTCAACCCGAACTAAGACTTTTTTACCCTTAACATCAAGGTCAGAAACGATTAATTTAGCCATCATATATCCTCCGATAACTTAATTATTTTTTCTCTCAAAAAAAGGCGGAAGGAAGAATTTCCCTCCGCCTTCTCATTACCACTTAACAGTAATCAATTAAAGCTAATGATTAAAGGGTAGCAAATTTCAACAAAGTACGAATCATTTGGCAAGTGAATGAGTATTCATTGTCATACCAAGAAACAGTCTTAACTAATTGGCTGTCACCTGCAGTAGTTACCATCGTTTGCGTTGGGTCATAAATGGCACCAGCAGTCATCCCAATGATATCACTTGAAACGATTTCGTCATCGTTATATGCAAATGATGGGCTTTCATATTTCTTAACTGCTTCGTTAACTTCATCAGCAGTAACTTTCTTGTCCAAGATTGAAACTAATTCAGTCAATGAACCATCTGGAACTGGAACACGTTGTGCGTGGCCGTTAACTTTACCGTTCAATTCAGGAACAACCAGACCAATAGCCTTAGCAGCACCAGTTGAGTGCGGGATAATGTTAATTGCGGCAGCACGAGCAGCGCGCAGGTTACCACCACGAACAGGTCCATCCAAAATCATTTGGGTTGAAGTGTAAGCATGGATCGTAGTCATCGTAGCTACCTTGATGCCAAACTCTTTTTGCAAAGCGTCAACCATTGGTGCCAATGAGTTAGTAGTACATGAACCAGCAGAAACGATCTTGTCGCTTGCAGTCAAAGTGTCATCGTTTACTGAGTAAACGATTGTCTTCAAGTCATTACCAGCAGGTGCGGAAATCAAGACTCTCTTGGCACCAGCGTCAAGGTGAGCTTGTGACTTAGCTTTGCTTGTGTAGAAGCCAGTACATTCAAGAACAAAGTCAACACCATCATTTTTAACCCAAGGAATATTTTGTGCTTGTGGTTCAGCGTATACACGGTATTTCTTACCATCAACAACGATTGAATCTTCAGTAGCTGAAACTTCGTGGTTAAAAGTGCCGTGAGTTGAGTCATACTTAAGCAGATGTGCCAAAAGTGCTGGGGTAGTCAAGTCGTTAATCGCAACAACTTCAATATCCTTACTCTTCTCACCTAAATCCATAATGCGGCGGAATGCCAAACGGCCAATCCGGCCAAAACCATTAATACCAATTTTAACTGTCATATTCTAAAGTCCTCCTTAAGAACTATTTAAGAACTGTAAACAACAACTTATTTTAAATGGAATCTTATTTTCCCTTTAAAATCTTATTTGAAGCACCCTCATCGGTAATGAGCCATGTCTGATGAGGAGCATTAGGCATATATGCTTCTATTGCTTCAGCCTTCCGGCTGCCGCAAGCAAAAGCAAATATATGGGGTATTTTATCAAGGCTTTCAAACTGTAACCCCACCTGTGTGATGCGGTCAACAATTTGGCCATTGCCATCGAAGAAACACCCAAAACATTCGGTGACAACTTTTTTATCACGCAATTCCGACAGCCGCATAGAGTCATAACCACGGCGGCGCGCCATGTCATGTGCCAAACCGATGCCATGAATCACAGCATCGCTGCGAGAAATGTCTTGCAGCAAATCCGCAATTACCGGTTCACGAATCAGTGAACGATATGAGGCTGTTGAAACCTGCTCCGGCAAATATAAAGTTTTATAACTGCCGTGAGTTCTGGCCGCCATCTCTTGGACAATTGTATTACTTTGAATCGCAACATTTTCGCCTAAGGCACCGCGCCCAGGGACAAATTCCAATTGGCGATTATTATCCAGATTTTCAGACAAGTACCTAGCCGATTTGGCCAGGGCAACGCCACCCAAAACCGTGATAATAGAATGTCCAAGGGGCAATAAGAGGTTCAGGGCCGAACTCAATTTTTCACCCATTTCCTCATACACCCGATCTTGTAAATCACCGTTGCCCGGAACAATAATTGTCCGTTCAATTCCCAATTTTTGTGCAAGCTTTATTTCGGCATTGCCTTCATTGAACAAGCGATTTACAAGCGGAACTGCGTCTTCCAACACCTTTTTGCCCTTTTCTGTCATAAACATTCCGAAACTTTTGATTTCGATCAGACCAAGCTTGCGTAAATACTCAGTTTCTGTTCGTACATTTCGCTCCGAAAGTCCTAAACTCTGAGCGACATTTCTCCGCCCAATAGGCGCATTCAATGAAATTTGCTCAAGAACAAGGTATCTCTGCCGAAAAACTTTTAAGGTATCAGGAACCAGAGACTCGAGAACGGAAAAGTCCGAATTCATGAACTCCCTCCTTTATCCGGGACACCTATTGACCATTAACATGTCGAATCATGTCCCAGAATGCTTAAAAATATAAGAGAAACTTAGGTTATTGCATTTTGCTCACTTCTTCATTTCTCATTCGACAGTCTTAGTATAACAATGTCTTTTTGGTAATTCAAGTGAAAAAGTCCACATTAAAAATATTATAAACCGGCAAAAGACGGTTTTATTTTATTATTTTTTCTGGTATACTACTTGTTGTGCTTATGGGTCCTTAGTGTAATGGATCGCACGTAAGATTCCGGTTCTTAAAATCTGGGTTCGACTCCCAGGGGACCCATCATAAAAAGCAAACTCGGCTGAGTTTGCTTTTTTCTTCTTCCAAATTAATTAATTTTGCCTTGTGTTAATTCACTGCGCTGTGCGAATTCAACGTACAGCTTGGAATTAGCAACTGATAAACCTTCAATTTCCCGTTTTGCATGCAGGCGATAGGTCTTTTGATAAGTACCGTCTTTAGCAACTTTAAAAATATAATCATTAAAAGCGATATAGAACTGATCGCTATTTGAATCATAAGTAAAGCCTTGAACCGGCGAGCCATTGCTGATAAAGTCACTGCCCGTAGCTCCTACTTCAACCGGTGTCCAGGTATTTCCGCTTCTCGTGACCTTCCAGTACTCATAACTGCCGCGACTGGCATTATGAAAGAGGCAGTACATAGTGTTATCGCCCACAAAGGTTGCATTGTGAATGTACCGCGGTGAATCACCGTTAGCAATTCTGAAGGTCCAAATTTTATTCACTTGCAAGTCTGATTTGCGAACCCGCATAATTTCTTCGGAAGCACCCGAATTTTTATTCTTGTTGTTGTTGGCCATGACATAGATATACTTACCCGAAGATCCCAGTGATTGACCGTGTCCCAATTTAATGTACGGGCTAACTTTGACATTGCTTGCGCACTTAACAAAAGTTGACCACTTCATATTCGGGATATTCTGGGCCTGGAACTTGCCAATCCGATTCAGATTATAAGAAACCAGGTGCCCATTCAAACTGCTGTTGCTGCTAAAAAGAGAGACCGTAAAAGTCTTATCGTGAACCGTAATTCCCTCTGGAATCACACCGACCTGACCCATCCGGTCAGCCGCCAAATTATAGTCTAAACTAAAAAAGCGCGGTTGAAACAGTTTGGTCCGCAGGGTTAAGCCATTTGCCCGAAAAGTGTTAGCCTTTGTTTCAAACTGATAGTTATGGGCAGCATTCCAGTTGTGAGAGGAAGACTTAGAACTGCCTTTCCAAGTGGCAACCGCTTTGGGACCCGTTTTAGGTATTTGATTTGCCTGAACAATTCCCTCATTCTTGCTTGCACGAACAGTAACCTGGCTGCTAGCTTTAGCCTTGCCATAGCGGTAGCGAATAGTTGTCGAGCCAGGAGTACCGGCACTAACTGTTGCCTTTGACACCCGCACCTTGCTTGCGTCAACTGCCGTACCCTGACTATCGGTTGCATAATTGATTGCATCCCTTGTATTAAAATTGTCACCGCTGTTGTTAACCAGACTCACCTCTGGAGCTACTGCAATTTTGCTCCTAACAAAAAAATTTTGGTTAACCCAACCAACTTCCCGGCCGTCGATAATAATATCCCAGTAATTGCCCTGCTTGGTTGCGAGATATTTTTTGGATTGAATTTGACTGTGCCGAAAATATCTTGTCGTCGTAAAACGGCCGCTCGGACCTTTTCTAGAAACTTTGTGGTAGATACCGTAATTGCCTCCTCCGGCAATCTTAGTAACCGCCTTGCCATAGCTTCTGGCCTGCGTTTCTTTAACCGTAAAATCAGCTGCCAATCCGGCAGCTAAAAACATTAATATTACAATAATTGTTACTTTATTCTTCTTCATAAAACTAATAATTCCTTCCTCCATATATTAAGTTAGCACTTTTTTAGCAAATGACCATAGATTATCTTAAATTAAAAAGTTTATTCCTGCGTTTTACCTTCAACATGATACACTTATCTTGTTAAGGCAATGAGGAGATGAGCACTTGAATAATATTTCTGAAGACGAAGCAAAAAAGCTTTTACACGACTATCACTTAAAGATAACCAAACCGCGCCTGCGCATTCTGCTCTACCTAATGACACATCACAATCATCCTACAGCAGAAATGATCTACCATGATATTGCCAAAAATAAAACTACTTATAGGGCAACTATTTATAACACACTAAAGACCCTTGTCAACGTGGGAATAATTATTGAGATCAAAAATGGGGATAATTCATCACATTATGATTACTTCATCAAGCCGCACTTTCACATTATCTGCACCAATTGCGGCAAAATTGCCGACGTTTATTATCCCAACTTTAATTCATTAGAAGAAAAAATGCGCACTGAGGCAGAAAAACAGACAGGTTTTGTGACGTCAACCAGTCATTTAGAAATCTATGGTCTCTGTCCCGACTGCCAGAAATTTAATAAAAAAAATAAGGGCTGAGCCCCTATTTTTGATTAATTAATTTTGGTACTTACAAGAAGTTCCGCCCGTTGCGCCAAGTTGACATACAACTGACTGTCGCTGACAGATATGCCTTCAATCTCACGTCCCGTATTAAACTGATAAGTATCTTTAATTGCACCGCTGCTGTCGATCTTAAAAATCAAGTCATTGAACGCAATGTAGAAATTATCATTATCCGGGTCATAGGTAAAGCCTTGAACAGGTGCACCGTTGTTGACAAATTCGCCATTCGTTTTGCCGACCATCTTCGGGTACCAATTATCGCCCTTCCTGGTCAGCTCCCAGTATTCATAGCTCTTATCATCCTTATTGTGGTACAGGCCATACATCGTATGATCAGATGTAATCACCGCATTCTGGAAGTAACGAGGAGCACTTTGGTCGCCGACCCAGGTTTTAATTGTCCAAATTTTATTGATCAGCATATCACTTTTACGAATCTGAATTAATTCTTCCGAGTCAGTTGGCTGCTCCGTCGCATGGTCATTAGACAAAACATAGATGTACTTATCAGTTGAGCCCATTGCTTGACCATGACCAATCGGAATATACGGGCTAACTTTGATGTTTTTAACATAATTGTTAAATTTTGTTTGTGACATCGTCAATAAATTTTGTGCATTAAACGGATTAGTCAACTTTTCCAGATTATAGCCAACAATATGACCATCCATTAAGTCGGTGTGACTAAGCAAACTGGTGTAAGCCCAGCCATCCGAAACGGTCACGCCTTCAGGAATGTGACCAACACGGTTGATATTGTCATCATTGGGATTTTCGACACTCAATACCACCGGCTGATACAGCCTGGTTTTAAGTGTTAAATCGCCACTGGTAAGAGTGTGCTTCTCCGTCTCCGGCGAATATTCGGTCGGGCTAACATAATTAACGGATGAACCGTAATGTTCTCTCCAAGTTTTATAATCATTGGTTCCAGTCTGACCAGGAGCACTACTGAGATCGGCAATCCCTTCTTTAGTACTGTTTCTAATTGTAATTTTAACGGTTGCCGTTGCCGAGCCATAAGTATATTTCACATTATAAGTGTGCGGATAATTGCACAAAATCGACTCATGCGAAACCTGAACCTGGCTCTTATCAATCGCCGTGCCCATATAATTAGTAACGTAGCTGATTGCTTCCCGGGTATTAAACTGATAGGTACTGTTTCTTACCAAAGTAACAGTTTTAGCAACAGCAATCGTATTTCTTACAAAGTATTTTTCGTTGACATAACCAACCTGCCGGCCATCAACATAAATGCGCCAGTATCTGGCTTTTTTAGTTTGAATAACTTCGTCGGACTGAAGATGGTTAAACTGAAAATTACTGCCGTCAGCAACCTTATTTTTCGGTTTTCCCTTAACAACGTTTTGCCATACCGCATAATTTTTACTACCGGCAACCTTCACCATCATCGGATAGTCAGTCACGGTTTGCAGCGGCTTCTTGGCCTTTTTAGTGTCTGTGTCCGCATCTTTATCTAACGATGAATTATCGGTATCAGACGTATTTTTGTTGTCGTTATTGTCTGCAGTGCCTGATGAATTATCAGACGCACTCTTATTGTCCTTATTGCTATTGTCCGTATTGCCCGATGAATTATCGGTCGTATTAGTGCTACTACTTGTATCAGTCGATTGCGAACTATCGTCGGCAAAAGCCAAACTTGAATAAGTTGCAAAGGAACCGATTCCCAAACATAATGCAATTACAGTTATTATGATTCTCCGAAATACTTTCAAAAATATGTCCTCCAATTAAAAGTCTTATCTCTAATTGTAATATAAAAATGTATTACAGAAAAATACAAAAGTGATACACTTCGTTTGACACTTAGTAATGTAAGTGATTTAATTAGCACTGTACTTATTAGAGTGCTAATTATTATTCAGGAGGCTAATTTATGCTTGTACCTACAGTTATTGAACAAACTGCTCGCGGCGAACGTGCATACGATATTTATTCACGTTTATTAAAAGACAGAATTATCATGTTGAGCGGTGAAATTAACGATGATATGGCAAATTCAATTATTGCGCAATTATTATTCTTAGATGCTCAAGATAATACTAAGGACATTTCACTTTACATCAATTCACCCGGTGGCGTAATCACCTCGGGTTTGGCAATCATGGACACAATGAATTTCATTAAATCAGACGTTTCCACCATTGCTATCGGAATGGCTGCTTCGATGGCTTCCATCCTTTTGACAACCGGCGCCAAAGGCAAACGGTTTGCGCTGCCAAACTCAACGGTTCTAATTCACCAGCCGCTTGGCGGAGCTCAAGGGCAGCAAACTGATATTCAAATTGCTGCTAACGAAATCTTGAAGAGCCGGGAAAAGATTAACAATATTTTACACGAAACCACGGGTCAACCATTGGAGAAGATCCAAAAGGATACCGAGCGTGACAACTACATGACTGCCAAGGAAGCTAAAGATTACGGTTTGATTGACGAAATCATGGTTAACAAAAAGAAATAATATAACAGCTTTTAAAAATTAAAAGGAAGTTCATTTGGATCTGAACTTCCTTTTTTATTTGAATTAAAAACTATTTTTCAATATTAGTTGATTAAACTAACCCATCTGTTGCCTTGCCACGCGATTGATATTGATCAATAATTCCTAATTTCTTAAAAATAGCTTGTTTATACGCAATCTCTGCGTTCCATTCAACGGTTTCTAGAACCTGTGTTGCTGCATGCAAATCCGTTTCTGTAATCAAAACACCATGGCTGTTTAATAAGAAAATATTTTCTTTTGCTCCATCACCCAATTTTACCAGTTCATCGTGAACTAAATTTGCTAATTCCTTACTGCAGGCTTCACGGTATGGTAAACACTTAATTTTGCCTAAAGGTACATTAAATGAAGTAATCTCAGTTAAATTGGGCATATCCATACCTAAAGTTGCCCAAAACATACTTTTAGGTGCATGTGAATGATAAACAACCCGAATATCCTCGTTAGCCTTATAAGCGCCAATATGCATATTGATTTCCCGAGTTAGTCGACCTTCTCCCGCTAATTTTTCACCTGTTTCCATATCAATTACAAGAATCTGTGATGCACTTAATTTTGCGTACCAAGCCTCTGACATAAATGTTGGTGTCATTAGCAAATAATCATGCTTTTGATAGTAAGTCTGCCCATCGTATGAAAAAGTTTCATCTGGTGTAATTTTAATTGAAATATTCCCGCCTGCAACATTTGTCATTTTACGATTAAACATCTCGCGAGCTACCTCGGCTATATCTTTTCTTTCATTTTCAAAAGGTAAGCGTTCTTTTGTAATATTATAATTTTCAATCATTTTTAAATCTCCTTAATTTTTCTTTTTTCTCAAATACTTCTCTTTGCTTACATGCGTTTCGGTATTTAATTTTTCGTTGATTATTGTATTTTTCAAAAATAATTGGATCGCCATACTTGGCAATAAAAAGCCCAAACAAGATAACCATTATACAGCCCAAAACATTTTGCGTAAAAATCGCTTGAATAGTCAGAATAACGTTTACAAATAAAGCAAATGACCACCAAATTTTGGCACCAATTTTTGAATTAGAACTTTTATTCATAACTACACTTCTTTTCTCGTACTATTTACTATAATTACTAAAATCCATTTCATTAATATCAGATATTTTAAACAATTTAGCTGTTTTAACTTTGTGAGCATTAGCAAAATCTAAATTATCAATATCTGAAATACTCCAGTTTTTAGTTTCATTTGTCGGTTGAGAATTATTGACTTCAATCGCACCGGATGATGTTGCAAGACTGCTTGCATAACGTTTACTTGGCAAAGCGATTTTCGTTTGATCTCTATATAACCAAACAAAGATCAAAAGCCAGACAATTGCAGCAACAATAGCCCACCATTTGCCATTAAATGCTTGAGCAAAAAACAATCTAAAATCTGGCCCTTCAAATGTTGACCATGATAATTGCTGACCAGCATTAACATGAACGGCACCCGTTGATTTAGCAAGATTAGTAATAACTGGAGCAAAATACGTTGCACCATAAAGAAAAATTGGTGTCGTAATAATTCCTAAGGTAAGCATTCTCCATAAATTAGCACCAGTTAAAAGTAACGCAGCAACAACAAATGAGAGATTGATAATTCCAGCAAACGGTAAAACTGTATTACCTGGCAATATCATAGCCATAATCAGCATTACAGGAACAAGAATAATAACTGTTACCCACAATTCATTTCTACCTGCAAGGATTGGCCAATCCAAGCCAATATATACTTGCCGACCCTTGAAGTGCTTTTTCATCATATCGTTCATCGCACCAGCAATCGGATTTAAAGCTTCCATAAATAACTTTGAAATCATTGGAAACATTGTCATCGCTGCAGCTGCTTCAATTGCCAAGTTAAGTGAACCAGAAATCGAGTAACCTGCGCCAAATCCAAGAAGAAGACCGATTATGGCACCCATTACAGAGTTATCAGCAAAAATACCAATTTTTTTCTGAATAGCATTGGCATCGGCTGGCTTATTCATAATTGGAATAAAATCTAATAACTTATTTAGTGGCATTAAGACAACCGCAAATAGTGTAATAAAGTGAGGAACAGTTACACCAGGAATTCCAGTTAAGTCTTGAATATGTCTTTGCCACATATCACCGGCTTTTAACTCCAATACAATTTAAATTCCAGCAACAATAAAGCCATAAAGTGCGTTGTTAGTGAAGTACAAAACAACTACATACGTAAATATTTTGTTCCATACATTCCACATATCAACGTTTAACGTCTTTGTCCAATTAAACGTCAGCATTATAAAATTAATGATCAATAACAAAGGAAAGAATAGAAAAGCTGCCTTGTATGACCAAGTAATCGCAGCGACTCCAGGCCAACCTTGGTCAATCGCATTTAAACTTAAATGAAGCATTTTTGACATAGATTTTGCCGCTGGCGAAATTGAGTCCGTCATGTAATTAACAACCAATGTCATACCGCTAAATGCTACACCTAACGTTAATGATGCCTTAACTGCCTTGCTTAGCTTCAATCTAGCAATTATTGAAATAATGAACATAATCAGGGGTACAAAAACAGCAGCCCCAAGATTTAAAACATAATTAACAACATTTTTTAAAATTTCCATTTATTTTCACCCCCTCTTCTATTAGGCATTGCTTCTTAATTTCATCATTGCATTAACAAGTTCTAAATAAGTTTTATCGCCTTTAGATCCTGTCAAAATATCAACCCCATTAACTTCCGGTATGCCTTCTTTTTTACAAATATCATGGATTTCAGGTGTTGGCTTTGCCAACCAAACGTAAATATCATAGTTTGGCAAAACACTTGCAAGCTGCTTAAAATCAGTTGCTTCAACCTCAACGCCTTTAACAGAATGATCTTCCAAAAATGACTTTACTGAGCCTACTACCGTCTCACTTGTTGCAATCCCACTTCCACAGGCTATAACTATTCTTAACATGATTTTCTCCTTAAAAATGTTCAACTAGATATTCATAAACGTCATCTGAATTTGTCAAATTCTTAAATTTATCAACAAATTCTTCATCATTCATCAGCTGCATAAATCTTTGCAGCAACTTAACCTGTAAACTTTGCTTTTCTTTAACAATTCCTAAGAAAAAGAAATTTTTTGTAACTTCATCTTCATTGGTTCCCATCTGCTTCATCGCGATATCTTTATTAGTTTGGACAACCGCAATGAAGGCTTGATTAACATTTTCAGGATTAGCATGTGGCAAAGCTATCGGTAAATACTGCGTTTTTACTCCTGTTGGAAACTCATCTTCTCTCTTGCATAAAGTTGAATAATAACTTTCCTTAACAACACCAAGATTTTGTAGTCTTGTAGAAACTTTTCGGTATAAATCATCTCTATCAGAAGCTGATATATTCCAAAAAATTAATTTTTTATCGAATAAATCAGAATATTCACTCATTTTTACCTCCTATTATTCAAATGTTCAAACATTTATGAACTTTTATAATTTACATGTAAAATTATAAAGCGCTTCCTAGAAAAAGTAAATAGATTTATTATAAAAAATATAAAATAAAAAAATCACAATTATTCAAAATAATTGTGATAAATCTTTTTAATTTAAAATGCTACTTAAAAAGTTATAATTTAAAATATATAGATACGGATCAAACTGAATAAATGTAGAAGCACTAAAACCATTACTTTCTTTCTGGCTTTAGAATTAGACTTCTATAAAATTAAGGAGGAAGATCATTGAACTTATCGAAAGCCGACCGACTGCAAAAAATAATTAACATTTTAGCAAAGAATAAAAAAATTAGTACAAAAAAACTACAGGAGCAAATGAATGCTAGTGTTTCAACTTTAAGAAGAGATCTACTCAGTCTTCAAGCTACTAATACTATCAGTCATACGCATGGATACGTAAGCTTATTGGAAAACTCAAATGTAGAATTAGCTTATTCAACTAGAAGGAGTGCAAACGTTGTTGTTAAAAATAAACTTTGTAAATGTGCATCTGAACTAATAATTAATGGATCAGCGATTTTTTTAGATGGCTCTTCTACATTAACGTTTTTACCGAAATATTTTGCTGGAAAAACTAACATTCATGTAATTACGAATAATATCAACATTGCTGATGAGGTTTCACAATTAAAAAATATAGATATTTCCGTAATCGGTGGTCAAGTTTCATATCGATCCAATTCTATTCTTGGACCTAAAGCAATTAATGATCTTACTAATAATTACCGACCAAATCTATCCTTTCTTTCTTGCAGCTCTATTGATGAATTCGGGATTTATATGACTGATGAAAATGAAACTGCAATGAAGCAAGCCGCAATAAATAGTGCTAAAAAAAGCATTTTTTTAATTGATCATACTAAATTTGGGAAGAATGATTATATTTTTCTTTCAGATTTTAATTCAAATAATATTCAGACGATTATTACAGACAGAATTCCGCCGGAAAAAATTCAAAAAAGTATTGAAAAAAGTGGAATTAACTTAATTATTACAAATGAGCAATAAAAAAGCTCACGGTAGTGAACTTTTTTATTTACGCAAATTTTCCGCAATTTCGTGAATTTTGGCAAAGCGGTGATTAACACCGGACTTGGAAATGGGGCCATCAGGCACTTGCTGCGCCAGTTCTTTCAGCGACAATTCCGGATTATCAAGACGCAGATGTGCTAGTCCCTGCAGTTTTTCCGGCAAGTTTTCTATACCTGACCGTTTCGCAATTATTTTAATATCTTCTACCTGTTTGGCCGCCGCATTAGCTGTTTTTTTCAGATTAGCCGTGTCACAATTGACCAGTCGGTTGACCGAATTGCGCATATCGCGCATAATCCGCAGATCTTCAAATGCCAGCATTGCGTTCAGCGCCCCGACAATATGCAAAAAATCGCCAATCTTTTCTGCTTCCTTCAAATATACGATATACCCACGACGCCGCTTGGTCGTCTTCGCATTTAAAAAAAAGGTTTGATTCATGATTTCTAGCAAGTCGCGATCATGATCTTCATAGGTTGAATAAATTTCCAAATGATAACGGCTGGTTTCCGGATTATTGACACTGCCGCCAGCCAAAAACGCCCCGCGCAAGTATGACATCGCCCCTTCTTTTGAAGTCATTATCCGCTGGGGAATCCTGGTTAAAAAGCCGTCTTGGCTGGTCCAGATTTCCAGGTTAGCCAAAATCTCACGGACATTCTGCTGCAGCCGGACCAAATACTGGTTATTTTTCTTTAATTTCATCTTGCGTGAAACAATCAGCAGCGGTTCAACCTTGAATGCAATTTTAATCAAGGAAAAAATTCGCCGAGCAATTGCTGGGTTTTCCGTCACAATGTCGAGGCTAAACTGATGATCGTGAATGTTCAAAACCCCGTTCATCCGCAAAAAAGCCGCCAATTCCGCCTTAGCATGTTCCGGATGAATCTTTAACGAAGTTAATTCCTTTTTGACATCACTGGCATAACTAGACATTATTGGCTGTTGCCCTCCTGCGCAGCATTGATTCAAAAGCTAGATTGATTATTTCCTTGGCCACCTTCTTACCATCATGGAAAACGAGACCGCTGCGCTGATCAATAAAATCATCGGTCACCACCCGGCAATTCTGTTTGCGCAAACCGGCAAAATCGTTCCGCACCGGCTCAAGATAAGCGTCATAATCTTTAGGATTGAACTTGGACATATCAATTTTCGCGCCATTAACCAGCGTCGTATCAATATATTCACCCTTAAGGTGCTTGTTAATCACGGCAACGTGCTCACTATCTGAAAAATGGTCGGTCTCACCTTGCTGCGTCATAATATTACAAATGTAAATAACCTCTGCCTGGGTTTTTCGGACGGCCTCCGCCACATCCGGAATCATTAGATTAGGTAGGATGGACGTAAACAAGCTCCCAGGACCCAAAACGACGGCATCTGCCTGCATAATTGCAGCCAAAACCGGCAAAACAGATTTGGGCTCATTACCTGAATCTGTATCGGTCACCCAAACACGCTTAATTCGTTTATCCTTGGCAGTAATTTCTGTTTCCCCCACCTCTGTGGTGCCATCAACAAATTCAGCATTCAAAGTTAAAGGCTCATTTGAAGCCGGAAAAACATGCCCATCTACCCGCATCATTCTTGACAGGGCCTGAACAGCATCAAAGATATTGCCGTCCATTTCATTTAAGGCCGCAATGATCAAATTGCCAATTGCGTGCCCCGAAAAGAATGAATCGGACGAATCAAAGCGGTACTGAAAAATATCCTTTTCTTCCTGTGGCAAGTCGCTGAGCGACACTAGTACATTGCGGATATCACCTGGGGGAACAACGTTAATAAAATTACGGATTGACCCCGATGAACCACCATCATCGGAAACCGTAACAATTGCTGTAATTTCCGCATTTTGCTTTTTTAGCGCATTCAAAATTACCGGCAATCCCGTGCCGCCGCCAATTACCACGACTTTGGGCCGCCTACTCTTGATTACCTTAATTATTTTAGGATCTTGATATGACATTTTGCCACCTATTTTCTAATATAGCGACTAACTTCACGGTGCGTGATGTCCACCGGATAGTTTTTGGCTAAATCACGTGCAAGCTGCTGGGCTATCGCAACACTGCGGTGCTGTCCACCCGTACAGCCAATCGCCACCGTTAATTTTTCCTTGCCTTCTTTAATATAGCCGGGGATGGCTGTTTCAAGCAAATCAAGCAGTTTATGGTAAAAACTTTGCGTCTCTTCCTTATCCATCACATAGTCAAACACCCGCTTATCAAGGCCGGTAAAAGGCCGTAACTTTGCAATATAAAAGGGGTTAGGTAAAAAGCGCACATCCATGACAATATCGGCATCAATCGGCATCCCATACTTAAAGCCAAATGACATGACTTCAATTGAAAAAGGCTGTTTCTGGTGGTCGGTAAATTCATCAAGCAGTTTTTGCCTTAATTGCTTTGGCGTGAGCTGTGAAGTATCAATTATATAATTTGCCCGGTTTTTAATCGGACCCAAAATTTGCCGCTCCTCAACAATTCCGTCCAGCAGACGACCGTTATTTGCAAGCGGCGGCAGACGGCGCGTTTCCTTATACCGGGCCACCAGCACGTCATTTGAAGCATCCAAGAAGACAATCGTGGCCTGAACGTCGCCATTATCCTCAAGTGAATTTACTTCATCAAGAAGAGCTGAATAAAAGCTTTTTACGCGCAGATCAATTACAACCGCAACCTTGCGAAAATCATCAGAACTGATAATGAGATCCCAAAAGTTTCCTAACAGAGTTGGCGGTAAGTTATCAACAACAAAGTAACCAATATCTTCCAACACATGAGCAGCCACAGTCTTTCCTGCCCCACTCATGCCGGTAACAATTAATAATTGCTTTTTTGCATTAGTCATAGTACACCTTCCTGATGTTAGTATAACATACCTGGCGTTTCCTTTAAGCACATTAGGGCAAGGAGGCCAAAATAAAATGACAAAAAAATACAACTCATTTCTGAGTTGTATTAGCAATAGCGGTGATCGGGGTCGAACCGATACGTCCGAAAAGGACACCAGATTTTGAGTCTGACGCGTCTGCCAATTCCGCCACACCGCCAAAATATAAATTAATAAACTATGACATAGCCTATCAAAGGCGGGGATCGGATTTGAACCGACGATTAAGGTTTTGCAGACCTCTGCCTTACCACTTGGCTACACCGCCATAAGAATATTCTTTTATAGATTGGGATAGCTGGATTCGAACCAGCGCATAATAGAGTCAAAGTCTAGTGCCTTACCGCTTGGCTATATCCCAATGCTAGGGCGGAATATGGGATTCGAACCCATGTATGCCGGATCCACAAACCGGTGTGTTAACCCCTTCACCAATTCCGCCATGAAGGTAAACAGGGATAGTAGGAATTGAACCCACACTAGCGGTTTTGGAGACCGATGTACTACCTTTATACGATATCCCTATTATGGAGGAGGGTGGATTCGAACCGCCGAACTCAGGGAGAGCGGTTTTACAGACCGCCGCGTTTAGCCACTTCGCTACTCCTCCAGGTGATGGCGCGGGACGGAATCGAACCGCCGACACAAGGAGCTTCAATCCTTTGCTCTACCGACTGAGCTACCGAGCCATCTTACGGTCCATATCAGATTTGAACTGATGATCTTCTCCGTGACAGGGAGACGAGATAAACCACTGCTCCAATGGACCAATTGCGGGAGCTGGATTTGAACCAACGACCTTCGGGTTATGAGCCCGACGAGCTACCAGACTGCTCCATCCCGCGCTTACTGTAAGGAGGATGTGGGATTTGAACCCACGCACGAGAAACCCGTCTAACGGTTTTCAAAACCGTCCCCTTAAGCCACTTGGGTAATCCTCCAGATGTAAAAAGAATATTATTAAGTTATAATGACCCGTACGGGATTTGAACCCATGTTACCGCCGTGAAAGGGCGATGTCTTAACCACTTGACCAACGGGTCGATTATGACTTACGTTTTCCAACGCTTAATAATGATACACGAGATTACATAAAAAGTCAATCACTTTTTCAACTTAATCAACTAAGCTGAATTCATTAAGTTAAATCACAACGTTACTTATGTTACAGGATAATCCTGATTATTGCAAGTATTTTTTTCTAATTTCACAATTTTTTCTTGCTGTTGATAGCTTTAAACAATATGGACTAAAGAACAGTCATTTTTTCTGAAATAAAAAAAGCGCTGGAATTAAAGCAATATCACTCACTGCTTTAATTCTCAGCAAAGTTCGTAAATTTTTTTTGAGGACAAAAAATCAAACTTTATACTTGCGGCGTAATTCTCGTTCCTGATCGCGCTTCTTGATCGTTTCGCGTTTATCATACTGCTTCTTACCTTGACCAATACCGATCAGTATTTTGGCAAAACCGTGCTTTAAATAAACCTTAAGCGGGACAATCGTCATCCCCGGTTCAGCCTGCGCTTTCGCCAAGCGGCGCAGTTCCTTCTTATGCAGCAGCAACCGCCGACTGCGCAACGGATCGTGATTATAGCGGTTGCCTTCCTTATATTCACTAATATGAACATTCTCCAAAAAAGCAGAGCCATTGACAATCTGGACATATCCGTCACGCAAACTTATTCTGCGTGCCCGCACGGATTTGATTTCTGTGCCAGTAAGGGCAATACCCGCTTCAAACGTTTCCTTAATAAAATAATCATGATGTGCCTTTTTATTTTGCGCAATCAAATTTTCGTTTTTTTCTTTCATCAAAACCAGTCCTAGTGCTTATTATTGCGCCCGCCATGTGAATTATGATTTCTATTGTTAAATGAACGCCGATTGTTACCGCCTCTACCGCCACGGCGACCGCGGTCATTATGAAAAGACCGGCCGCCGCGCTCGCGCTGCGTATTTTGCCGGTTATGTTTTGGTGCGTTAGGATCATAAATCTCAAAATCTAGCTGGTGCTGCTCAACATTGGCATTAATCAGGGTCACCCTAATTGGCATCCCGATCTTATACTGCTTATGCGTTCCCCGCCCTGTCAACGTCAGATTTTTTTCGTTAAAACTGTAAAAATCATCGGTCAAATTGGAAATATGCACTAAGCCCTCAACCGTATTCGGCAGCTGAATAAACATGCCAAAACTGGTAACAGAGGAAACAATTGCATCAAAATGCTGGCCGACCTGATCGGCCATAAATTCGGTCATCTTCAAGTCATTAACTTCACGTTCGGTATCAATTGACCGTCGTTCCTGTGTTGAAGTTTGTTCAGCCACTTCTGGCAGAACCTGTTTAAAGTGCTGCTGCGTTTCTTTCCCCGTTCCCTGATCGGCATAAGCATGAATCATACGGTGCACCATCAAGTCGGAATAACGGCGGATTGGTGAAGTAAAGTGTGTATAAAATTTAGCGGCCAAACCAAAGTGCCCCAAAGGCTGCTCGGAATAATGCGCCTGTCGCATACTGCGCAGCATCATGATCTGCACAACCGCTTCCTCCGGCGTACCGGTTGTTTTGGAAACCACTTCCTGCAGATCAATTGGCTTAACATGGTTGGGATCGGCTTTGATATTCAGGCCAAACGCGCTGCAAAATTCAAAGAATGCTTTCACCCGTTCACCTTCAGGTGTTTCGTGAACCCGGTAAAGAAACGGAAGATGCTTACGGTAAAAATCCTCAGCGACGGTTTCGTTGGCAATCAGCATAAAGGATTCAATCATCTTTTCAGCTGTGCCGCGTTCTTCTAAAACGATATCAGTCGGCTTGCCCTTTTCATCGACAATAATCTTCGCTTCTGCTTCTTCAAAGTCAATCGCGCCGCGCTCATGCCGTTTCTTATACAGCGCCTCATGCAGCTTAGCCATATCCTGAAGCATTGGCCGCAATTTAACATATTTTTCTTCCAGCGGCTCATGATTAGCCGGATTCAAGGCCTTATTAACATTGTTATAGGTCATCCGACCGTGCGAGCGCATAACCGAAGGATGAATCCGGTAATTAACCCGCTCGCCGTCCGGTGTAATTTCCATCTCACATGATAAAACCAGCCGGTCTTCACCTTCATTCAGCGAACAAATGCCATTGGACAGCCGAAACGGCAGCATTGGAATTACCCGGTCAACCAAATAGGTACTATTGCCGCGCGCGAAAGCCTCGTTATCTAGCGGTGTATTTTCTTTAACATAATGTGCCACATCGGCAATGTGAACACCCAAATGATAGTTGCCATTCGGCAGCTTCCACAAAACAACGGCATCATCAAAGTCCTTTGAATCATCACCATCGATCGTCACAGCTGGCTGATCCGTAATATCCTCGCGGCCGGCCCAATCCTTATCGGAAAGATGATCGGGAATTTCTTGTGCCTGCTTCATCGCATCTTCCGGCCACTCGGTCCGCACATCATGCGCCGACACAATGGACATAATGTCAACACCTGGATCATTTTTGTTACCAATGACTTCAATCACGGCACCGGTCATTGAATCGGGATTATCCTGATTCGGATAATTCTTAATCGTGACCTTAACCATGTCACCCATTTGGGGAACCAAACCATCTTCTGTAACATAAATCCGGTAATTATGCAACTTCTTATTACTGCTCACAACATAACCGATGAAGTGGCTAGCTTTAACCTGCTCATCAGTTAACGGGTGAAATTCGCCTACCAGATTCTCAAGTCCGCGCTCAACGATTTCCTGAACTTGACCTTCAGGGCCCTTGCCGTTCCACGGATTACCGCTGGCGGTAATCTTAACACTGACCCGGTCACCCTCAACGGCAAAGTTGGTATAATCACGGGCAATAAATATATCTTCCGCTTCTTCATCATCAAGTTTAACAAAGCCAAACCCCTTGTCGTTAGCCTTAAATTCGCCTTCAACCAAGGCATTTTCCTGTGCCAACTGGTAATGACCCTTGCCATCTGTAATGATTTTCTTTTCTTGTTCAAGGTAAGATAAGGCTTTAATCAAATCCGCAAAATTATAAATTCGGTCGCGCCGGGCAATTTTTTCCAGCTGCTCGACTTGAAACTGTCTTTGCGGATTATGGCGAAAAATTTCTAAAACATTGGCTAAAATTTTCTCATTTTGTGCCATTCAGTTAATCTCCATTTCTTATTAAAATATAAAAAAAGCCCTCCCTGGTCTTTGATCGGGAGGGTTAAAACTTATTTTGAAGATAAATAAGCTAAAACAATAGCAAAGATGAAAAAGAGAGCCAGCAGAACTGCCGTAACTTTTTCCATAAATGCTTCAAAACCACGTTTTTTCGTTTGACCACTAAAAACTGCACCGCCTGATAAGGCATTCAATGCGTCTTGTTGTTTCTGTGGCTGCATCATTGTTGCAATCACAATTAAAATCGAAACAATGATTAGTAGCGTCATAAATAAATTATACATGCGCCGCCTCCAATATTCAGACACGATTACTGTTAAATTCTATCATAAAAAACCAATTCTTGCAGGAATTATTTCTTAAGTTCTGGTGCATCCGTTTTAAAAGCAGATTGGGTCGACTTGCGATGATTTTTATACCAGAGAGAAGTCTTATTTTTAGTGGAATATAGCTTTTTCAAGGCTTTTTCCTTATTATAGTCATAATCACTGGGTTTAATCTTCTTGAACCATTTCGGCTTGTAAAAACGCAATAAATTACCGTTGATCACACGGTCAGACAGAGACAATTCCGTTGTTACACGGTTCGACAGAGAAACGAGTTTATTTTTTAACTTACTATCCGGCTGCTCAATTTCTTCCCCGGTATCAGTGTAGTAGTAAGTGCTGCCCACTTTAGCATACTCAGGGGTAATAAAGTCGCCATTCCTTTGGGCAACCACTTGCGGTGCCTGTGCGCTCAGTAAATCATGGCCAAACTGAATTGTGCCCTTATCGCTAACGCCTAGTAGATTCAGCAAGGTAGGCAAAACATCAATTTCTCCGCCATAAGTGTGCTTAATTCCGCCCTTTAGACCCTTCATGTGAAACATCAACGGAACGCGCTGAAACTTTAAATTATCAAAATCGGTAAATTCGTCCTGTCCCAATAACTGGGCACTGGCCTTATGGTGGTTGCCGGAAATACCGTAATGATCACCATAAAGAACAAGCAGCGTTTTTTTATCAAGACCGGTTTTCTTCAGCCATTGCATTAATTCACCAATTGCCTGATCCAAATAATGTGCTGTCTGCACATAGCCATCGACTGTTTCATCATCGGTATCGGTTTTATCGATTGTCTGGTTAGCCTTATCCAAATCATACGGATAGTGGTTGGTCACCGTGATCATTTTCAAGTAAAAAGGCTGCGGCAGACGTTCAATATACTTGATCGACTGGGCGAAAAAGATTTTATCCTTCAAGCCGTAGCCAACATAATATTTAGAAATATTTTTATAATAACTAAGCGGCATGAAATACTGGTAGCCGAAGGACTTGTAAGCATTGTTACGATTCCAAAAAGAGCCGGCACCGCCATGCATTACCGCTGTTGTATAACCAGCGCGCTGGTTTAGAATCGCCGGTGCACTCTCAAAGGTATTCGAAGTCCCATAGCTGGACATTGCTGAACCCGACTGCAGGCCGTATAACGAATTTTCCAGCATCATTTCGGCATCAGACGTCTTGCCCTGGCCGACCTGATTATAAAAATTATCAAAACTGAGTGTATCCTTAGCATGATATAGCTTATTCAAATTAGGGGTGACTTCTTTACCCTTCCACTTATAACCGATCAAAAACTGCTGAAAACTTTCCAGGTGGATCACCAGAACATTTTTACCCTTGGCAACTCCGGTATATTCAGGGTTGGGCTTAACATAGTTTGCCCGCAAATACTTCTTGACCGACTGCAAGTCAGAAACATTAGCCTTAGCCATCTGACTGCTGGTTTGAGCCGTCTTAAAACCATCATAAACCGCATATTCATTAATTCCCAGGTACTTCACAATATAATTGTTGTCAAAAGTCCGCGTAAGCAGCCCCGAGCGGTCCTTCTGTGCCATCAACAAATTTAGCGCCATCAACAAGGCCGCTAGCAATTCAATTAGCAGACTCACCTGCACTTTCAGGGCCCGTACATCAATCTTAATTACCTTGGTCAGCAAAAGGACGATAATTACGCCTACGTCCAAAAAAGTTAAAAAATCGGTGGCATGGGTGATGCCGACAATACTTTTACCGAGGTTATCGGCAGTTGATCCGGAAGTTTTGATGATTGACAAAGATAAGAAATTCGAAAATTCCCGGTAATATAAAATATTGGCAAACAACCATAGACTCAATAAAAAATCGATGACAATAATCACCCAATATGATTTACGACCTTTCAAAAATAGTCCTAAACCCAGGAGCAGCATACCTGAAGGAATGGGATTAAGCAGAAGCAAAAAATTCTGCATTGCACCGTTCGCACCCAAACTAAACTTAGTCAAATAAATACAGTAAGTTTTTAGCCAAAAAAGAACCAAAACAAGCGTAAAAAAACCCACTTTAGTTTCCAGCAGCCATTGCAGAAAAGATTTAATTTGCCTCATTTGCCTATTCCTTTCATTTTGCGGGTTAATCATACTATAAAGAAAGTTTTTAGCCAAGAATTCTTGGAAAAATTAATCATTCCTTGAACTTTTAATCTTTTGCGGCTTAAAGATCCAGCCAAAAATACCAAGAATCATGCCGAAAAAGTAGGTAACGAAGCGCCATAAAAACATGCCCAAGACTAGCGCCCCATTGGACGAAACAAAAGCCGTGAACAGCGTTTGAAAACTGTATTCAGCACCGCCAGAGGCTCCCGGAAGCGGAATAATCGCCATAAACATGGTAATCATAATATTCATTTGCGTGACGGCAAGCCAGGAGGCGTGCACATTCAGCGTGACCAGGACCATATAGGGAATTGAGTAAAAGCACAGCATCTGCAGAATCGTTAACAGCAGGCTCAGGCATAACTTTTTCTTTTCCTTTTTCAATTTCTGACTTTCGGTATAGAAAGTATCAATTTTTGCCATTGTTGCCTGGCGCCATTTTTCTACCCGTTCCGGTTTAATAAATTTAGCCAGCAGGTCCATCAGCCAGTTGGCGGCTTTTTTGGTCCAGTTATAAGCAAATAATGCCGCCAGCAAGAACAAAATTGAGCTAATATGCAGCAAAAAACCAATAATAATGAAAAAGGCCATTGCGGCAAATTTGCTGGCTACTAAATGAAAGCCCGAAACAATGGTCACAACATAAGCTACAAAGACAACAATTTGGTAAATAATAAATTTCATCAACAAGAGCGACGTCGCGCGGCCGCCCTCAACGCCCATCTGCACCATTGCGGCAAGCTGTGCCGGTTGACCACCGCTTGACATCGGCGTAATGGCATTAAACAAAGCTTGGATAATGGGAATGCGAAAAAAGGCCCACTTAGACCTTTTAGGTTCGCCCTTGCGGCTGGTCAAAATGCTTAAAATCGTTGCCTCACAGCCGTAAGACAAAAGCATTAAGCAAAATACGAGCAGAAGTGCGAATAAATTAATATTGCGCGCCGCAGCTAACAGCTGTTTAACTGGTGTCGCCTTTAAATCTACATAAAGCACATAGCCGCTAATCGCGAGGACAAGCAGCACACCCCATAAATGTTTTTTATTCATCAGTGAATCTGTCCCAGTTTTTTGCCTAATTCATACTGCTGATGGTAAAAGTCCCGCCAAATCAGCGCCAAATTATCCTCAGAATACTTTTGGCTGGCCATGTTTGCCAAATAACTATACTTACGCAGGAGTTCCTTATCGGCAACCGCCTTTTTCAGCTGCGCATTCATCTGGGCAAAATCATCACCGCTCAGATAAAAGCCGCTGATGATTGCCTTGTACAGGTCAAGATTGCGCAGTAGAACCGGCGTGCCGCAGCTAAAGGCTTCCAGCACCGACATCGGAAACAATTCATCATAAGACGGCAAAACAAATAAATCAGCAATATTCAGATAATTAACCAATTTGCTGCGGTCAATTATCCCGGTAAAGCGTAAGTTTTTCGGTGGATTATCCACCAGCTGCTTAAAATGTTCGTACCCGTCCGTAATCTTGCCAAAGGAAAAACCCCCGGCCCAGATAAACTGCACATCAGGATTGGCCACTGCCATTTTGGCAAAGTCATCAACACCCTTACGCGCCTGGACCTGACCATCGCCAAAGACAACAAACTTGTTCAGCGGAATGCCCAGCTGGTTGCGAAAGGCATTTTTCTGCGTCTGCCGCTGCGGGGAAAATTCATTCTTAGCAACAAAATTCGGGATATATTTGACCCGGTCACGCTTGATGCCGTATTTGACTAACTTATCAATAAAAATTGGATTGACAACCACAATCTGGTCCATCCGTTTGTAAAAATCTATCACATAGCCGTAGAAGATTTTTTTAGCAAAATCCGGTAATTTAATCGAGCCTTCAAGCGTTTCCGGTAAAAAGTGAACGTACCCGATTTTTCTGCCCCGTGCCGGTGAAAAACTGTTAGCAAAATAAGTCGGATTGATTGTGTGATAGTGGGTCAAATCCGCGGTGCCATACTTATTATTAGTTACATAGAAATCATCCACCAGGTGCTTTCTCAGCAAAGCAATCAGTTCATTATAGGCCGAACCGACGCCCTGGCCCTTCACCGAATCAGCCTGTGAAAACATATTTATCCTAATCATTTGCGCTCCCTTTATCCGCCTTCTCATATTCTCCAATTGCACTTTGATAAAAAGCCAAAACCTGCTTACCAAAATGTGCAGCTGAAATCTGCTTTAACTTCTTAGCAAGAACTGCCTGCGGAATTGCTTTTTTGCTTTCCTTAAGGCAGGTCAAAATCTCTTCAAGCATCTCACTTTGCGTTGTAAAGACACTCCCCAAAACCGGATTATCAAAAACATGCTCCGTGTAATCTGTGTCGTAGACCACACACCTTGTTCCTGCCGCCAAAGCCTCAATATATGTCAGCCCCTGCGTTTCTGTGTCGCTAGCAGACACAAAGAGGTCGGCCATGCGGTAAAAATTCGCAACGTCTTCATGCGGAACATCACCCGTGAAAATCACATAATCTTCAAGGGTTAACCGCTCAACCTGGTCTTGCAGCTCGTCTAATTCCGGTCCATCACCGGCAATCACCAAGCGAACGTCAGGAAATTCATCGACCACATCCGGCATCACGTTCAAAATATGGTTAATCTTTTTTTCCGCAGCGACCCTGCTCAAAGTTAGAAGGACAGGAGCAGATTCATCAATCCCCAGTTCCTGGCGAACATTTCGGGGGGAATCCTCGTTCATGCTTTCAATGTCAACGCCGGTGGGGATTACCCTAATCGGAATCTTAATGCCATATTTTTTAAGCAAAACCCGAACACGTTCACTAGGGGCAATGACCCCATCCATGCTTTTGAGATAGCCCTTGGTAAACTGCTTGACGTGGTACGGGCGGAGCAAGTGGCCGTTTAGCACATAGTGCAGGTAATCTTCATACATCGTATGGTAAGTATGAATTGCCGGAATATTAAGCTGGTGGGCAACATACTTGCCCATCATGCCTAGGGCAAATTCGGTCTGCGTATGCACAATGTCCAATTTTACCTCTCGCGCAACTTTGGTTGCTTCAAAAAAGCCGCGAAAGGCAATTCGCCTGTCAGTAAAGGAAATAAAGGGAATGCTGCTGAAACGAAAAACATTTGGTTCAACCGTTCCCTTAGCTACATGGGGATCAGTCGTCGTAAAGATAAAGACATTGTGCCCCTCTTTTTCCAGTGCGTCCTTCAGCGTTTTAACCGAAGTCGCAACCCCACTAAGCTGGGGAAAATATGTATCGGTAAAAAGACCAATATTCATCTGAATACCTCCGTATATTGGTATTATAAAGATTAGCTTGAACTTGTGCAATTTTTACTAATAATTTTAGCAAAAAGATAAGCAGTCACTGTATTTTTTAGTCAAAGAAAAAAGACAGAAAAACTGTCTTTTTTTACTAATAAAATTTTACGTTGTTTTTTAACAAATGCAGCATTTTAGCGGCGGGCAATCGCAATAATTATTTGGTTAATGCCAAAAATTAACAGCCAAAAAGCAATCAACCAGACCAGCGTTAATGCCGACAAAGCTGGATTAAACATTAGACAGATTGCAATCAAGAAGCTGAAAATATTTAAAATTAAGCAAAAAATGAAATAACCTAGCGAAATCTTACGTAACTGCCAGCCAAAAATAATATTGGCAATTGAATCAAATAAAAACCAAAAGGCAAACAGGTAGGCAATTGTAATTCCTGCAGCGTCATACGAATACAGAAACAGCGCTCCAATAATAATATCTAGCAGACCAGCGATGATCATCACCCAGCTACCGGGGATAAAATAGCGAAAATGACTGTAAATTGCCAGCCAAACAATTCCCTGAACGATTGACAAAATTGCAAACAATAAAATAAACGCTTTTAGGCCAACTCCGGGATGGCGCAGTAACAAGAGCCCGGCAATTACCATTAAAATGCCCGAAATGAATGCTGCCCAATCAAAACCGCGATGATAGCCGTAATTAGAAAAATTGTCCATAATATTCCTCCTGCTGCTATTTTACACTTTTTAGAAAATAATAAAACTTTATCATAAAAAAATAATTTTCTATTTATTAGCAGCTTTGATAGTTAAGCGCGTATCACGTTGCAGAACCGGCCTTAAATATTGTCCTGTGTAACTATCCTTAACTTTAACCAAGTCTTCCGGGGTGCCGGTTGCAACAATCATGCCACCGCCTTCGCCGCCCTCGGGGCCAAGATCGATCAGCCAATCGGCATTTTTTATCACGTCCAGGTTATGTTCAATTACCAAAACCGTGTTGCCCTGGTCTACTAGCCGCTGCAACACCTCCAGTAGGTGCTTGATATCATCTGTGTGCAGTCCGGTCGTTGGTTCATCCAGGATATAAAAGTTTTTCCCGGTTGAGAGCTTCTGCAATTCGGCAGCCAGCTTCATCCGCTGTGCCTCACCACCAGACAAGGTTGTTGCTGATTGCCCCAGCTTAACATAGCCCAGACCGACATCAACAATTGTCTGCAGCTTGCGGGCAATTTTCGGAATATTTTTAAAAAAGCTGCAGGCTTCGCTGATCGTCATATCTAAAACCTGCGCAATATTTTTTTCACGGTAAGTAACTTCGAGTGTTTCCGAGTTATACCTGCGGCCGTGACAAACCTTGCACGGAACATAGACGTCCGGCAAAAAGTTCATCTCAATCTTGATAATGCCGTCGCCATGACAGGCTTCACAGCGGCCGCCCTTAACGTTAAACGAAAACCGGGCCTTGGTATAGCCGCGAAGTTTTGACTCATTTGTCTGGGCAAACAGGCCGCGAATATCATCAAACACACTAGTATAGGTGGCCGGATTGCTGCGGGGGGTTCTACCGATCGGGCTTTGATCAATATCAATTATTTTTTCGATATTTTTATAACCACGGATACTCTTGTATTTGCCTGGCTTAGCCTGATTACGGTTAATTTTTTGTGCTAAGGCCCGTTTTAAAATCATATTCACTAAAGTCGACTTTCCCGAACCAGAAACTCCGGTAACGACGATAAATTCGCCTAACGGGAAATCAACCGTAAGATTCTTTAAGTTGTTTTCCTGGGCTCCCGTAACAGTAATTTTTTTACCATTGCCTTTCCGCCTTTTTAACGGCACCGGAACAAATTTTTTGCCGGTTAAATATTGACCGGTTAATGAATTAGGATTGTGTGCAACTTCTTCCGGAGTTCCTGCGGCCATCACTTTGCCGCCAAAACTACCAGCACCAGGCCCCATATCGATTAAATAATCAGCCTGCCGCATCGTTTCATCGTCGTGTTCAACCACAATCAGTGAATTGCCTAAATCCCGCATCTTTTTTAGGGAGGCGATCAGACGGTCGTTGTCACGTTGATGCAAACCGATTGAAGGTTCGTCAAGCACATACATGACACCGGACAAGTTTGAACCAATCTGCGTTGCCAGCCGAATTCGCTGCGCTTCGCCCCCGGACAAGGTGTTGGCAGACCGCGACAAAGTCAAATAGCTGAGGCCGACGCTCACAAGAAAAGTGAGCCGGTCGCGTACTTCTTTTAAAATTGGCTTGGCAATGGCCGTTTCCTGCTCGTTTAATTTAACTTGGTTAAAAAAGTCCAAGGCATGATCAATCGGTAATTCGGAAGCCTCGGCAATGTTTTTGCCCATTACTTTGACAGCCAAAGCCTTTTCGTTAAGGCGCTCACCGTGACAGGTTGAACATGTGAGTTCAGTCATGTACTTGCCCATTGCATCCCGCATAAACGTTGACATCGGGTGCCGATAGCGCCGCTCGACATTGTCCATCACACCCTCAAATGGCACTTCGGTATCATTGACGCCGAATTCACCTGTGACGTGAAATTTAATCTTTGTGGTTGAGCCGTGGAGGATAATACTTTTTTGCTTTTTGGTAAGCTTGCTAAACGGCTTATCCATGGGAATTTTCAGAGCTGTACACGCCTGCTTAAGCATCTCACTGTAATATTTGGAATTTTTCCACGGAATCAACGCCCCTTCATCCAGCGTCTTGGACTTATCAGGTAAAACCAGGTCCTCGTCCACTTCCAGCTTCATCCCCAGGCCATCACAATCCGGACAGGCACCAAACGGGGCATTGAAAGAAAACAGCCGCGGTTCCATTTCTCCCACCGTAAAACCACACTTGGGGCAAGCATAATACTCAGAGAAACTTAATGTCTCACCACCAATTACATCAACATTCATATAACCATTTGACAGGCGTAATGCTGACTCAACCGAATCAAACAAACGCGAGCGGATCCCGTCCTTGACAATTAAACGGTCGACCACAATATCGATTGTATGCCGTTTATTCTTGTCTAGCGCCAAATCCTCACCGATTTCGTGCATCTCACCGTCGACAATTACCCGCACGTACCCGGCACGCTGGACCCGTTTAAAGACTTCTTTGTGCGCCCCGCGCTTCGCCCTAATTACGGGAGCTAAAAGTTGGATTCTTGTTCTCTCAGGCAATTTTAAAATCCGGTTAACCATTTGTTCTGCCGATTGCCGTTCAATCAGCGTCCCGTCATTTGGACAGATTGGGTGGCCCACACGGGCCCACAACAGCCGCAGATAATCATTGATTTCCGTAACCGTTCCTACAGTTGAGCGCGGATTGTGCGACGTTGTTTTCTGATCAATCGAAATTGCCGGGTTTAGGCCGTCAATTGAATCAACATCCGGCTTATCCATCTGCCCCAAAAATTGGCGGGCATAGCTGGACAGCGACTGCACGTAGCGGCGACGTCCCTCGGCATACAATGTGTCAAAGGCCAGCGAACTTTTACCAGAACCCGATAAGCCGGTTATCACCACCAGCTTATCTTTGGGGATAGTTAAATCAATATTTTTCAAGTTATGTTCGCGGGCCCCGCGAATCACAATTTCGTTATTTGCCATTTAGTTTTGATCCTTTTTTCTTAAGCGGTTTTCTGCCTGCGTTCTGCAATTCCATGATCGCATCGCGCAAATTAGCCGCACTCTCAAAGTCAAGCTTCTTAGCTGCCGCCTGCATCTGTTCACGCAAATTCTTGACCATGTCCTTCTTCTGCTTAGCCGTCAATTCGTCAAAGTTCAGGTCTGCGAAACTTTCGTCTTTGTCCGCATCCTCAACATATTTCGTCGCGGAAATTGCTTCCCTGATCGGTTTAACAATGGTTTTTGGTGTTATGCCGTGCTCCTTGTTAAATTCCATCTGGATTTTTCGCCGACGCGTGGTCGCATCAATCGCACCCCGCATCGAATCGGTAATCGTATCGGCATACATGATAACCTCACCATGCTCGTTACGCGAAGCCCGACCCATTGTCTGGACAAGCGGCCGGTATGACCGCAAAAATCCTTCCTTATCGGCATCCAAAATGGCTACCAGCGACACTTCCGGAACATCGATACCTTCACGCAGCAGGTTAATCCCGATTAAAACATCATACTTACCCAAACGCAAATCCCGCAGGATCTGCATTCTTTCCAGAGTTTTAACATCGGAATGCAGGTACTGAACCTTAATCCCCAAGTCCTTTAAATAATCGGTAAGATCCTCGGCCATCTTTTTGGTCAGTGTGGTCACAAAGACCCGCTCATTGCGGTCAATCCGCTTATTAATCTCGGCGACCAAATCATCAATCTGTCCATCAATCGGCCGCACCTCAATTTTCGGGTCAAGCAAGCCGGTCGGCCGGATGATCTGTTCCACCTTATTTTTAGTGCGCTCCAGCTCGTAATCGCCTGGGGTCGCCGACACGTAGAGGATCTGGTTAACGTGTTTTTCAAACTCAGCCAGTTTTAAGGGACGGTTATCAAGTGCCGACGGCAAGCGAAAACCGTAATCAACTAACGTTTGCTTACGGTTGCGGTCGCCGTTATACATTGCCCGCACCTCCGGCATTGTCGCGTGCGACTCATCAATCAAAATCAAAAAATCATCCGGAAAGAAATCAAGCAGAGTATGGGGCGGTTCGCCTTCCTTTCTGCCTTCCATGTGCCGGGAGTAATTTTCAATTCCGCTGGTAAAACCAACTTCGCCCATCATTTCCATGTCATAGGTTGTTCGCTGCTTGATTCTTTGCGCCTCGAGCAACTTGCCCTGACCCTCAAACTTTTTCACCTGCAGGTCCATTTCCGCAGAAATGGCCTTCAGTGCACGCTTCATCTGCTCGTCACTTGTCATAAAGTGCGTGGCCGGAAACAACGATATACTTTCGTGTTCACCGATTATTTCCCCAGTCAGCGAATCAATTTCCACAATGCGGTCAATTTCATCGCCAAAAAATTCCACCCGATAAGCGTGACTGGAATTTCCTGCCGGGAAAATTTCGACACTATCGCCGCGCACACGAAAACGCCCCCGCTGAAAGTCGATGTCGTTGCGGTCATACTGAATATTGACCAAATCTCGCAGCAGTGTGTTGCGCCCGTATTCATCGCCCTCATGAATGGTTAACACGCTTCGCGCATATTCTTGGGGATCGCCCAAACCATAAATGCAGGAAACAGAAGCAACCACCACCACGTCATTACGCTCCATCAGGTCACTGGTGGCACGGTGGCGCAGCTGATCGATTTCATCATTAATTGCCGAGTCTTTTTCAATATAAGTATCCGACTGGGGCACATAGGCCTCCGGCTGGTAGTAATCATAATAAGAAACAAAGTAATCAACCGCGTTATGAGGAAAAAATTCCTTAAATTCACCGTAGAGCTGGCCAACCAGAGTCTTATTATGGGAAATAACCAAGGTCGGTTTATTAAGGTTGGCAATAATATTGGCCATTGTAAAAGTTTTCCCCGTTCCGGTGGCGCCTTCAAGGATCTGCTCCTTATTCCCATTTTTGAAACCCGCAGTCAGCTGATCGATTGCCTGTTGCTGATCGCCCGCAGGTTTAAATTTTGATACAAGTTGAAACTTGTGATTTTCTTGTCGTTTAATCATCAAATAACCCTTCATAAAAAAGTTGGACCAGCAGTCCAACTTCCCAATTATTATCTCTTATTTTACTACCACGAACGTATTTTCGCACTTCTTCTGCATTACTTTAATAACTCTGCTAAAGCTGTCTGGTAATCTGCAGCAGCCTGCTGAGCAGTTGCAATATCGGGTTTGTTAACACCAACATAGGCCTTGATTACCGGCTCCGTACCCGACGGGCGCAAAGCTAGCCAGGTTTCATCGGACAAGTAATACTTCAAAACATTCGACTGCGGTAAACCTGTCATTGGCTTAACTCGACCATTTTCAGTTTCTTCTTGCCGTAAAAAGTCTTCTGTTTTAACAACCGGCATACCGTTAATTTCCGTCAGCTTCTCGCGGCGCAGCTTGGCCATCAGGCCTGCCATCTTCTGCTGACCGCCAATCCCCGGCATCTCAATTGCCCGCGTGATCTCATAGGCCGTGCCGTATTTCTGCCAAATTTCCTGCAGACCGGCCAAAACTGTCATCTGCCGCGAAGCATAGTAAGAAGCCACTTCGGCAAACATTAATGCCCCCTGCATTGCATCCTTGTCACGTGCAAACGGCTTAAACAAATAACCGTAGCTTTCTTCAAAGCCCATCAAAAACTTACCGTCATGCTCACGATTCATTCGGTCTACTTCTTCGCCGATAAATTTAAAACCGGTCAGAACGGATTTGGTTTTAATCCCAAAATCTTTGGCAATCTTCAACGGCAAACTGCTGGAAACAACCGACGTGATTAATTCATAATCCGGCGTCAACTGCTGCTTTTCCTTTAAATTGGTCAGCAAGTAGTAGATCATCAAGGTGGCAATTTGGTTGCCTGTTAAAACCTGAAAATCACCCTTTGCGGTACGCACACAGGCACCCATGCGGTCAGCATCCGGATCGGTGGCAATGATCAGATCAGCATTTTCTTTATTAGCAAGCGCCACGCCCGGATCAAATACATCCCGGTATTCTGGATTAGGTTTTTTGGTCGTCGGGAATTCTGGATCAATAATCGATTGATTTGGTACCGGAATAATATTCGTAAAACCACCTTGGCGAAAGGCACGGTCATACAGCATCTTTCCCGTACCGTGAAGCGGCGTATAAATTATCTTGAGCTTAGATGCGTTTGCCTTAACCATTGCCGGATTAACCGTAACGGCCTTAAGTTCAGACAGGTAGGCCTCGTCCACATCTTCACCAATTAACTGTAAAGTACCTTCTGCCCGTAGTTTTTCGACAGGTGCAGCCTTTACCGTAAACAAATCATCAACCTGTTCAGCCAGCTTAAATAAACGATCGGCATCTTCAGGCCCCATTTGGGCGCCATCTTCACCATAAACCTTATAACCATTGTACTGCTTGGCATTATGGGAAGCGGTGATGTTGATCCCAGCAAAAGTGTGCAAATGTCGCACAGCAAAAGAAAGTTCTGGGGTTGGCCGCAAATCATCAAATAAGTAAACGTGGATGCCATGAGCTCCCAGCACCCGGGCAGAGATTTGGGCAAATTCACGTGAATGATACCGCGAATCAAAAGAAATGGCAACGCCCCGCTTTTTTGCTTCTTGACCATTTTCCTCAATCAGGCGGGCTAGCCCTTCAGTAACTCTACCGACAGTATACAAATTAATCCGGTTGGTCCCGGGTTCAAGCAGGCCCCGCATTCCTGCTGTTCCAAAGTTGATATCCTGTCCAAAAGCATCTTCAACCCATTTCGGGTCTTTAGCCAAAATAGCTAATTGCTCTTGTAAATAATCCGGCAAGCCTTGAGCCTGCTGCCACTGTTTCAAAGTTTCGTTTGCATTCATGTAAAATGTCAATCCTCAATTTCTAGTATTAATTAAATTCGTATTTATTTTTAGTTTAACATTTATAGTATAGCGCCTCTTTTACAAACAAAAAAGAACCCAATTCATCTTGGATTCTTAATTCACAATTTATTTATCTTCTAAACTCTGCAAATAATTGTATGCCTCTTGGCCAGCAATACTGCCATCACCAACTGCATTGGCAATCTGCCGCAGGTCCTTTGCCCGGACATCCCCCAAAGCGAAAATCCCCGGAACCTTGGTATGCATTTTGGCATCAGTTGGGATCCAGCCCTGCTCATCGGTAACGCCTAAGCCCTTAAACGGCGTCGTTTGCGGCAGTGTTCCCACATAAATAAAGACACCTGCAGCGGCCAGTTTCTTTTCTTCTCCGGTTTCCTTATCACGATAAGTAATACCGGTGACTTTGTTACCGTCGCCAGTGATTGACTCGGTCTGCGCGTTCCAGACAAAATTCATCTTCTTATTGGCAAATGCCCGCTTCTGCAAGGTAGCATTTGCCCGTAATTGATCACGCCGGTGCACCACCGTCACGGATTTGGCCAACTGTGAAAGATAGATTCCTTCTTCGATTGCAGAATCCCCGCCGCCGATAACAGCAACATCCTCATCTTTGAAAAAGGCCGCATCACAGACCGCACAGTAGGAAACACCGCGGCCCGAATATTCTTCCTCGCCGGGAACATTCAGGTGCTTATGATCAGCACCAGTAGCAACAATAACAACCGGCGCAGTATAATCACCCGTATCAGTTTTAACTAGCTTGTTTTGCCCGTCAAGTTTCACTGACTGAACGTCACCGTATTCAAAATCCGGGGAAAATTTCGTAATCGACTGGTACATCTTTTCGCCCAGCTCTGGACCCTTGATCTCGCTAAAACCAGGATAATTATCAATAACATCCGTATTATTCATCTGGCCGCCGTAAGGTCCCCGGTCAAGCAGTAAAACTGCTAGGTTTGCCCGTGAAGCGTATAAGGCAGCGGTCATTCCGCCTGGACCCGCACCAATAATAATTACATCATACTTTTTTGCCATATTCACCCTAATCTCCTATTACTTATTTTTAATAAGTAAATGATACACTATGATAAAAAGCCTGTAAAATTTAAAGTCTGATCTCAGCCTTCGGCGTCCTGCCCATCATCTTAGTTATTTCGTCATCAACATTAGTGTTTTCATAAAGAACACGGTAAATAGCCTCACTGATCGGCATATCAATGTTCTTTTCCTGGCATAATTCATGAACGGCCTTAACCGTGGTGGCTCCTTCAACCACCTGACCCATATTTTTCAGTACATAGTCAAGGCTCTTGCCTTCCCCAATCTGCTTTCCGCAGCGCCAATTGCGTGAGTTAACCGAGGTACACGTAACGATCAGATCGCCAATGCCGGCCAGTCCGCTAAAAGTCAGAGGCTTAGCGCCAAAATAATTAACGCCCAAGCGCGCAATTTCTGCTAACCCCCGTGTCATTAATGCCGCCTTAGCATTATCACCATAGTGCTTGCCGTACAAAATCCCGGCGGCAATCGCGATCACATTTTTAACCGCACCGCCGACCTCAACGCCAACAAGATCATCATTGGTGTAGAAACGCACATAATCATTCGAAAAAATCTTCTGAATTAGCTTAGCATTTGCATCACTGGTTGAGGCACAGGAAATCGCCGTCAGGTCTTTTTGGGCGACATTTTCGGCATGGCTGGGACCGGAAATTGCGACAATTTTGTCTTCATCGTCGGGATAAATTTCCTCTGACAAAATTTCCGAAATTAATTTTTTGCTGCCCGGTTCAATTCCCTTAGTTGCCGTTACCAGCAGCGGCTTAGTCCCAGAGGTCAGTAAAATCTGGTGCACATTGCGGGCAACACTGCGGATTGCCGGCGTTGGCAGCACAAACAAAATTATTTCTGCGCCAGCCAAAGCCGGCTCCAACTTTTCGGTTGCCGTAATTGTCGGATTTAACCGCCAATCTTTCATATAATGCTCATTGGTGTGCTTCTCATTAATTTCTTGGTTAACCGCTTCGTTATTGCCAAACAGAATCACGTCGTTGCCATTATCCGCTAGCATTGAGGCTAGTACCGAACCCCAAGAGCCGGCACCTAAAACTGCAATTTTTGTCATTTTCTCTCCTAAAACTTTCTCTAAAATATTTTTCTATTAATCTCGTGAATACGGATACTTTAACCCGCTTCCATCAAGATACCACTTTGGTTTGACTTTTACACGCCGATAAATAAATAATGCGACAACTAAAATAAGTAAAAGCAGGCTCAACATTTGCGACACCCGAATTACACCAAACAAGTACAAGCTATCAGTTCTCAATCCCTCAACAAAGAAACGGACAACGGCATACCAGGCCAAGTAAGTCATGAAAACTTCTCCTTGCTTGAAGACATGCTTTTTATGCCGCAAGCTCAAAATAATTATTAAACCGATCAGATTGAAGAATGATTCATACAAAAAAGTCGGCTGATAATAGACACCGTTGATTCTCATTTGACTGATAATAAACTGCGGCAAATGCAGACTCTGCAAAAAATGCAGACTGGTCGGACCGCCGTGGGCCTCTTGATTAATAAAATTACCCCAGCGCCCCAAGATTTGTGCGGCCATCACACCCGGTGTAATCACATCCAGCATTAAAAAGGGCGGCAGCATCCGCTTGTAACAAAAGGCAAGCAAAACAATTAAGCCGGCAATCAAGCCGCCATAGATCGCAATGCCGCCGTTCCAAATCGCAATTATTTGATCGGGGTGCTGGCTATAATAGCCCCATTCAAATATAACATAGTAAATCCTGGCACCGACGTAACCTAAAGGTACTGCCCACAACAATAGGTCAATGAAGTCATCACTCATAATCTGCCGCTTTTTGCCTTCACTAATCGCCATCCATGCCGCCAAAATAATGGCAGCGGCCATAATTACGCCGTACCACTTGACACTTAAACTGCCTAAGTTAAAAGCCACCGGATTAATCGTCAATATCATGTTCAACTTTATCCTTTACTGCATCTTTTTTTGAATTAGCCGCAATCAGTGCAGTCAGATTATCATCAAAGGTTTGAGCGGCATCATAACCTGATCTCTTTGCCCGAAAATTCATGGCGGCAACCTCAATAATATCTTCCATGTTACGGCCAACCTTAACCGGAATCGTAATCTGCGGCAGCTCAACGTTACAAATTTCCCGCTTGCTCTCTTGAAAACCTAAGCGATCGTAATTGGCATGGCTGTCCCAATTAACTAATTTAATTACCAGTCGGATACTAGAACGATTTTTAATGGCGCCAACCCCAAATAATTCCATGATATCAATAATGCCGACACCACGAATTTCCATCAGGTGCTTCAAAATTTTGGGTGCTTCACCCATAACGGTTTCATCGTCGCGCTGGTAAACATCTACCCGGTCATCGGCAATCAGCCGGTGGCCGCGCTGAATTAGGCCCAAGGCAGTTTCCGATTTACCAACGCCGGAATCTCCAGTAAGTAAAACGCCCATGCCCTTAATTTCAACCATGACGCCATGAATGCTGACCCGTTCAGCCAGCCGCTCACGCAAATATCCCGTCAAAATACTGGAAATGTAAGTTGTTGATTCATCCGATGACAAAATAGGAATATGCGCCTGATCCGCTGCCTCTTTCAGCTCTTTTGGAACAGGAAGTGAGCGCGAAACTAAGAAACAAGGCGTCTTGCTGGTACACATTTTGGTAAACACGCGCAAACGACTTTCATGGTCTAAACGCGCGGCATAAGAAATTTCTGTCCGCCCTAAAAGCTGAATCCGCTGTTTAGGATAAAAATCAAAATAGCCGGTTAACTCAAGGCCGGGCCGATAAATATCAGAAACGGTAAGCTGTTTGCCGCTAACATACTGTTTGCCCTGATATATATACACGATATGATTGTCGCGAATCAATTTCTCTAGTTCAACTGCATCTGCCATTTTTATCCCCTTAAACTACTTATCAACGTCTTTTGTATGGACATCCCGCGCTTTTTTACGGTGCTGGTTAGTTGTCTGGCGATTAGTAAAGAAATCATAGTAATTAGACCCGCTAGGCACATTTTCATGATTATTTTTATTCGAAAAGTGATAAATCAGCCAAATTATTAAAATCGCTACTAACGCCACCGGCAACAGGGCAAAAAAGATATGAAAAAACGTAAATAACATACATAAAGCAAGGACAGCAACTAAAACTAAACCGACAATTCCCCAAAAACTCATTTTTTCACCTACTCTGGATTTTCTTGGCTAAGCAGCCACTGTAAATACGCATAAATAAACGGCTGCAGCTTTCCATCCATTACACCATTGATATCAGCCGTTTCATAGCCTGTCCGCAAATCCTTAACTAAATTATAAGGATGAAAAACATAGGAACGAATCTGTGAGCCCCAGCCAATTTCCATCTGGTCGCCCTTCAGGGCCTGCTTTTGCTTACGCTTTTTTTCTTCCTCCAAGTGAAACAGCTTAGCACGCAACTCATTCATCGCCGTTTCCCGGTTTTGCAGCTGCGAGCGCTGCGCCTGGGACGTGGTTACAATTCCCGTCGGCAAGTGGGTAATCCGAACTGCACTGGAGGTTTTATTGATGTGCTGGCCGCCAGCACCGCTTGAACGGTAAACATCAATCCGTAAGTCTTTAGGATCAATATCAATCTGAATGCTGTCATCGACTTCCGGAATAACTTCAACCGAAGCAAAGGAAGTATGCCGCCTTTTAGCCGCATCAAACGGTGAAATCCGGACCAAGCGGTGAACACCATTTTCGGACTTTAACAGGCCATAGGCATTCTTACCGCTAATCCGAACGCTGACGCTTTTAATGCCTGCCTCTTCACCCGCTTCGTAGTTATTAACCTCAAACTGCAGGCCGCTCATATCAGCGTAGCGGTTGTACATTCGAAATAACATCTGACCCCAGTCCATTGCCTCGGTGCCGCCGGCACCCGGATGAATTTCCAAAAGCGCATTATGACTGTCATACTTGCCAGCAAGCAACAGATCTAGCTCATAATTACGGAATTCATCCTGCAATTCTAGCAAATTTTTCTCAATTTCCGTCTGTAATTCCTGATCATTTTCTTCCCGCAACAGTTCAAGCGCCGTGGCCTCGTCTTGGTAAGCTGACTTTAATTTCAAAAACGAATCCCGTTTTTCTTTTAACAGGTTGGTCTCCGCAATCAGTTCTTGTGCCCGGTCTTGATCCTGCCAGAAATCCGGTGCCGCCATTTTCCCTTCATTTACCGCAATGCTCTCGTCAATTGCATCCAGGTCAAAGAGACCCCCTAAAGTTAGCCAGCCGCTTCTGCAATTCGTCCAGCGTACTTTGAATTTCACTAATTTCCATAAATTCTCCTAATTTAGTAAAAAAAGAGAAAGTATATTGCTTTCTCCCTAATTTTATTTTTTACCGGCTAAGATTACGCCTAATTTCTGCCTTCATGAACAGGCGGGTAACGTCAAATTCAATATTTGAAATCATTTCTTCAAACATTCTGTAGCCAGAATCCTGGTATTCAACTAACGGGTTAAGCTGACCATACCCCCGCAGTCCAATCGACTGCCGCAGCTGATCCATCGCGTCAATATGGTCGGTCCAGCGCTCATCAACTACACGTAAGATAACAACTTTTTCAAACTCAAGCATCTGCTCAGGGTCACCTAAGGCCTCTTCTTTTTCTTTGTAATTGGTCTCAACGCTGTCATACAATTTTTGCTTCAGCTCATCAACACTGATATTTTTATAGTCAATCTCATCGGCTTCTTTTTCAGAAATTAAGCTGGAACCAATGAAATCACGCAGAGAATCAAGCCGCCACTTGCTGCGGTCACCTTGGGTAAACATGTCAATCTGACTGCTGATTGTCCGGCGGAGCATTGGAATTAATACGTCCTTAAGTGATTTTTCTTCACCAATGACCTGCATCCGCTCACCGTAAATGATTTCACGCTGGATTCGCATAACATCGTCATACTGCAAAGTTTGCTTACGCGTATCGTAGTTATTACCTTCAACCCGCTTCTGGGCAGATTCAACCTGCCGTGTAATCAGGCGGCTCTCGATCACTTTATCATCATCATTATCGGATAAGCGATCCAAGAAGTCCTTGACCCGGTCGCCGCCAAACCGTTTCATCAAATCATCCTCAAGTGAAAGGTAGAAACGGGTTTCGCCTGGATCTCCCTGCCGGCCGGAACGTCCACGAAGCTGATTATCAATCCGCCGCGATTCGTGCCGCTCGGTGCCGATCACCGAAAGGCCGCCCAGTTCTGTAACACCAGGCCCTAGTTTGATATCCGTACCACGACCAGCCATATTGGTGGCGATCGTGACCGCACCACGTTGACCGGCGTTCATGATAATCTGTGCTTCCTTGGCGTGGTTTTTCGCATTTAAAACCGCATGCGGAATCCGCTCTTTATCAAGCAGCCTGCTGAGCCGCTCTGAACTTTCAACCGCAACCGTTCCAACCAGAATTGGCTGGCCCTTCGAATGCCGTTCCTTGATTTCATCAACAACGGCATGGAATTTTGAGTCCAAAGTTGGATACAAAATATCTGGATTATCGACCCGGATAACCGGCCGGTTGGTCGGAATCGTAATAACCTGCATGTTGTAAATTTCGCGGAACTCTTCTTCCTCGGTTTTAGCCGTACCGGTCATTCCGGAAAGTTTTTTATACATTCTGAAAAAGTTCTGGTAGGTGATTGTCGCCTGCGTTTTTGATTCTTCCTGAATTTTAACGCCTTCCTTGGCCTCAATCGCCTGGTGCAGGCCATCGGAATAACGCCGACCCTGCATTACCCGTCCGGTAAAGGAATCAACGATTAGTACTTCACCTTCCTGAACCACGTAATCGATATCCTTAAGCATGATATAATTAGCCCGCAGCGCTTGATCAAGGTGGTGCACCAGCTTTTGGTTTTCTACATCGTACAGATTCTTCAAGCCAAAATGTTCACAGGCCTTCTGAATACCGGTCCTTGTTAACGAAATCGTCTTGGTCGGCCAGTCAATCTTATAGTCACCATGATCTTCGTCATCATCGGCATCGTCGTCACTCTTGTCTTCCGACAGAGTTTTAACAAAGCGGTCGGCCCGAATATAGTCGCTGTTAGCCCGCTCAGCCTCACCAGAAATAATTAACGGCGTTCTGGCCTCATCGATCAAAATTGAGTCAACCTCATCAATAATTGCAAAGTTAAGCGGCCGCTGCACCATTTGTTCCTTGTAAACAACCATGTTGTCGCGCAAATAATCAAAACCTAATTCTGAGTTAGTTGAATAAGTGACGTCACAACTATAAGCCGCACGCTTCTCATCCGGAGCCATTGAATTCAGGTTCAAGCCTACCGTCAGACCAAGCCACTTATAAAGCTGCCCCATCTCTTCTTCATCACGGCTTGACAAATATTCGTTAACCGTAACAACGTGCACGCCTTTGCCGCCTAGTGCATTCAAATAAACGGGCATCGTGGCCGTCAAGGTCTTACCTTCACCGGTCATCATCTCAGCAATATTACCAAAATGCAGGGCAATTCCCCCTAATACCTGAACATGAAACGGGTATAGGCCCAGCACCCGCTTGGCACCTTCTCGCGCAACCGCAAATGCTTCGGGCAAAATATCCTCTAGACTTTCATCTTTTTGCAGGCGCTCTTTAAATTCCGGCGTTTTGGCCTTTAACTGCTTATCTGAAAGCTTGCCGTATTCATCAGCATAGCTTTCCACCTGATTAGCAATCTTTTCAAATTTTCGTAATTCTCGTTTATCAGTATTGTATAGTTTCCTTAAAATGTTTACCATTTAATCGATCCTTAATATGTAGTTTAAGTATAAAAACACATGATAATTTTAACATGATTAGCAGCAAATTAAAAATATCCAAAACGAAGACCTCACATTCTGTGTGAGGTCTTTTTCATCCTATCTTTATTTTACCATTTATTCCGTTTCAATTAAACCATATTTGCCATCATTTCTGCGATATACCACACTTGTGCCATTGGTTTCGGCATCTTGGAAAACAAAGAAATCATGTTCCAGCATATTCATCTGCAGAATTGCTTCTTCTGGACTCATTGGTTTCAAGCCAATCTGCTTGTTGCGGACGATATCAAATTCACTAGTTTCTTTTTTATCTTCTTTTTCTTCTTCAGCCGTTTCAACAAAGAAGTCTTCATAACCTTTTTCCCGGCTCTTGCGGTTTACCCGCGTCTTATACTTTTTAATTTGCCGTTCAAGCTTTTCAGACACAAAGTCAATACTACGATACATATCATCGGTGGTTTCTTCCGCACGCAAAACTAGGTAAGGCAGCGGGATAGTAACTTCAACTTTAGCAGAATGATCCCGATAAACTTTCAAATTGACATGTGCAACCATGTCCTGACTCAAGTCGAAATATTTTTCCAACTTCTTCAATCTTTTCTCAACATATTCTCTTAAAGCATCAGTTACTTCAATATTTTCACCACGAACGTTGTACTTTAGCATAGAAAACACTCCTTTACTGTTTTTCTTTATACTTTCATTATACAGAAGCTGGAAGCGCTAAACAAGGAAAGAAGCTAACGGCAAATTGAAAAGCTGGAAATCTTTGCCTGGGGGAAAACCGTCAGCAGCTTGTCCCGTGCGTGGTAGAGGGTTCTGCCAGTGGTATAAATATCATCCAGCAATAATATTTTCCCAGAAAAATCTGCCGCAAGATCATTTTTGCGGATAATAAAACTTTGTTTGCTCCGCATCCGTTCCCGCTTATTTTTCTCACCTTGCGCACCGCCGCCCGGCTTCTTATCAAGCAAAAAAGTCAGAGGAACCAGTTCTTGGTAAATTGCACTCACCGTATCAAATTGCCGTTTTTGCCGGTGTTCAGGGGAAGTTGGGACTGGCACATATAAATCAGCGACAATTTTCGCCACTTCTTGCCCGCACAATTCTTGCAAAACCGCATATAATACATAATCCCCGTAGCGTTTATAATTGACCATCAGATCATGAAAGGCATCGTTATAATGATATAAAGAATGATTATACAACAGATTTTTTCCATAAAACTTGCCCCAGGCCCTGCAGTCATTGCAGACATCCCCGTCAGCCCATTCCCTCGAACAAACTTGACAGCGGTTACCGGACAACGGCGTAAAACGCTGCCGGCAGTGCAGACAAATCACAGGTGGCTTTTTCTTCTTAACTGAAAAAATTTGTAAAATTGTGGTGTGCCCGGTAAACTCCTGGCCGCAAAGCAAACAAGTCGTCATCTGTTCATCTCCCTAATCTGCCTAACCGCCAGTTTTATATTTTTAGTATACTGATGATAGCAGTACACAACCAAGCCGGTCGGATCATGCTGCGCACGGCCAACCCGACCAGCAATCTGAACCAAGCTGGCTGTCGTATAAATTGCATCGTCGGCAGCCACGACAATTACCCATACATGGGGAAAGGTGACCCCGCGCTCCAAAATCGTGGTGGTAACTAGTATCTGCAGTCTTTGTTCACGAAAAGCTGCGACCTTTTCTAAACGCTGCTTGTCTGCGGCGTAAACACCTGCTACCTGCGCTTTTTGCAGCCGGTGTTCCTTTCGCAACGCTGCTAAGTAGACAGGAATTTGCTCAATCCGCGGCACAAATAACAATAATGGGTGCCCTGACTCTACTGCTTTGATTATTTCAGAAAGCAGTTTGGAATGGAGCCGCTCTTTTTGCAAAAAAGGCCGTAAAAAAAATTTTTCTTTCGGAACCGGTAAAAGGCCGCCATGAAAACGCCGGTTTAATTTTAGTAACCTTAACTTTTTCTGTTTCACTTCTTCCAGCAAGTCAGCGGTTGGCGTGGCAGTTAGGTAGACTCTAACGCCTGAAGTTTTGACTGCATTCTTAGCCCCGAAGTGAAGCTGCGGATCCCCCACATAAGGAAAAGAATCAACCTCATCAATGACCAGCAGGTCAAAGGCCTGATAAAATTTCAACAATTGGTGTGTCGTACAAATTGTCAGCTGGTCTAAGTCCGGCTCCTTAAATTCACGGCCGTGATACTTGCCAATTTTAATCTCAGAAAAAGCTGCTTTGAATCGAGGATATAATTCATTAACAACATCAATCCGCGGCGTTGCAATGCAGGCACGCTGCCCATTCTTCATACATTCAGCAATTAATTGAAAAAGCATCTCTGTCTTACCGGCACCAGTTACCGCATGAACCAAAGAGTTTTTCTTTTCAAGAAAATTGGTGACCAAACCAGCCGAAATTTTTTCTTGCTGCGAGGTTAAGTGCCCAGACCACGTTAACCCGCCATTTTTTTGCTTAGGAAATTCAGCATGACCCAGATAACGGACAAGCACGTTGCCTTCAACAGCACGGCCAATACCAATGCAGGCACGGCAGTAAAGCTTGCCGTTAGGTAATTTGGCTGAAACAAAAGCACCGCAGCGCTGACAGCGACCATTTTCAATAATATTAACTTGGGTAGCCGCAGCAAGTATGCTAGAATGCCCTTGTTCAGCCGGCCATTGACGGCCAGCTAGTAAAGTTAGATTTTTCATCGCAACCCTCCAAAGAGAAATACGTAAAAAGAGGTAAAAATTTTGGCAGAACAAGAAAATTATTTAACCATTAAAGAAAGCGGCAGCCATGAACTCATTATCAAAAAGAGCAGATTCATCGCCAGCTGTGCAAGAACCCAGACTGTGGTCGAGGCCAATGCCTTTATTCAAGAAATAACCAAAAAATATCATGATGCAACTCATAATACCTACGCTTACGTTGTTGGCCCTAACAATGAACAAGTTAAAGCCAGTGACAACGGTGAACCCTCTGGAACCGCTGGTGTTCCCGAATTAAAAGCACTGGAATTAATGAACCTGCGCAATGTTACCGTCGTGGTGACCCGTTATTTTGGCGGGATCAAACTCGGTGCCGGTGGTCTCATCAGGGCTTATTCCAACAGCGTCACCCAGGCAGCCGAGCACATTGGCGTCGTCAAGCGAGTGCTGCAGCAGGAAATAATTTTTCACCTTGCTTATAATCGTTTTGATGAGGTAAATCATTTTTTAACGCAGCAAAAAATCTATATAAAAAAGGTCGACTACGGCACCGATGTCGCTCTGCATATCTTTCTTGATTATGATGAGCAAAACGCTACTAAAAAAGCACTTACCGACCTGCTTGCAGGTCAGGTCAACTTTAGTAACGGTGAAAAGCGCTATAATGAGCTGCCCGTGAAAGAACACAATTATCACGACAAGTAAAAAGTCGCAGCTTCAGTTGCGACTTTTTACTTATTGTCTTTTTTCTTTAATTGGTTCGGCTTTTCTTCACCCAAATGCCACACTTCAACTGTTGGATCCTTGGCGCTGCGGGCGCTGATTATTTTTTGCGCCAAATGCAGGAGCGGCTTATATTTTTCACCCAACAAGCCAATCGATTCAACAAAGAATTCGAGGGCAAACAGCAATCCAATTGCTAATAACCATGTTCCCCATACCGGCGAAAGCAGGAACAAAAGCGAGATAAAGGAAAAAATTAGCGATAGCGCATAAATAGTCAGCACAGTTTGCCGGTGGGTTAGCCCCATCCGCATCAATTGGTGGTGCAAGTGATGCTTATCCGCTTGTGAGACGGGACGGTTATTTAGTTTCCGGCGGATCATCGCGTAAATTGTATCGGTAATTGGTACACCCAAAATAATAATCGGAATCAGCAGCGAAATAAAAGTTACATTTTTCAGACCTTTTAACGAAAGAACTGCGATCATGAAACCGATATAGAGAGCACCTGTATCACCCAAAAAGATTTTTGCGGGATGAAAATTATAGGGTAAAAAGCCCAGCAGACAGGCCGCCAGCATGAAACAGGCAATTGGGATATATAGCTGCTTGGTATGGAGAAAAAAGTAGCCAACAATTCCCATTGTTGTGAGTGAAATCATGGCCACACCGTCGGCCAAGCCATCCAGGCCATCAATCAAATTAACGGCGTTGGTCAGAGCCAAAATCCAAAAAATGGTAATCGGCAGGCTCCACCAGCCCAAATCAATTGGGTGCTTCACAAACGGCAAATTAAGTACATTCATCCTGATCCCGGCCAAAAAGTAAATAATCAGGGCAGCAACAAAGATGCCAAACATTTTTTGCTTGGGCTTAAGCTCCATAATATCATCAATTATTCCCGTAAGCACAATCACACTGGATGCCAGCAAAATTGAAAAAGCTTCGTGGGTGGGAAATTGCTCCCGCAAGAGAACAAAGACGCCAATGTTAAACGTCACAAAAATGCCTAATCCGCCTAGCGTTGGCATCGGACTTTTGTTAACCCGGCGAGCATTGGGATCGTCAACTGCTCCCAAAACAAAGGCAAGGCGGCGGATAAAAGGGGTAATTGCCACTTGAATAATAACCAGAAAGAATAATTCAACGATAATTTTAAACATAAGATCTGCTTTCTTTAACTTACTTGCCCCTAATTATACAAGCTGTTGAAAAAATGCACAAATATGACCAAAACAAAAAGCTGGATCTTAAAATCCAACTTTTTTATTATCTTACACTTAATTTACTTACTTATTTGCTTTTTCTAATGCACTAGCAACTGCTTCCTTAAATGCCCGACTAGTCGATGAAGCCCCGGAAACAACATCTACATCGCTTGTGTTTTTTTCAAGCATTTCTTTTTGCAATTGCTTTAAAGCTTTTTCACCATAATCTGGTGATTCACTTTCTTGTAAAATTTCAATATTCTTCAACTGTTTTCCGTCATCAACCGTAATCCGAACTACAATTTCATTGCCCATGCCGCTAGTTGACTTGCCTATATATTGATTTTCAGTTGTTGCATAGGTCTTTTCATTCAAATCCGAAGCTGGGAAGTCAGCATTTTGCCAAGATTTAGTTTCGCTAGCAGCACTAACTGCATCAGCTTCTTTCACTTTAGCAGCATTTTCACCCGCAATTTTACCAAAGATTAAGCAATCAGCCACATCTCCACCGCCATTATATTGGTTAGCACCAATATGGCCTAATTCTCCAGCACCATACAGATGCGGAATAACTTTTTGCTCGGTATCCAAAATTTCTGCATTCTCGTTACGACGCGGTCCACCCTGTGTATTCAGCATGGTATGTTGCTGCGCCAAAGCATAAAACGGACCAGTCATTGAAATCTTGGTCATTGTCTTAGGGCTTCTGCCACATTGATAATCAACGCCTTGATCAACAAAGAAATTGTACTCTTCAATCGTTTTTCTCAATACTTCAGGCTTAACGGCAATTTTTTCTGCTAAGCCTTCAATTGAATCAGATTTTATCACTTTGGACATTATTTGCTTTTGAAAATCTGCATTATTAGAATCCATCAATTCATCGTATTTCTTTTGGTCAAAAATCATATGAGGGTGAACCTGTGCTAACGGTATCCGCCAAATACCATGATTATAACGATGACCATGCCTAGTAGCATCATCTTCAGGAACATAACGGGTGCCATCATCGCCAATCGTAATTAGTGATCCACTAAACAGTGCACTCCAACCCATTATGCTATATGCTCTTTCACCCTTGTTAGCAGCAAAGTTAACAGAACCGCCTGGCTCATAATTATTCATGTGCCACAAATCTGCACCTACTTCAATCGCCATTTTAATTCCGTCACCATTATTATATAGAGTACCGTATGGTAATAAATTGGTTTCTCCTAAATAGTCTTGGATCATTTGCTCATTATTTTCAAAGCCACCAAGTGCCATTACAACACCATTATTTGCTTTGACATTAAATTCTTTGCCGTTATTCTCAATTTGAACACCCAAAATTGTCCTGTCTTCAGCCTGAAGTAAATGTTTAGCCGGAGTATCATAAAGAACATCAATTTTGTTTTTACGGTCCAGCACATTTTGGCGTAAAATTTTCCATAAAGCAGCGTCAAAGATCCGATCATGCACTAACAAATCATCACTCGTGTCCGCACCTGCAAATTCCGGATATTCAACTGCCATATAAGCTAATAATGCCACATTTTTATTATCTGGATTTTTTCTTACACTAAAAGCCTTTTTACCCAAATACTTTTCAAAATATTCAGGCAGTTCTACCATTCCAGAAATATATTTATCCAAAACTTTTTCGTCTAAATCTAAAGGTGCTGTCATTTGTTGATAATATTTTTTTAGTTTGGCAAAATCATAACCAGCTTCAACAATTTGTCCACTGTAACGTGTATTACCGCCTTCGTGACCTTCTGGTGCACGATCGATCAGTAAAACTTTAGCATTTTTATCTGCCGCGAAACGTGCAGCAGTTGCACCAGCACCACCAAATCCGATCACAATCACGTCATAATTTGCATCCCATGATATTTTATTATTCACAATCATAATTATTAATCCTTTCCTAACTCATTTACTTAATTATTCGGAAACTGCTTTTTTCATATTTTTATTTAAAATAATTTGGTGTCTATAGTTTAAAACAGTTTTTCCAGTCCATTTTTTAAATGATTTATAAAATGAACTAACACAATTAAACCCAACCAAAAAACTTATTTCTGCAGTGCTTAAATCAGGATCCTGCAACAAATTTAATGCCAAAACCTTTTTTACAAAATTTAATTGCTCCTTAAAATTAGTTCCTTCTTTTTTTAGCCATCTTTGAATCGTTCGTGGTGACATTTTCATTGAGTCAGCTAGATCTGTCAACTGAAATCTGCCACTTACAATCAAATGAAACAAGTTATTTTGAACTGCAACTGAAAACGGAGGTTTAACGCTCGCCTTTTCAATATATTTTTGTAAACCTGGCTGCATAACATTCCAAATAATCTCATTAGTTGTAACAAATCCTTTTAATAAATCTTTTTTCTCAAAAACAAGATAATTATCTGCACTTTTCCGCGGTTTAATCTGCAAATATTTAATGATTTGCGAACCATAATCAAATTTACTCCCAATTGCCTTAGGAATAATATTTAAATTGGTTCCGGTCCTAAGCAAACTAACTAGCGAAAGTTGATCAACAAGTAAGCTAAAACGCGAATTTTTGCGATAATTATCAAGATAGCTAATGTGAATTCTTAAATCTATCCCTTCCTCAAAAGTGCCAATCACAATTGGACCAACTAATTGTTCATAGTTTGCTAGGCGCGTCACAGCTTGTAAACCATTTTTACTTGATAACGCCGCCAAAAAAGATGGAACAAATTTATAGATCTTGCTGGCATCGCTACAAGTCAACAGTTGTGTATCATTAGCATACTTATCAAATAACGCAAAAGAATTAGCAACCTTATTCCAAACAAAACTAAAATCGTCAGCCTTAGACAAATCTGTATTTTTCAAAATAGAATTAAAAGGGTAGCCTAGGCTAAGCAGAGATTTATTCAATTCTTCCCCAGAATCCTTATTCACTGTTGTCCTCCTTTCGCTTGCTATTGTATTCCCTTTCATTTTAGCAAAATATAGTTGCTGACGTCATTTTATGTTCAAACACGCCAAAAATTTTAGCAAAATAAAAAAGCTGAATTTTTCAAAATCCAACTTTTTTATTATTTTGCAATTGTAACAACACGTTTTTCCCGAATAACAGTAATCTTAATATTTCCCGGGTAATCAAGCTCCTTTTCAACCTGATTTCGAATATCACGTGCTAAAACAGTAATTCGGTTGTCCGAAATTTCATCTGGTTCAACCATTACCCGAACTTCACGTCCTGCCTGAATTGCGTATGCTTGCTTAACGCCCTTATAGCGCTTGGCAATCTGTTCCAATTCAGTTAACCGCCTAATATAATTTTCTAGGCTTTCACTTCTTGCACCCGGACGTGCCGAGGAAATCGTATCTGCTGCAACAACAAGTTCAGCAATAAACGATAATTTCGGCACATCGCCATGATGCGCTGCAATTGCATTTACAATTACATCTGATTCATGATATTTTCGTGTTAATTCCACACCGATTTCAACGTGTGAGCCTTCAATATCATGATCAACTGCTTTACCAATATCGTGTAATAATCCCGCGCGAACTGCTAATTTTTCATTTAAGCCAAGCTCAGCAGCCATTGTACCTGCCAGTTTGGCCACTTCAATTGAATGTGCTAAAACATTTTGCCCATAAGAAGTCCGATACTTGAGCCGGCCGAGTATCTTAACTAGCTCAGGATTCATCTTATGAATTCCCAATTCCATTAAGGCACTCTCACCAGCCTCATAAATGTCATCATTAACTTCTTTTCTGGCCTTATCGACCATTTCTTCAATGCGGGCCGGGTGTATCCGGCCATCCTTAATCAAGCGCTCCATTGCCCGTTTGGCGATTTCACGTCTAATTGCATCAAAGCCGCTTAATGTAACCACTTTGGGAGTATCATCAATAATCAAATCAACCCCAGTCAAAGCTTCAAATGAACGAATATTGCGTCCTTCACGGCCAATAATCCGCCCCTTCATTTCTTCGTTTGGCAGATCAACTACCGATACCGTGGACTCAGCCACCGTATCTGCAGAACTGCTCTGAATAGCATCAATTATTACTTTATGAGCGTAATGATCAGCCTTGGCTTTGACCTCTTCATTGCTGCTTTTAATCATTTCCGCACGCTCATTAACCAATTCGTCAGATAATTGACTTAAAACCAGCTTCTTTGCCTGTTCTTGATTTAAATTAGCAACTTCATAAAGCTTCTGCTGTCTTTCCTTAACCAATTCGTCAGCAACGGTTGCTTTTTTCGTTAAATCAGCCTGCTGCTGTTTCAATTGTTTTTCTTTTTGCGAAAGTTCATTCTCACGTTCATCCAATAATGAATTTTTATGGTCAAGATTATCCTCACGCTGCTGAAGACGATTGTTGTCACGAGAAATATTATCGCGTTTAACACTCAGCTCATCCTCAACTTTTTGCCGGTAATCCTGAATTTTTTCTTGAGCTTCGAGAATTTTTTCTTTCTTAGTATTTTGTGCGCTTTGCTTTAGAGCTGCGGCCGCTTGCTTTTGTGCCTTGACTTCGGCTTTGGCGGCAGCTACGTGTACTCTAGCATCAGTTAAAATCTGGTCAGCATTATTTTTTGCATTATGCACTTGCTTTTCCCAGATGTTTTTTCGGGTGCCATAACCCAAGCAAAAACTTAGTAAAATTAAAATAATAGCAGTTGCGACGGGAATCAAAACTTCATTTATCATGATTCTATCGCCTTTTTTCAAATTATTAACACACTATTATGATAAAGAACCTGACTGCTCATGTCAATTAAGACAAAAAAAACCTTGAAATCAAATTCCAAGGTCCAGATCAATTTCCTCAATCTTTTTTACTTTTGCTGTCAGCTTCTTTTTTATCAGAAGCTGGTTCACCTTCATTTTTTTCTTTAACTTTTTCTGGATCTTCGCGATCAGCAACTGACTTTTCATCAATCCCAAACGATGACCGCACTTTTTCCTGAATATCCTGATAAATATCTTGGTGTTCCTCAATGTACTGCTTGGCATTTTCACGTCCCTGACCGATGCGTTCGCCATCATAAGAATACCACGACCCGGCCTTGGCAACAATATCCTTATCGACAGCCATATCAAGCAACTCCCCACTTTGAGAGATGCCCTTGCCATACATCATGTCGACCTCGGCTACCTTAAACGGCGGTGCCACCTTGTTTTTTACAACTTTGATCTTGACCCGGTTACCGATAAAATCGGTCCCCTGTTTAATCTTTTCGGCACGCCTAATTTCTAAACGGATTGTTGCATAAAATTTTAATGCACGTCCGCCCGGGGTCGTTTCCGGATTGCCAAACATTACGCCAACTTTTTCCCGGATTTGGTTGATAAAAATGGCAATTGTCTTAGTTTTAGATATATTTCCCGACAGTTTACGCAAAGCCTGGCTCATCAATCGCGCCTGCAGACCAACGTGTGCGTCACCCATTTCACCGTCAATTTCCGCTTGGGGAACCAGAGCGGCAACAGAGTCGACAACCAAGATATCAATTGCACCGCTGGCAATCAGCGTGTCAGCAATCTGCAGGCCCTCCTCACCAGTATTCGGCTGCGACAAAATCAATGCATCTACATCAACACCTAAAGCCTCGGCATAAGCCGGATCCATGGCATTTTCTGCATCAATGTAGGCTGCTGTGCCGCCCCGCTTCTGTACTTCTGCAACCGCGTGCAAAGCAACCGTTGTTTTACCAGAAGACTCTGGACCATAAATTTCAATGATACGCCCGCGCGGATATCCGCCAACACCAAGCGCTGCATCAAGTGCAAGTGAGCCTGTTGGCACCGTCGAAATTTTGGTATCGGCCTTATCGCCCATGCGCATAACCGCACCTTTGCCAAAATTCTTTTCTATTTTTTTAAGTGCTTTCGCTAAAGCCTCTTTTTTTTCGTCTTTTTCTTCTTTGACCAAGCGTTTTACCTCCTAGTAACTTACATTTTATAATTATACTTTGCTTAACGGCAGGATTGCAAGATTAAAGCGAACAGATGTTTACAGATCTTACTGTTCTTTACTATGTACGCAAAAACATCCATTATTTTTTGCTAGTAATTGCTAAAAATAAATTTTTGAATAAAAAAAGCACTAACTGCTTAGTACTTTCTTACATCGAACCCTTGAAAACACCCCATGATTGATGGAAATAATCATAGCCGGAGTAAATGGTAAAGATTAATGCCAGATAAAGCAAAATGGTACCAATATGGTAAAAATCACCAATTAGCAAAAAGATAATCGACAACATCTGACAGGTCGTTTTTATCTTCCCTGGCATTTTAGCAGCCATCACCTGACCCTTATTTTCGGCTAAAATCAGGCGCAAGCCCGTTACGGCAAGCTCACGGCAGACAATGATTGCCACTATCCAAGCAGGAGCTAAATTCAACGAAATCAGGAAAATAAAGGCGGTCATCGTTAGCATCTTATCGGCTAGCGGGTCGGCAAATTTACCAAAGTTTGTTACCATGTTGCGTGAACGCGCGATATGCCCATCAAACCAATCGGTGGCCGAAGCTCCAGCAAACACAACCGCTGCAACTACCAATTTCCAGTAAACTGTCGTTCCAGCTACCTGTACATGGGCATTACCCCCAAAAATCACAATCAGCGCAAACACTGGTATCAAAAATATTCTAAAAACCGTTAATTTATTAGGTAAATTCATTCTTAACTATTTCTCCTATCTATTGCCCATTGCTGTCATTATCACTTTTTCCATCATCGTGACTGTCTTGCCCACTTTGACCGTTATTGTTATCAGTGGAAGAATTGCTAGAATTGTCGGAATGTGAATTGTTTTGGTTGTGCTGACTATTATTCTGCGTTGACTGGCTATGCTGCGAATTATTGCTGTGCTGCGTTTGACTACTGCTATTATTCTGTTTGTTTTGCGAATTAGTAGTTCCAGTATTGCTATTTGTCGTATTTGTATTATTTTGGTTGGTCTGGGTGTTAGTGTGATTATTTTGTGTCGCTTGTTGATGCTGCGCATTTCCGAGTAAAAATGTTAGAGACAAAGAGCTATTAAGATTATCGTACGGCACTTTGCGGCCGCCAACTGTAATTGCAGTGCCTAAAGCGTTACTAAAGGTAACAACAAAATTTTGGGCGTCGGCCGGAAGATCCATTGTGTGCTTTTGAGCCGCAGCTAGTGTTTGACTCCAGCGTGTAATCCCATTGACTGCAACTGTTACCGTTACTGCCTGCTGACCCGCACGAACAACTAAGCGCCGGTTATTCTTCAAACCGGTTACCCGAAACTGATTGCTGGCCAAGCGGTGAATCTTAACCGGATTTTTCTTGATAACCTTCTTTTTTTCCTTTTTTTCCTTCTTTTTCGGAGTCTTATTCTGTGAAGCAACTGTCACATCATTATTTTCAGGCTTATGACTTTGCTGGTTAGCCATGCTATGAGCATACAAAGCATAACCAACTAGGACAACGACAATCACCGCCAGTCCAATAACAATCCGCGGAAGATAATTTTTCCACAAGCGGCGCTTAGGACTGGCCTTCTTCTGCACCTCTTTACTCTTATTGTCGATTGACTCTTCGACATACTCGTCTGGTTCTGCTTTAGGGACATCCTCACGATATTCACTGAGCAGCTCTTTGCCATCAAGACCCACGATCTGGGCGTACTGCCTGATAAATGCACGTACATAAAAGTCGCCGGGAAGCTTATCAAAATCGTCCTGTTCAATCGCACTTAGGTATCTGCTTTGAATTTTTGTTGCCTTTTCAATGTCCGCAAGCGAGAGTCCCTTTGCCTCTCGAGCACTGCGTAATTTATCTCCGATATCTGCCATAACTACCTCTTCATATTTTTATTATTATATAGAGTATAACATTTTATCACTTATATTTACTATAAAAGCCAGCCGCCGCTAACATAAATTGTTTGTCCTGTAAGATAACCGCTGCTTGGGGAAAGAATGGTCTTGACCCAAAAAGAAATATCTGTTGTCTCAGCTAAGCGACCCGCAGGAATTTCTTCTTTTACTTCTTGCATTGTTTCACTGGAAAAGATCTCGTTCATCGGTGTCTTGACTGCCCCCGGCGCAACAACATTTACCGTCAGATTGGTTGACGCTACCTCACGCGCATATGCCTGGCTAAACCTCGTTAAGCCAGCTTTGCTGGCACTGTAAACTGCCTCAAGGGCACTGCCTTCACCGCCATACACGGATCCCAGATAAACAATGCGGCTAAAATCATTTTTAACCAAGACCGATTCCAGCAAATGCGTCAGCTTAATTGGAACAAGCAGATTAGTCTGAATAATCTGTTCAATCACTGCCATCTTTTGGTCGGCAATAAAATTATAATCCGTAATTCCCTGAGCAAAAACAGCTGCATTGATAGTTAATAAATTTTTAGTAAAAGCCAGTAAGTCCGTATCGCTAACTGCAAAATCCAGTTTAACCGGGATAAAATCCTGCTGAGGGTAGCTGCACATCAACTCGCGACCCATTTTTACTGCTTCATCCCACTTTTGATTGCAATGAAGGTAAAGCGACCAGCCATCTGCTGCTAGGTCAGAACAAATTGCCCTGCCGATCCCGCCAGTTGCACCAAAAACGATTGCTCTTTTCATCAACCACATTCCTCTAGTCTTAAGCCTTTATAAAATCATTTTACCATTAATTACACTTAAATTAAGTGCAAATTATGCTATCTATAAATTTCTTAAAACTTTATTGTTTGCCACTGTCTTTTTCTGGAGGCAATAAGACCTGCCGGGGTTTTGCACCTTCCGATGGACCAACAACCCCTTTAGCTTCCATCTGGTCAACAATTCTTGCCGCACGATTATAGCCGATACGGAAGCGGCGCTGCAATAACGACACGCTTGCCGTTTGCTGCTTTCTGACTAAGGCAACGGCCTCCTGATAAAACTCATCTTGATCATCAGCAGCAGCGGTTTGATTTGTTTCTTCGCCTTTTTTAGGAATCATCTCTTGGTCATATTCAGGTTTTTGCTGCTTTTTAACCCAAGCAATCACCCGTTCCACCTCATCTGAGGAAATATATGCGCCCTGAATTCGCTCAGGCTTTGAAGCACCAATCGGCAAATACAGCATGTCACCGCGGCCCAGCAACTTCTCTGCCCCAGTTTGGTCCAAAATTGTCCGCGAATCAATCCCGCTGGAAACGGCAAAGGAAATTCGCGACGGAATATTGGCCTTAATCAAGCCGGTAATCACATCTACACTCGGCCGTTGGGTTGCCAAAATCATGTGAATTCCGGCAGCTCGCGCCATCTGGCCCAAACGGACAATGGCGCCTTCAACATCATGACCGCCGACCATCATTAAATCACTAAGTTCATCAACTACCACTAGGATATACGGCAGCGGCTGCATAACAGGCTTAGTTTTATCCGCATTATTTTCTCTAACCTTGGAATTATATTCCGTCATGTTGCGGACACCGCCGGCAGCAAATAATTTATAGCGGCGTTCCATTTCCTTGACAACTTTTTGTAAGGCATTAGCAGCTAGTTTGGCATCAGTCACCACCGGGATCAGCAAATGCGGAATGCCATTATAAACCGAAAGTTCAACCATTTTCGGGTCAATCAAAACTAGCTTAACTTCTTCCGGCCGGGCTTTCATTAGGACACTCGTTAAAATTGTGTTGATCGCCACCGACTTGCCCGAGCCGGTTGATCCGGCAATCAGCAAATGGGGCATTTTAACCAAATTAGCGGAAACAATTTTGCCGCTGACTTCTTTACCCAGAGGAACCTCCATCGGTATCTTCTTTGCGGCCGTGTCCTGGTGTTCAATCACATCCCGAAAGGAAACAATTGAGGTCGTCTTATTAGGCACCTCTATGCCAATAAAGGGCTTGCCTGGAATCGGCGCCTCAATCCTGATATCCTTGGCAGCCAAAGCTAGAGCCAGGTCATCTGCCAAATTGACAATGCGGCTGACTTTAACCCCCACAGCGGGCTGCACCTCATACCGCGTGATCGTTGGTCCCAAAATTGCCCGCTTAATCAAAACCTTTACGCCAAAACTCTTAAAAGTTGACTGCAATGTCTGCGTATTTTTCCTAATAGAAGCCTTATCAGACGCCTGGTCAACGTTTTTAACCGCATCAAGCAGTGTCAGCGGCGGTTTTTGATAAGACGGATTAACCTTGCTGTTAATTTGCAGCTCACCGTGACTGACATTTGCCAACTCTTGCAACAGCTTTTCGTCCTCGGCAGCCTCTGCATGGGCCTTTGGCAGCTTTGTCTCCGTCCCAGTTTCGTTTTGGCTTTGCGCCGCAATCTGAATCTGTGGTTCCGGATCAAGCTCTTCTTGTTCACTTGGTGCTTGCGCTGCTTGCTCTGTCTCGGCTGCACCTTTATTCTCCGCAGAAAAGTCGGCTACATCAGGAAAAACTGCCACTTTTTCATTTCCCTTCTCCTCATTTTTCGCCTGCAGTCTTTTTTCTTTTAAATCGCTATATTTGCCCTTTAACTTAACCCCGGCTTCCTTATTTTTGCTGATAAATTTCTGACCAAAAGCCTGTAATCCATTAACTATCGTTCGAAACTTAACGTTAAAAAACATCAACAAACCGATGGGAATAAGCAGAATGGCAACAATTCTAATTCCTAACTGTCCCAGCAGCGAATAAAACAACTGGTAGCCGGCCGCACCAAACAATCCGCCCCCAACGGAAACGGTTACGCTTGCCCGGGTAAATTCAGCTGTCATCTCATGCCAAAAGGAATTCATAAAGGCACTGTTCACTAGTTCGCGCGCAAAATACTGTCCACTTTGAATCAGCAGCAGTCCAAATAAGGCAGCAATTAGCCCTAAACTGCGTTTAAAACCCAAATGAGCCGGCTGGTTGTAAATAAACATCACCACGCCAAACAAGGCCAGCAAGCCGCCAACCAGCAAGTACGAATCACCAAAAAATAGCCGCAGACAATTGGCAACCTGCCTGCCTAAAATACCAATTTTAATAAATGCTAAAACCGCAATTAATATTTCTACAAGGCCGACTATTGCCCAAACAATTGTCTCCTTCTGCTTGCGAACCTTTTTGCCTGTCTTTTTCTTTCTTTTCTTAGGCATCTTCTCACCCGGTAAGAACTAAAAGTTAGCCGTGAAGTTTAAGTTGACCGGCTTATCAAGCGCCACTTGGGTAACCTCATAAGTCAGCGTTTCAATATACTCCACAAGTGGCCGGCTCAGCAATTTGTAGTCCGTCTTATCCAAATCGCTGCCGTCGCCAAAATAATCTTTCAGCTGCACAATTTGGGTGATCACACCGCTGACAGAGAAATCTCCTGGTGCGGGCGCCACATCAAAAATAACCGTTATTTCAAAATAATTGCCATCTTCACCTTCGTCAACTGTGCCGTCATCATTTTGCCTGGTGACTTTTTTCAGGCCAAAATTAACTTTATCCTTTACTTCGCTTTCTTCGTTCATATCGTAATGAAACGCCTGGACCATCACTGGTGTTTCTTTTTCAAAATCCATTATCTTTTTTCTCCTAAAATTCTTTCGTACCTTTCGGGACGGTTGTAATTGTCTTTTAACTTGTCATTGCTGTAATGGTGGCTCGTTTCCATGTTGGGAAAGCCTTGCTGACGCAGTGCCTCAAGCAGAACCATTGCCACCGAGTTAGCCAAGTTATAGCAGCGGATATTATCCGACATCGGAATCCGCAGGTTGCGATCATAGTATTCGCGCATAAAGGTTTCCGGCAAGCCCGTGGTTTCCTTTCCGAACACAAAGTAATAATTCTTATCAGGAGCCGTATAATCAACATCTGAATAATTCTTCGAGGAAAATTTTGAAATTAAATATAACTCATCATTTTTACCTAATGATTTCAGAAAGGCAGCCAGATCGTCATGCCGGTGCACTTCAACCTTGTCCCAATAATCCAACCCGGCCCGCTTCATTTTTTTATTATCAATTTGAAAGCCCAGCGGCTCAATTAGATCGAGAACCGTATTCGTCCCGGCACAGGTACGGGCAATATTCCCCGTATTGGCCGGCATCAATGGCTCGTACAGCACAACATGATTTGTCATAGATATCTTCCTAACCTAAAAATAATGCAGTCTTTGCCAACCACATTATTTTGTTTCCTTCTTAATTACTTTTTTATCTTCCAGCACTTCTTCACGCACCACTTCATTACCTGCTTCCTCCTCGGCAAAAACCTGTGAGACATTGCGGTAATAGTTGTAAATCCGCGTAATAATAATCTTTAAAATTGCATAAATCGGAATTCCAAAAATAACGCCCCACAGGCCCCAAACAGCGCTGGCGCCAATTAACAACAGAATCGTTGTCACCGGATGCATTGCCATTTTATTACCCATTACTAACGGACTGATGAAGCGCGATTCAATCGTCTGCTCAATTGCAAAAACAACCAGCACCTTAATAATCATCGGGACAGAACCCATGATGGCAATCACTAAGGCAGGAATAAAGGAAATAAAGGTCCCAAAATAGGGGATTAGATTCATTACTCCGCTTAAAACCGCCAAGGCAATTGCATAAGGCAGGCCAATAATAGAATAGCCAATGGCGAACATGATTCCAACCCAAAAGGCGACCGTAATCTGCCCGCGGATGTATGAAGACAAAGCATAGTTGATATCATACAATAATTTACTGTAGCTTTTCTGCCATCTTTTAGGAGCAAACTGCGTCATGTAGGGCCGCAGGCGGTGGGCATCCTTCAACATGAAGAAGAGAATAAACGGTGCCGTCAGCAGGGTCATCACAATCACCGTCACAATGCTGATCGCCGAGGAAATATTGCTCAAAGTGGCCTCAACTGCATTACGTCCCGTTCTAAACAATGTTTTCTGGGCGTTGTTGATCATATCATTGATATTATTTTTGACACTATGCAGCGCCGGATCGCGCAGAGCATTCTGGGTAATATTTACCGCATCATTCCAAATATGCGGCCAATTCCTAATCAGTGAATTGATCTGTACTTGGACAATTGGCAGCAGACGGTTAATTACCCAAACTAAAGCCACTGCCACCAGAACAAACAGCAGAACGATGGTAGCGATTCGCGGCACCTTAAATTTCCGCTCAAGGAAATCAACCAACGGATTCATAATGTAAAACTGAATCGTGGCAAGGAGCAGCGGCGGCAGTATTGCACTAAAAAATAAGCGGGCCGGATTCAAAACAAACGATATTTTGTTAAATACCCAGATAATCAGAAAGAACAATAGAATGTTTAACAGGACGACACTAAAGCGGTTATTTAAAAACCACTGCTTAAAAACAGTTTGTTTTTTATGATTTTTTGCTTCTTTCATCCAATCATCCTTACTAAAAATCACTCATCTTCTTAAAACTTAATTTTAGCATAAAAAAACCGCTTATAAACATAAGCGATTCTTCTTTTTACTATTTGTTAGTTTTGTGGTAGAAAAGCCATTTTCTTGCTTCCTCAATTAATACCAACGGAATTGGCAGGCAGAAGAGAAACAGCCAGTCTGAGCCAAGCAGCCTTGTTGTGTTAAATAATTCCTGTAACCCAGGCGTTACCGTCAACAGGAAGAAGAGGAAGATTTCAAAAACAATTCCATACCAGATATTCTTGTTGCTGAATATTCCCTTCTTAAAGAGTGACACCCGGTTTGTCCGACAATTCAAAACATTGGCAATCTGACTAAAGACAATTGAGCCCAGAACCATCGTGGTTGCCCGCATATAAACCGGACCACTGGCAGCAAGCGGAACACCCTTAGGCCAACCGTTCTGGAAGTTAACGAAGAAGTAAGCTCCAACCGAAATGGCACTGGACAGCAAGCCATACCATAAGAAAGCTTTAAGCATAACCTGCTTGTTTAACAAGTGCTCATTGCGTTTTCTTGGGGCCTGGTTCATTACGTCCGGATCACTTGCTTCCGCACCAAGTCCCAGTGCTGGCAGCATATCCGTACCTAAGTCAACCGTTAAGATCTGCATAACGGTCATTGGCAGCGGTATTGCCCCAGCGGAAAACAGGAACAGGATTGACGGAAAGGCTTCCGGAACATTGGAGGTCAAGATATAAGTCAAGAACTTCCGAATATTGCTGTAAACGGCACGTCCCTCTTCGATTGCGGCAACAATCGAGGCAAAGTTGTCATCCGTCAAAACAATATTAGCGGCATCCTTAGCAACATCAGTACCGGTCATTCCCATGGCAATACCGATATCGGCCTGTTTTAAGGCAGGGGCATCATTGACACCGTCACCGGTTGAGGCAACAATCTCACCATTTTCCTGCAAAGTCTTAACAACTTTATATTTTTGCTCAGGCGCAACCCGAGCAAAAATAATCTCACCTTTCAGTGCTTCACGCAAATCACTATCACTCATTGCTTCCAATTCGGTACCGGAAACAACCCGTGCTTTATCAGAAGTTAGGCCGATTTGGACAGCAACGGATTTCGCCGTCAAAGTTGAGTCACCGGTAACCATGATAATCTTAATCTTGGCATCATGACAGCGCCGGACAGCATTATAAATCTCTGGCCGCGGCGGGTCACTCATCGTTGTTAATCCGACAAAAATCAAGTGGCTTTCCGCTTCATCAATTGTCAGCTTATTGATATCGGTACTGTCTTTGTCAACAATCCGGTAAGACATGGCCATACTCCGTAAACCCTTAGCAGCGTAATCGGCATTTACCTTATCTGCACGATCGCGGTCTTCTTGGGTCAGCGCACGCACTTCACCATTAACTTGGACTTGATCACATTGCTTGATCACATCACTAAACGAACCCTTAGTGAAGATGATATATTGCTGATCATTCCAGCGGTGAATCGTGCTCATCCGCTTACGGTCGGAATCAAATGGCAGCTCACGCATTCTTGGATACTTAACCAAAACCTTTTGCCGGTCAAAACCAGCTTTTTCGGCCATGATGATCAACGAAGCTTCGGTTGGCGTACCTAAAATTTTCGGTTTACCACCCTTAACCTTGCTCGGCTGCACCGCCGTATCGTTATCAAGAGAGGCAATTTGGATCAGTTTATGCAGATCCGGATTTTCTTCATACCAGAGCTGTTTGCCGTTAAGTTCAATCTGGCCATTATTGACATAGCCGTTGCCCGTAACCTTGTATTCATTCTGCAGCGTCCAAATGTAATGAATTGTCATTTGGTTCTGCGTCAATGTCCCGGTTTTATCCGAACAGATAACGGTCGTTTCACCAAGCGTTTCGACAGAGTTCAATTCCTTAACCAAGGCATGTTTCTTGGCCATCCGCCGCACACCTTGGGCTAAACTCAAAGTAACGGTCGGCAGCAACCCTTCGGGAATAAACGCAACGATCATTCCTAATGAAAAAATAAAGGCTTTAGCAAACGGATAATGAACGAAAAGGATGGCTGCCAACATGAAGACAACACCAATTGAAACAGCAATGATTGACAGCTGTTTCGTCAGGCGGTCAAGTTCTCTAGTCAACGGACTGTCAACTTTTTCTTGCTTTTGCGTTAATTGGGCAATCCGGCCAAATTCCGTTTCCATCCCCGTCGCAAAGGCAATTGCCCGCGCGGTACCGGAGCCAACAGTTGTTCCTGAATAGATCAGGTTTGTTTCGGCATAGCTGCCCTCTCCTGGAGCATACTTGGTCGTTTTTGATTCGGGAACAGATTCACCATTCAACGCACTTTGGTCAACCTGCATTGAACTAGCAGAAATAATTCGCGCATCAGCTGGAATTGCATTACCGGCCTGAAGCAGAAAAACATCGCCCGGAACCAATTGTTTCGAATCAATTTGGCTAACCTTGCCGTCGCGAACAACACGGACATAAGTCGGCAACATACTGTTTAATGCATCAGTTGCTCGCTTAGCCGCACGCTCCTGCCAATAGCTGAATAGACCGTTAATAACGTTGACCATCCAAATGGCGATTCCTAATTCAAGCGTCCCGCTAAAAATTGCCACTAAACCAGAAATCCACAGCAAAATTGCCATCATGCTGATAAAGTTTTTGAAGAAAACTTTCCACTGGGATTCTTCTTGCGCTTTTTTAATCTCGTTTGGACCATATTTTTCTAATCTCTTGGCCGCTTCGTCAGAACTTAATCCGTCGGCCGAAGAGTGTAAATTAGTAAAAACTTCTGAGACATCGTTCTTAGCATAAAGCTCGCGAATCTTATTTTCATCCATTTCACTTTTACCTTCAATTTTCTATAAATTACTTATACTACTAACATCGACACCATACTTTAACACTTTAAATTAAAATGTGAAGCTCTTACTGGCACTTAAAATATTACATTTTCATGTCAGGCGCTCTCTAAGTGCTGAAGTATATTATAAGAATTATAGTCAAAAATTACCAAAAAGATAGTCTTTAATAAATTTATTTGACTAATTACCTTGTTTTAGTACGACAAATTAGCGTCATATTAGCCCTTTATACAAAAATGCTTAATTTTTTATGACTTGAAGCTCAAGAAAAAATCAAAATCGTTCAAATTCGTTCAAAATTGTTCAAGCAGCGTAAAAATACTTACGAGGGTAGACTAACCGGCAAACTAATTTGCTAGAAAAAGCTCGTGGTATACTAGTAGTATTACATATTGCAATAGTTAAACAATGGAGGTTAGTTATGAAAGTGTTAATCGGTGGCTACACCAAAAATACTTCAAAAGGGATTTATGAATTACCTGTAAATGAAAATGCAGAAGAAGTCACATTAGGTCAAGCAGAACCTATCATTACGGTAGGCGGCCCAACCTATTTTCAAAAAGACGGCCCGTTAATTTTTACAATCAACAATGCGGGAGAAAAAGGCGGAATCAGCGTCTTCAAACAAAAGGGCGACGGCTATGAAGAAACATCTAACTATCTTACCCCTGGTTCCTCACCAGCCTATATCGGCATCAATAAACGGAAAAAGTTGATTTACACCGCCAACTACCACACAGGTGTCTTGCAGGTCTTTAATTATTCAGCAGACGGTAAATTAACCTTGCTTGCCGACTGCACGCATATAGCCGACACCCTGGGACCGCGGCCTGAACAAACAGACGGCCCACACCCACACTTTTTTGATGAGACACCAGCGGGTAATTTGGTCAGCTGTGACCTAGGCAACGACCGTGTTGACTTTTACCGGTTAAATAACAACAAGTTAGACCACTTGGCCGCATACCACAACGAACCCGGCTTTGGCACACGTCACATTGTTTTTTCTAAAGATGGCCATTGCTTCTACGTTGCCGGCGAACTATCCAGCAAGATTAACGTTGTCAAATTCGATGAAGAAAGCTGGCAGTTCGAAAATATTGCCACCTACTCCACCATCCCAGAAGACTTTACCGCCCACAATGGCGCCGCTGCAATTAAGATCAGCGGTGACGACAAATTCATCTATGTTTCTAACCGCGGTCATGACTCAATCACGGTCTTTGGTATTAATGATGACAATACTTTGAAATTAGTCCAGCGTGTTTCAGTCTTTGGTGAATTTCCCCGCGATTTTAACTGGGATCCAGAGGAAAAATACGTTGTCGTTGCTAACCAAAATACCAATAATGCAACTTTGTACACCCGCAGTGCCGAAACCGGCTGCTTGACGCCCGTACAGAAAAAGATTGCCGTTCCAGAAGGCACGCGGGTGTTATTCACAGAAAATTAAAAAAGCAATAATCTTACGTAATAAGACCATTACTTTGATCATTGGGGAATTCATTTATTAATAATGAATTCTTTTTTTAGCTTAAAATTACTAGCCTTCCAAATCCACGTAACTTAAGCTGGCAAATCGCTTTAAACCAAGACTTAAAAATAAACTGAAGAAAATTGTGCCGCCATTAAGCAAGTAAGACTGATTGGTAAAGGCCGTTGAAGAACTGGCCTTAGAACCAAAAAAGTCAAACGGCAGAACGTTTAAATATGTCATCTTGACATCCGGTGTGCTTACGCCCGAGAAAAAGTGCAAAAATTTACCATCATTAAGTTTAATAAAGGCAACGATTTCCAAAATAATCACGGCTGCCGTAAACAATAAAATTAATGTTTTGCCTACCGCTGCCTTGCGCACATTTTTAAATAGGGCACAAAACATAAACAGCAATAGATAAAAGCTCAGCAAAGACAATAATTTCTGTAAAGTATAATCGGCAAAAGCAAAATGATAATTTTCTTGATAGTTATTAATATAATGATATAGGTACCCAAATAAAAGTGTAAACAGCGAATAAAAAGCTATTTCGATTAGCGTTAACCATTCATTAGCAAAAGGCAGAATCCCGATCAACCTGTCGCTGCCGACATAATACATCTGCATTATTTTATAGCTGGTCACAAACACCAAAACTGCACTGGCAGCCAGATACCAAATACCATGAAAAGCAGAAATTGTCTCATTTTTGGGCTTAGCCATCCGGAAGAATAAAAAGACTACTTCCACTAACATCGGCACCAAAAACAGTGGTGCCATTTTCCTTAACCGCAAAGATAAATATTCCCTCATTGTCCTACCTCCTAATTTTCCAAGTCTAAATAATTTAATTTTCCGCGTCGTTTTAAAAAAGTAATTACGCTAATGCTAAGCACTATAGTTATGAAATAGGTTAGATTTTCTTGATGATTGCCATAGTTAAAGGAGATTTCTTCCAAAATAATAACGGCTATGGTAGACAATAAAATCAAACTTTTACCTATTAGCGGCTTACTAATATTTTTAAATAAAGCGCAACAACAAAACAATATTGCATAAAACCATAGCAACAATAATGTTCCTTTTGAAGCATATTTCCAAAAAGAAAATTGCTCCTTTTCACCATACAGGTTTACGTAACGAAACATTAACCCAAATAAAACAGAAAACAAGGTATAAAAACATATTTCAATACCTGTCAGCAACTCATTTGTAAACGGTAAAATAGCAAGCACCTGATCACTGCCAACATAATACATTTTTAAAACATTATGGCTTGTAGCAAAAAGTAATACTGCGGCAGCAGCAATATACCAGGTGTCATGAATATATGGAAGAATATTATCTCTAGGATTAGCAATTCTTAAAAATAAAAAGACTACTTCGACTAACATCGGCACCAAAAACAGCGGTTCCATCTTCTTTAACCGCAAAGATAAATATTCCTTCATCGTCCGACTACCTCAGCATAAGCCGTCTCCAGATTTTGATATTTTTCCAGTAATTCGGCCTGTGAATCCATCGCAATAATTTGCCCATTTTTCATGAAAACCACATCATCAAACATTTCGCCCAAATCACGCAGTAAATGTGTAACGATGATGACCGTACTATTTTTCCGCCGAAAATTTTCAATTGCCTTAATAAAAACCTGCCGGTTCAACGGATCAATTGCCGACAGCGGTTCGTCCATCACGTAAAAATCAACATTTCTCGCCAAAACCAGCGCCAGGTGAACCTGTTCATGATTGCCTTTAGAGCCAGAATGAAGCTTCATACTATGCTCCAGGCCAAAGTGTGCCAATATCCGCTCCGCCCGCTGTTCATCAAAATCTGGAAATGCTTGAGCAAACAACTTAATTGCCTGCCCCACGGTCATGCTTTCATATAAGAAAAATTTATCGGGTAAATATGAGATGCTTTCACTTACCTCACGTTCACCGGTAAATTTATTTATTTTTTGCAAGAGCACGTTAATTAATGTCGTCTTGCCCGCACCATTCTGGCCTAAAATACCAACAATATGGCCCCGATTTGTCAACGTAAAATTGACATTGTCTAACAAAGTTTTCCTGCCGTATTTAACGGTTAAATTAGTTAATTTCATTTTCTTACACCTCTTGTGTATTATTGTAGTGGTACACCATTGAAATGTAAAGAATTTTTTGTAAAAAAACAGCCTTATTTTTTAAGACTGTCCCATAATTTTTTCATGTCCTGCGGATCTTCAACCGTAATTTTTGTCTTCTGCTTGCTAGCAAACGGATCTGGAAAGGCCAAGTAGCAGCAATTCAAGGCCTGCCTGGCAAAAGCATCACTAGCGCCATAGAGTTTGTCGCCAAACAGCGGGTGCCCGATGTACTGCATGTGCACCCGAATCTGGTGGGTGCGTCCTGTTAATAAATGCAGCTCCACTAAACTGGCTCCTGCTGTCTGCTCCAACACCCGATATTCAGTTACTGCCGGCCGCCCCTCCGGCCTAATGCAGCGTACAACACTGGCATCCCGTTTGCCAATCGGTGCCCGCACCACACCGCTTAACTCATTATCAGCAAAGTTGCCGTGAACAACCGCATGATACTTTTTAGTAAAATCCTGTTTCGGAATTTTACTGAACATTGCATGGGTAATCGCATTTTTCCCCACTAAGACTAAACCCGAGGTGTCCTTATCCAGACGAGTAATCACATGTGGCTTAAGCTTTTCTACTTGATCACCAAAGTAAAATAATAGCCGGTTTACCACCGCATCATCGTCCTCATAACGCGAGGGGATCGATAATACCCCAGCCTCCTTGTTCACCACCACGTAATTAGCCGTTTCCCTAACAATCTTAATCGGTTTGACCGAGGGCTTAAGCCACTGATTCTTCTTTTCTCTGCCGGTAACAAAAATCACTTCATCACCAGTTTTTAGTTCATAGCCCGTATAACGCCGGCGGTGGTTAACCAGGATCATTCCCTGACGGTTTTTGGCATTATTAATCGCCCTTCTAGAAAAACCGCTCTTTAACAAAAAAGCCCCCAAATTTTTAGGGCTTTTGGCTTCAACCATTAATTTAAACAGCGTCATTGTCATCACCAATAAACGAGTTTTTTACTCGTGTCCAAAAATGATGGTGGCCAAAGCGGTCGAACTGAATTACATGGCTGGAAATGCGAAAAATTATTTTTTTCGCATTAAGCACATTCAGTCTGCTGCCATCAACGGTCATCACGAAATGGTCGGCATTCGGCACAACGGTAATCCACTGATCAGGTGCGAGCACAATCGGCGACGACAATGTGCGAAAGATCCGATTATTAATTGAGGCAATCTCGGTCATTTGCAGTGCCTTGAGCCGGGGATGGATCACGGCGCCACCTAACGACTTATTGTAGGCCGTTGAGCCCGTCGGCGTTGAAATGCAGACACCATCACCACGAAAGTTTTCAAACAACTGGTCATCAATATAAATATTGGCTTCCAAAGTATGCGACACGCGTTTAACCGCGGACTCGTTCAGCGCCAAATAGCGCTTTTTTTCACCAGCTTCTGTCACCAGCGTAACCTCTAACAAAGGATAAGAAGCAGACTCAGGTTCATGCATGAGTAGAGCGTCGACCATTTTATCCAAGTTGTCACTGTACCAATCGGTATAAAACCCCAAATGTCCTGTGTGAATGCCGATAAAGCGAATTGAGCTGACCTGATTGACATAGCGGTGAAAAGCGTTAATCAAGGTACCGTCGCCGCCGACGGTAATGACAATATCCGGATACTTGGCATCAAACACAACATCTTTTTCCTCCAGGAGTTGTTTCAAGCGTGCAACTACCTTCAAGGTCTCATCATTATTGTTATGAGCAATTGCTACCCTCATGATTTTTCCTTACCCTTATTCTTGGTAAAAATTTTCTGTGCTTCCTGCACCTCATCTTTAATCTGCGACATTTCCTCATCAAGGTGATAAGCCGCTTCGGCGGTTGACTTTAATCGTTTTGAAATGTCAGCGGGATATGAACCGTTATATTTATAATTCAGCGTGTGCTCAACCGTTGCCCAAAAATTCATTGCCAATGTCCGTACTTGAATTTCTGCCAAAAGTTTCTTAGGGCCATCTGGCAAATAAACTGTATAAGAAATTACCATGTGATAAGAGCGGTAGCCTGAAGGCTTGGCATTTTGCACATAATCACGTTCCTCAACAACTTCCATATCATCGCGGGCATGAATCAAATCAACCACTTTGTAAATATCGTCAACAAATTGGCAAACAATCCGAATTCCCGCAATATCCTGCATATCCGTTTCGATTACCTCAGGACTGATCACCCGCCTGGTCATCTTCTCCTTGATCGAATCAACCGTCTTAACCCGGCCAACAACAAATTCAATCGGGGAATGCTCACCCGCGGTCAAAAAACTTTGTCTAAGGGACCGAAACTTTATTTTTAATTCACGAACAGCCTCATCATAAGGCCATAAAAAATTTTCCCAGTCAAATTCCATTAGAAAAATTCCTTTCTTATACCAACCCCTTTATTCTAGCATATAATATAAAAGAAAAAGATCGGAGTAATTTCACATGACAAAAGAACGCGAAATTGAAGCAAAAACAATTTTACCAGAGGCTGTTTACCAAAAATTAGTTAGTGACTTTACAAATAAACAGGTGTTTACGCAGGTAAATTATTACTTTGACACTCCTAATGGCATTCTCAAGGCAAATAACATTGGCTGCCGTGTCCGCGTCTTTGCCGATCATGCCGAGCAAACACTCAAGGTGCCTGACCTTGATCCAGTCCAAAGAAATTTTCATGAGGTAATTGAAATTACCGATCAGCTAACGCCTGAAAATGCAAATAAAATCGTTAAGAAGGCCCAAACAGGAGCTACCTGCACCTTCAACGGAAATGTCGGCCAGTACCTGCAGCAGCACTTCGCTGATGAACAGACCCACCTGCGTTTGCAAACTTGGAGTAAAACCAAACGCATCTTAGCAGATGGTCCTGAAGGCTGTGAACTAACCCTTGATGCCACTTCATATCCTGATCAATACACGGATTATGAACTAGAAATCGAAAATACGAATCCGGCACTAATCAAAAAAGTTTTATTTACATTGGAAAATAATTATAATTTTAGACAAACAAGTAAAAATAAAAACCAAAATAAGATTGCACGCGCATACATGCACAGAAGATAAGCAATAATAGGCATATCTTTTGTTTAGAACTTTAGAATTTGGTAAAGTAAAGTTTATATACACAATAAGTAAGAGGTGTACGTTTATGTTTGAGGTTTTTCTTTTTATTAATCCCATCGGCATTTATTGTTATGATACAGAAAATTTAATAAAGAAAACAATTGATGACCTTAATGTTGACGTCTGTTTTCACTACATTCCGCTTGTCAATTCCGAGGTTATCAAGTCTGATATTATTCGCCGAACCAAGGATGGACAAAACATTTCCAACATTTCCAAGTATACGATTGCAGCCTACCAATCGCTAAAGTATTATCACGCGATTAAACTAAATTATGGCAACAAAAAGGCCCGTTCGTTTCTTTTTCAGTTGCAAAAAGCAATCAACCGGAATTTTGCGGTGTATACTCCTGCCTTGCCAATTAAAATCGCTAAAGAATTAAAACTAGATTCAAAAAGTATCACAAGTTACCAGGATACTAATTATATTTTTGATTCAATTAATGAAGACAAGATGTTGGCTAAAAAATATGATATCAAGCACATTCCCACAACAATTATTTTTAATGAGAGTGACACTTATAACGGTATTTTACTTGAAGGAAGAGTTGCCTATAATAATTTGCTGCAGCTGTTTAAGAATGAGAACGGTTGTAGATTTGGCAAGCTTAACCCTTCTCCCGGCTTGCGCTTGATTTAAGATATGATGTGACATTGTCTTGGCTGTTTATTGGACGGAGTGTGCTAAAAACTTTATCTGGCAGATTTTCAAGTGTCTGGTGTTGCTCATAAAGCTCTTGGGCTATTCTTAACCCCATTATTGATTTTTGCGTAAGTTGCAATTGTAAGTATTTTTTCTGTTCCAGTGAATTAACTGCATAGTTCTTAAGAACTGGACAAAAATGCCAGAAGCGCTGTAAACCGATTTCATCGAGGATAAATTTTTCCTGTTGAAAATAGACCTCATTGGTAATTGGTGCCAGCAAAATATTATATTTAAGCCGCAAGAAATTATTTTGCGGATCAATTTCTAAATAATAATCATGCCACAAATGATTTCTGCGAAAGAAAATTATTTGTGTTTTTTTTATTTTTTTGCGTAAAAAATGGCGGTGCCCAACCACCCAAACGTCAATTATTTTTTCTTTTTTATACAATTGGTGGCGGTGGTTAAACTCATTTTCGCTTAAAGGGGCACACTGAACTTCAAACGCCAAGCTGGGTGAAGCCAACACATCAGCACGCAATTGTCCCGCGGCTAATGGCACTTCTGTCTGAGCAGAAAAGCCGGCTGCAGTTAAGGCAGTTTTAAGCAATAGCTTTGCTGAATGATGTTCTTCCTTTTCACCCATTACTTCAATAGACGATGACAAATGCTTAAAGAAAGCATTCTTACTTTGCGAAATAACTAAAATAATTCTTTTTTTGCACCGCGGGCAATAATAGCGTTCGGCATTTAATTTTTTCTTATTATTTTTAACCAGCTTGGCTTCATTTACGGCCAATACCAGTTTCTTATTTAACATGGCTGCATACAAAAAAGATCACCCATGATTAAATACGAAAAAAAGGCGATTTTCGCCTTTTAAATCATCTAATTTTATTTTTAATGCTTGCTCTTAGTAAAATAATACCGCAACTGCTCCAGCGCATCGTCATGAAAAATGCAGTCGCCCAATTTTTCAATATGTTCCAGCATAATATTTTGGACTTTAAAGCCAAATTCATCTGCCACTACCCAAACATCAGCCGGATTTACCTCATGCTCATTTTCATCGCTGAATGCAAGCGCAAGAAAATACTTATCATTGGCGAAATACAGGCTTGACGTTAACTCACTGACACGCAAATTATCTGCCAGTTCAATTACTGCTCCTAAATTTTTAAAGCAATACAACTGCTTGATTTGCTTCTGCCAAGACGGCTTTTCAGTATCAGAAGCGGAATCAGGCGCGAGATCAAAGAAACTCCTTCGCGAATCTTTCTTTGCCTCTTCTTCCTTATTAACACCAGCGGCAGGATTAGCACCAAGCATCTGAGCAAAATTATCCCCTTGACTGCCGGTAACTTTGGTAATAAGCAAATCTAGGCCACCCTTACTTGGCATTACCTGAAAAGTAACCGGTACATCTTGAGTAAAGGTATGATCAGTATCAATTTCATCCAGTATCGAGTAAAAGAAATGTTGTATCTTATTTTTATCGCCCAATAAATCTAAAACCTTAAGGCCACGCCGTGCCAACTCATCTTTTCCTATTTGAACACGAATTGTGTTTTCATTAATATGATCAACGTGCACGAACTTTCACCTCCATCAATAAGATCTTTTACTTATTGTAGCGTATTTTAGCGACAAAATAAAAGTGTTAGCAAAAAAACTAACACTTTTCTCCAAATATTTAAGTAAATTACAAATTAGCAATCTTTTGCAATTTTTCTAGTTCCAACCTGCGTACTTTACGTGGCAAAAACCGGCGAATTTCATCTTCATTGTATCCCACTTGAAGCCTACGATCGTCCATAATAATTGGCCGCCGAAGCAAGCTTGGGTTTTTTTCTACTAAATCAAGTAACTGATCAATTGACAGGTCGTCTAGATTCACCTTTAACTGTTGAAAAGCTCTTGAGCGTGTAGAGATAATCTCTTCTGTGCCATTTTCCGTCATCCGTAAAATACGAATAAGCTCCTGCTTAGTAAGCGGTTCAGAAAAGATATTTCTTTCGTTAAACGGAATATCATGTTTCTTTAACCACGCTTTAGCCTTACGACATGAGGTACAACTCGGAGATACATACAATTCTACCATCTATTTCACGCTCCTTAGGATAATGCTGCTTTAACTGCATATCATTATTATAGCACAATTACTTCTTTTTTGTAAGCAATATTTAATATTAATTCTATGCTTTACATAATATAACCTAAAAATTAATAATCGGTGAATTTTTTGCTAAGTTTATCTAAAGAAAAATACATACACCAATAAGAGATGTATGTATTTGTGTGCTATTTATTAATTTTAGCCATTAAATCGTTAACTAACTTCTCGTTTTCCTCAGCTGTTTCTGAGACATAGCACGCCTTGTTAGCCAATTCTTTAATGTCGTCTCTACTGATCTTCTTCATTAAGCTTCTAATCCGCAAAATTGAAGTTGCACTCATTGAGTACTCGTCAAGTCCCATTGAAAGCAGAATTGGGAACATTGTGCTGTCGCCAGCGGCTTCACCACACATTCCGCACCAGATACCATTTTCATGTGCAGCATCGATTGTGTGCTTGATCAAACGCAAGATCGATGGGTTAGCCGGCTGGTAGAGATAAGAAACATTATCATTGCCCCGGTCAGCTGCCATTGTGTATTGAATTAGATCGTTGGTACCAATTGAGAAGAAGTCAACTTCCTTAGCAAATTGGTCGGCCAAAACAGCTGCAGCAGGAACCTCAATCATCATTCCGACTTGAAGATCAGAACCAACCTTCACACCTTTAGCTACCAATTGCTCTTTTTCTTCATTCAAAATTGCTTTAGCTTTGCGCAATTCATTCAAAGTACCAATCATTGGGAACATAATGCCTAACTTGCCGTAAGCTGAAGCACGAAGCAAAGCACGAAGTTGTGTCCGGAAAATATCCTCGTTCTTTAGTGAAAGCCGAATAGCCCGCACACCCAAAAACGGGTTCATTTCTTCTGGCAGATCCCAGTAGTCAAGGTGCTTATCACCACCAATATCCATGGTTCTGATGATGACTTGCTTGCCATCCATGCCTTCAATAACTTTTTTATAGGCTTCAAACTGTTCATCTTCGGTTGGGAAATCGGAAGAATTCATGTACAAAAATTCAGTTCTGTAAAGGCCAACTGCTTCAGCACCATTATCGTGAACACCCTGCATATCATCAGGTGTACCAATGTTAGCCGCAATCGTGAATTGCTTGCCATCAGCTGTTAGTGATGGCTCATCTTTCAACCGCTTCCATTCAGCCTTTTGCTCTAAGAAAGCCTTACTCTTTTGTTGATAATCAGAAACTTGTTCAGCACTTGGATCAACAACTGCATCCCCGTTCAGGCCGTCAACAACCAGTGTTTGCCCGCTTTGAATATCCTTAGTAATTGATTCAGTACCAACAACGGCTGGAAGCTCAAGTGAACGTGCCATAATGGCTGAATGTGCTGTTCGACCGCCAACATCTGTGACAAAACCCTTAACAAATTTTTTATTAAGTTGGGCAGTATCACTTGGGGTCAAATCATGCGCAACAACGATCACTTCATGATCGATTGCTGCTGGATTAGGCAGTTCCTTGTTAAGAAGGTGGGCCATTACCCGCTTCGAAACATCACGCACATCAGCAGCACGCTGCTGCATATATGCATTATCTGTCATTCCTTCAAAAATTTTAATAAATTTCTGTGCCGTTTCATCAAGTGCAGCTTCGCTGTTAATCTTTTGGTCTTTAATTTCGGTTTCAATAGCACCAGTGAATTCCGGGTCATTCAAAATCATCAAGTGGGCTTCAAAGACTTGTGCTTCATCTTCCCCAATGCTCTTCTTAGCAGCATCGCGAATTTTTTCAACTTCTTTAGTTGATTCGTCAATTGCTTTCTTATAACGAGCTAACTCACTGTCAGTATCGCTAACAGTGGTCTTGGAAAATGACAAATCAGGCTCTACCAAAAGATAAGCTGGAGCAACGGCGATCCCGTCACTAGCAGCAATTCCCTTTAAAGTCTTTGTCATTATTCAGCCAAACCTTCTTTTTCCATTGTGTCAGAAATTGCCTGAATAGCATCCTTTTCGTCATCACCATCAGCAGTAATTGTAACGTCGGCATTTTGACCAACGCCGAGTGACATCACGCCCATAATTGATTTCAAGTTAACTGACTTGCCGTTGTATTCCAAATTGATATCTGAACCAAATTTTGAAGCAGCCTGAACTAACAGTGTGGCTGGACGTGCATGAATCCCTGTTTCTGCAATAACATGAAAATTACGTTTTTCCATTATAATATCTCCTTTAAATCGAAAAAAATAAATCGGTATAAAATACCCATACAAATATTAGCCTATCATTTTTTTGTGATTAAGACAATAAAATTGTAACAGTTTACATCATTTAATCACTAGCTTCGGCGCGCGTATAAATGATTTTACCGCCACGCAAGGCCCGGCCGGTTATGTTTTGCCGTTTGCCATAGGCGCGTAATGCCGTTTGAAAGTCAAATGCGGTCTGTGGATCAACTTCATACTTCTCTAGCTTACCGTTTGCCAGCTCGTCTAGAATTTTTTGATAATCCACTTTAAACGCCCCACATTTCCCTATCTTACGGCTATTATTTCACTTACAGACAAAACAATTTTACCATACTTAGCATGCTTGTGAAAAAAATAATACTTAAGACTTAGCACTTGATTATTGAGAGTGCTAATTATATAATTTAATAAAATTGCAAAGTGAAAGGCGGTAATATAATTGCTCTGTCAAAATTGTCACAAACGGCCCGCTTCCATTCACCTGTTTGCGAATGTGAACGGTCAAGGGCGAGAAATTAACTTGTGTCAGCAATGCTACCAAGAATTGCAGGCACAACAAGGAAATAAAAATATGAATAATAATGATAACAACGGCTTCTTTGGTGATTTTAATGACATCTTTAATTCACTAAACAGTAATAATGCCAATAATATGCGTCAGGGACAAGGACCCCAGATGCAGATGGGAGGAAACGGCGGCAATGGCCGTTCACTGCTCGATCAATACGGAACAGACCTAACCGCACTTGCCAAAAAAGGCAAAATTGATCCGGTAATCGGACGCGACAAGGAAATTGCCCGGGTGATAGAAATCCTGAACCGCAGAACCAAAAATAATCCGGTTTTAATCGGTGAGGCTGGAGTCGGCAAGACCGCCGTGGTTGAAGGCTTGGCTCAGCAAATTGTCGACGGTTCGGTGCCAGCTAAATTGCAGGACAAGAAAATAATTTCTTTAAACGTTGTTTCCCTAGTTCAGGGAACCGGTATCCGCGGGCAATTTGAGCAGCGGATGGAACAGCTGATCAAAGAACTGCAGAATAGAAATGATATCATTCTTTTTATTGATGAGATTCACGAAATTGTTGGTGCGGGGAACGCTGAAGGCGGCATGGATGCCGGCAATATTATCAAACCGGCTTTAGCCCGCGGTGATCTGCAACTAGTGGGTGCCACGACGATTAAGGAATATCGTGAAATTGAGAAGGATTCGGCTTTGGCGCGGCGCTTCCAACCGGTGGAGGTTAAGGAACCATCAATCAGCGAAACCATTCAAATTCTCAAGGGAATTCAGAAACGCTATGAGGACTACCATCACGTTCATTACACGGACGATGCCATTAAGGCGGCTGCCGAATTATCGGCCCGTTACATCCAAGACCGTTTCTTGCCGGATAAGGCGATTGATTTGCTTGATGAGGCTGGCTCTCGGATGAACCTAACGATTCCATATATTGACAAGGATAAACTGCAGGAACGTATCAACGCTGCCCAGCAGCTAAAGCAAGACTCACTGAAAAATGAGGACTACGAAAAAGCCGCATACTACCGTGACCAAATTGAAAAGTACAACAAGGTAAAAGACCAAAAGGTTGACCCGGATAAGTCACCAGTGATTACCAGTAAGATCATGGATAAAATAGTTGAGGAAAAGACGGGGATCCCAGTTGGCGACATCCAGGCGCAGGAAGAAAACCAGCTGCAGAACTTGGCGGCAACTTTAAAGAAGCATGTCATCGGCCAGGACAAGGCGGTTGATCAGGTCGCCCGAGCAATTCGCCGCAACCGGATCGGTTTCAACAAGTCGGGTCGGCCAATCGGCTCCTTCCTCTTTGTCGGTCCTACCGGCGTCGGTAAAACGGAGCTGGCTAAACAATTAGCTAAGCAGATGTTTGGTTCCGAAAACGCGATGATTCGCTTTGATATGTCTGAATACATGGAATCATATTCTGTTTCCAAGTTAATCGGTTCTGCTCCCGGATATGTCGGCTATGAGGAAGCCGGCCAGTTGACCGAACGCGTGCGGCATAACCCATATAGTTTAATTTTACTGGATGAAATCGAAAAAGCCGACCCGGCAGTCATGAATCTTTTCTTGCAAATCCTAGACGACGGTCGCCTGACTGATTCACAAGGGCGTACAGTTTCCTTTAAAGACACGATTATTATCATGACCTCAAACGCAGGCCAGGGTATTAAAAAGACCAGTGTCGGCTTTGCAGCTGAAAATGATGCGGATGCTCCCGATTCTGCCAGAAATTCAATGACCCAGTTCTTCAAGCCCGAATTTCTAAACAGGCTGGACGATGTCATTGCCTTTAACGAATTATCTAAGGAAGACCTAATCAAGATTGTTAACTTGATGCTGACCAATACCAACAGCATGGTGAAAAATCAGGGCTTGCAAATTACAGTCACTGAGGATGCCAAAAAGAAATTGGTTGACGACGGCTTCAACCCAAGCATGGGAGCACGGCCGCTGCGTCGGACCATCCAGGAAGAAATCGAAGACAAGGTTGCCGATTACAAGCTTGATCATCCGCAAGCAAAAGAATTAGTCGCAGATGTTAAAAACAATGAAATTGTGATTACTGAACCGGCAAACGTAGTCAGCGAAGAAAATTATGCTGCCAAATAATTACTTGCTTACTTCAGAATTACATAAAAACATGCTTAGCCAGCAAGCATGTTTTTTTTTGTAAAATAAGCTATAATTAATAAAAAAGGGAGCAACAGAAACGGGTGAAATCCATGCACTTAATAGATGTAACCAATAGTTATGCAAGCTTAGTTCATAGTCAACTTAATTCAACCGATGTTAACTACGTCAAGGTTTATTCTCTTGGCAACACTTCGGTAATTTACACCGAAAGCAACAACGCGATCGGCATTGTTCTTGAAAACCACAGCCGGCGTGTCCGCAGGGAAGAATTTGAGTTTGTGATCAAGCGGCTTGTTAAAGAAAATGATCCTTCTTATCAAATAACAATTGATAAGAACCAACATGTCCTTGAAATTCATGTCAATAAATAACAAAAAAAGTGATGAGATAAAATTCATCACTTTTTTATTTACTATAACTTTTCTGTCAATTCCACGTCCGGGTACTTATCCTTGAAGAAACGTTCCGCAAACTGATTCTCAAACAAAAATAATGGCTGATCATAACGGTCTTTAACCAATAAATTGCGGCTGTTGGCCATTGCCGGATCAAGTTGGTCTGGCTTAATCCAGCGAGCAACCCGGTGACCAATGCTGGTCATCTCAACGTCTGAATTATACTCGTTTTTCATACGAAACTTAAAGACTTCAAACTGCAGCTGCCCCACCGCACCCAGAATATACTCATCGGTTTGATAATTGCGGTAGAGCTGAATGGCACCTTCTTGAACCAGCTGTTCCATTCCCTTGTGAAAGGACTTCTGCTTCATCACATTTTTGGCGGTCACGCGGACAAATAATTCCGGCGTAAATTCCGGCAAACTGGGGTACACGATTTTTCCCTTTCCGGCATAAATGCTGTCGCCGATCTGAAAATTACCTGTATCGTATAAGCCGACGATGTCACCAGCAACGGCATCCGAAACCTGCACCCGCTCACTGGACATAAATTCAGTTGCGCCGTTTAAACGAATCGGTTTATCGGTTCTTGCCAAGGTAACATCCAAGCCCTTTTTAAACTCACCGCTGCCAATGCGCACAAAGGCAATGCGGTCACGGTGGTGCGGATTCATGTTGGCCTGAATTTTAAAAACAAAGCCCGAAAATTCCGAATCGTCCGGTTCAAGCGTTTCATTTCCATTGACCTGATGACTCTCAGGTGCTGGAGCTAAATTAACAAAACTTTTCAAAAAGGTCTCAACGCCAAAATTGGTCAAAGCCGAACCAAAAAATACAGGTGTCTGCTCCCCCTTAGCAATTTTAGCCAAATCAAACTTGTTGCCCGCCTCTTTAATCAGCGTAATTTCATCCAGCGTTTCTCCAAATTGGGGATCGCTGCTCAGCGGCTCAGAGTCCGGGAGCTGACCGTTTTCATCAAGTGCAACAAATCGGTCCTGCCCGTCCTGATGATAAAATTCCACCTGATTGTTGGCAATATCGTATAAACCTTTAAGCGTCTGACCTGATCCGATCGGCCAATTCATTGCTATCCCTTCAATTCCAAGCAGGTCTTCAAGCTCGGCAATCAAATCCAGCGGCGGCCGACCGTCACGGTCAAGTTTATTCATAAAAGTAAAAATGGGAATACCCCGCTGCTTAACAACTTTAAACAATTTCTTAGTTTGGGGTTCAATTCCCTTAGCCGTGTCAATCACCATCACGGCTGAATCAACTGCCATCAGTGTCCGGTAAGTGTCTTCAGAAAAATCCTGGTGCCCCGGCGTATCCAAAATATTGATCCGTTTACCTTGATACTCAAACTGCATAACCGAACTGGTGACAGAAATTCCTCTTTGCTTCTCAATCTCCATCCAGTCACTAGTAGCGTAATGACCTGTTTTCCTGGCCTTTACTGTTCCGGCACTGCGGATGACGCCACCAAAAAGAAGCAGCTGCTCAGTAATTGTCGTTTTACCCGCATCCGGGTGCGAAATAATTGCAAATGTCCGCCGCTTGTTTACCTTATCCAAAAGTTCTTTACTCATTAACTATCTTGTTCTTCCTTAACTACCTCTTTGGGAATCGTCAATAAAACGGTCAAAAGGCGTGAGCGAATCATCCTCCTGGTTGTCAAAGTCATTCCGTTATCCAGTTTGACCGACAATTTTTCGCCCTTAGCGGGAATAATTCCCAGCTTAGTGATCACATAGCCCGCTACCGTATCAACGTTTTCCATTTTTAAATCAGTGCCAAATTGCTCATTAAAATCATCAAGGGACATTTTGCCATAGATGACATACTTATTGTCGTCAATTTGATTAACCAAAACTTCGGCCTTGTCTACCTCATCGTCGATATCGCCCACAATTTCTTCGAGTAAATCTTCAATACTAGCAATTCCCACAACACCGCCGTATTCATCCATCAAAATCGCAATCTGCTGCTGGGTACGCTGCATCTCAACCAGCAAGTCCGACAAGTCAGTTGTTTCGGGAGCAAACAGCGGCTCGTTCATCACATCGCTGTAGTCAAGTTTATCAAAGCCGATTTCACGCGCCTTGCGTAAAACTGTCCTAATATGAATGACCCCGATAATTTTATCCTTATCACCTTGATAAACCGGAATTCGTGAATAAGGTTCACGCAGAATTTCATCCAAATTATCCTGAAAACTAACATTAGCGTCAACCATAAAGGCATCGGTCCGGGGAACCATCACTTCGTGGGCCATCCGGCCGTGGAAGTTCAGGACTCCCTCTAACATGGAAAATTCGGTTTCACTAATTTCTTTTTCTTGGTGCAGGTCCTTAATCTCCTGCTCCAAATGCTCTTTTGTTTCTTCCTCAGTTTTACCAGAAAACTTACTCTTTAGTTTATCAAGTAAGGTGGTCGCCGCAGGGTCACTGCTCATAATGTCATTCTCTCTTTCTTAAAAGCATATTATAAATAATAACATTATATCATGGACGGCCCGCTTATGTTAAAATAGCTGGTAAGAAATGAGGTTGATCGCCATGAAAAAGAGTCATGTTCTCCTGGTATTCACTTTTTTATTATTAATTCCTTACATTTGCAGCTTAACGATTATCGGAATTTGCTACAACGCATTAGTGCTGCATTCCGCTGATCTTTTTCGGACGACGATTGGGGCAATCGTTGGTGCGCTCATCATGTTTGCCGTCAAGGCAACCATTCAGCGACCGGTAGATTTGCTGGCAACAGAAATTGACGATGGTTTCTTGAAGCAGCTTCTGCGCTTCTTCAGCATCCGCAGGCGTTATTTCCTACTTGGGGCCAACATCGTGCTAGATTTTATCCTGTGCTTTATCGCCACGTTCGTCGTGCGTAATTTTCTTACATTGGACCAAATTGTTGGCAAATCCGTCGGAATTGTTATCCTCGTAATGTTAATTTCCACCTGCCTTGGCGCTTATGTGGAATATGACAACTTGTCAATTGATCCCCAGCAACACTGATTATCTTTAATGACTGACCGCCAAATATAAAGTTTGCGTCAGTTTTTTTGTTGCCAAATTTAGTGTCTGCAAAACATAAGGCGTGTTACTATCGCCAATATTTTCGTAGACCTTCGTCCCAGTAGCCGCAACTTTTTGCAAAAAAGGTGGCAAAACCAAATTTAAGGGTTCATTAAAATAAGTTAGGCTCTGATTAGACAGCTCCTCCTGGGCTACACGTGCTTGTGGCAGCTGATACTTCATCAAACCTGCCGGTACAACTTGCATTTCAGCCACAACTCCGTACCAGTACATAAAATTATCGGGGCCAAAAACTACTAAACTTGAACGACAGTCCGCCAAATTATTTTCCTTAAGAAAATTCTGCCAGTTCTGATCATTTTCCATTTCTGCGTTGCTGGCGGCAAATGACCGCTGCTCATTCATCAAGCTATCGGTAAACGGTCGGCCGATAAAAGTAAGGCTTTCTTGTTCCTTTTCCATCTTAATCTCCTAATATTCATCTAATTCTTCTTCAGAAATAACTTCGCCAGCCAGGAAAGAATTTATTTCTGTGGAAGAAAAACCATGTGTAAACAAGTAATTGCGTATTTTGCGCTCACGCTCACTGCCAGTGAAGCGGCGAAATTTTTTGTAAGCCTTGATTCCCTGCTTTTTCAGGGCATCGAGCTGGTCATCATCATCGGCTGTCAAATCTATTTCGTCAAGAATCAACTCACTAAAACCACTATCAAAACCATGCGTAAGCAGCTTAGCGCGCATTTTCTGCTTCAGCTCACGCTCAGACATCTTGCCAATTTTACTCTTCATCGACTTAAGGACACGCTGACCCACGGGAAGCCAAGCTTCATCAGCAACATTTTTCAGTTCAAGCTGACTAGTTTCAGGAGCAACCCCCTTAGCAGACAACTTTTGCAAAACAGCACGGGGCCCATCACTGCCGATGCGCAAATTATTTTGCAGAACCAGCTTGACATACTTTTGGTCATCCAAATAGCCCAGATTGGTCAATTGATCGACGGCAGAATCAGCCGATTCATCAGAAATTCCGTGCTTTTTTAGATATTGTAAAATTTCAAAAATTGTCCGCGGTTCATAGCTCAGAAAACGTGACGCGAGATTGGTAGCTTTGGCATCGGCATCAAACTGCTTAATTTCCGTAATTTTTTCATTAGTCAATTCTTGGCCCTGAAGCAGAATGAATTCCGCAACGGTTTGCTGACTCGCTGAAAAGGCATACTTCCCGTCTAAAAAAATATTGTAGCGGTCAGCCCGCTTTTGGGCACTGACCTTGGTAATAAGTGGCATTGTTTAACCTCACTAATTAATTCTACTACTATGCTAGCAAATTTTTTAATTCATTGCGAAAAACTTTTTCCAGGTAGTACAATTAACTAGCAAAGAATTAGTTTTTAGTAGAAAGAAAAAAAGATGCAGAAAAATTTTAACCATAATTCAAAAGAAAAAGATGTAATTATCACTATCAAGCGCTTAGGGATCAACGGTGAAGGGATCGGCTATTACAAGAAAAAGATCATCTTTATCCCTGGAGCTCTACCTGAGGAAGTGGTGGTTGCTAAAATCACTAAAGAATATCCCCACTACATTCAAGCAGAATTAGTGCGAATTAAGGAAAAAAGCCCCGACCGGGTTGCTTTTCCTAAAGATGTCAGCCCGGCTGTCGGAGGTTTGGAGCTTGCTCATCTTGCATATTCAAAGCAGCTTGAATTTAAACGCAACAATGTCCTTGAAGCCCTCAAAAAGTATCATCCTCGCGGCTACAGCAAGTACAAGGTTAAAAGGACAATTCCGGCACCGGACGAGTGGCATTACCGCAACAAGGCGCAGTACCAAATTGAACAAGAACACCGCGAAACTAAGCTGGGGCTATTTGCGCCCAATTCTCATGAATTGTATGATCTGCCGATCATGCCAACCCAAAATAAAGATACGCAAAAAACGGAAAGAGCAATTAAAAGGTTAATTATTAAATTACACGTGGCAGTTGCCAATCCTTTCCGGCACTTTTCCGGAATTAAAACGATTGTCGTCCGTCAGGCAGAAGCCAGCAAGGAAATTCAGGTGACCTTAATCACCGTTGGCCGTGAAATTAAAAATTTGCCCGCATTAGCCCAAGAAATTATGAAATTGCCGCATGTTGTCAGCCTTTTCCAAAACGAAACCGATTGGCGCAACCCGCAGGTGTGGGGCAATAAAACTACCAAGCTTGCAGGAAAAGACCAAATCATGGAAGAAATTTTAGGGAAAAAGTTTGCGCTCTCGCCCCGAGCCTTCTTCCAACTGAATCCCAAGCAAACGGTCAACCTTTATTCCGAAGCACTCAAGTTTCTGGATCTGACACCTGACCAGACCTTGATTGATGCATACAGCGGTGTCGGTACTCTCGGCATTCTCGCCGCTGACCAAGTCAAGCAAGTGGTTGGCATCGAAACTATTCCGGATGCGGTTGCCGATGCCCGGCACAATGTACAGCTGAATCACATCAAAAATGCCGATTATTTTCAGGGAAGTGTTGAAAAAGTTTTACCGCGCTTGCAGGACGAAGGCCTAAAAGTTGACGCTTTAATCGTTGACCCGCCAAGAACCGGTTTAGCCAAGAGCTTAATCAAGACAATTTTACACACAAAACCGCAAACTTTCGTTTATATCTCCTGCAACCCATCAACTTTGGCCCAGGATTTAGTTCTACTGACCGAAGTTTATGATGTGCGCGTAATTGAAAATGTTGATATGCTGCCACAAACACCACGTTGCGAATGTGTCGTCAAATTAACCTTACGCAAATAAAAAAATCACGAAATTACTTGTTCTAATTTCGTGATTTTTATTAAACTTTAAAATTTTTAATCAATTATTCTTTCGGCAAGCGATGGATAAAAGTACTGGCTGATCTTTTGCTTGATCACGCCCTCGCCGGAAGCAGCAGCATGGATAAATTCGTTATTACCGATACAAATTCCAACATGGGTTGGTGCCGAAGCTGGTCCCCAGAATAAAAGGTCACCCTTCTTCAAATTTTTAAGAGAAACTTTTTTGCCAGCACTGACTTGCGTATATGTTGTCCTTGGCAAAGCCTTATTGCAGGCATTATCATAAACGTACTGCACCAATCCAGAGCAATCAAACGCATTGGGGCCAGTTGAACCATAAACATAGTTCTTGCCCAATTGCTGTTTTGCCAATTCCACAATAGCAGCACGCTGCTCTTTCTTAGAAAGCTCAGCCGCATCGACTTGCTGTACACCATTACCAACAGAAAAGTCAGTAACCGTAATTCCAACAAAAACTAAAGAAAAAAATGTAATTAACTTTAATAAACAATGTTGATGCTTCAATGCCTTTTCCTCTACTTACCCTATAAAAACTGATAGCATTTATAATAATGATTAAATGTTACAAATTCGTTTCAAACCTGCTACCGTAAAGTTAAAAATTTTATATGCGAAGTTACCCAGCTTTTACCTGCTGCTTACGCAAAATTTTTTTGCAAATAAAAGCAGTTGCCGAAAACTCAGCAACTGTTTTTATCATGTGAATGAGAAAGTTCAAGATTAGCAGATTTATATTACCATTTACCAATTTTGCATATAGTTAGCTTGCAATAACAGCCCTATACATTTAAGCTGTTAAAAATTTACTCTAAAATAAGGACATATTTTATCATGAATATTTCTCTTCACGCTTATTATTATAGCTGATTTATGTAAGCGATTGCAACAGCTAATTTATATATTTAGCAAGAAAAGTCTGCAACCGCAGTTTGTATTCTTGGGGATGCTTGGCAAATGACTGCGCATGCTTGGCATTAGGAGCAACCCATAATTCCTTCTGTCCTCGGGTAGCTTGGTAGTTGCGGTAAACCATTTTTGTCGGCACGAAAGTATCTTTGGCACCATGAATAAACAGCATTGGTCGGTGATTTTTATGCAACTGAACAATGCTTGAACCATCATTTAAAAAATAGCCAACTTTTATTCGGTTAATTCCGCTTAGAATTTCTACTAACGGAAAACGAGGAAAAGCCGGCATCCCGTACAGGACTTTGGCTTCATGTTCAATCTCGTCTTTAACACTGGTATAGCCGCAGTCTTCAACAAAGGCCTTAACCTGGGCCGGTAATTTTAGACCGCTGACCATCATCGCTGTGGCGCCACCCATACTGACACCAAAAATGACAATTTGCTGCTTTTTACCCTTCTTCGCAAGTAGAAGATTCAACCACTTTTTAATATCATCTTTTTCCGGCCAACCGTAACCAATATATTTTCCCTGGCTCTCACCCTGACTGCGGGGATCAGGCGTTAAAGAGTTGTAGCCCAGCTGGTGAAACAGAGTAGCATACTCGCCCATATCCTCTTTCGTATCCATGTACCCGGGCAAGATAATGACGCTCTTACGTGAATTTTTATCCGGAATATAATTGGCAACCAGACGATATTTCCCGTCTGCGGACTTAATCGACCATTTCTGCTTCTTATGTTTTTTAAACCAGATCTTTTGCGAATATAACGGATCAGACTTTTTCACATAAGCACTGTGACCACTCAAAAAACTCTTGTGACCAGGAACACAGGCAACCTTAAAGAAATAAAGGCCAGCGCCCACAAAAACCCCAGATACTAGTACAATAAAGACAATTAATGTCAGCCATAGTTTTTTATGTTTTATCCGTTTCACAAGTAACCCCTCAATCCTTTATTCAAAATTCAATATCAAGTAGTATACCACTTTAGAATGCGCAAAATTATGAGATTAACAGATTTCTTACAAATTACAGCAGACCTAGATCAGCAGACAAAATTTTATCTTTCACTTGGAAAAAACATGCTGCCGCTTGCCAAAATCAAAATTGCAGGAAATGAGTGCTTGCTCTACCCAGGCAAGATCGCCATGACTAAGGAAAAGTTTAACCGTTTAATTAAAAATCTCCACCACCGCTCAATCACACTTTGGCTGGTTGATGGAAAGAAAAAAATTGCCACCTTCGGCATCCAAATTGCCCCAGATGGTCAAAAAATCAAACTTACTTAGATTATTTCTTTCTGTACTGCCGCTGACGTTCGCTAATACCGGCAAAATACCAGGTACCTTTCTCAGCATCACTTGTTAACTCTACGTCATCTTGCGGCTCAGTCAAAGCCTGAGTAAATACCTCTTCGTATTCGGCAATTGTCAGCTTGCGCCGCTTTTGCAGCTGCTGCTCATCACTACCTCGCATCAGCATGTTTTGATGGCCAATGATCACCTTACCAGAAAGAAATTCGCCCATGGCACCCGAACCATAGGAAAAAAGTCCAATCCGCGCAGAAGGCGCAAGCGCCCCATTTTCCAACAAGCTCAGCAGGCTGAAATAAAGTGCGGCGGTATAAGTATTGCCGATCCGTTGCCCCAATTGAATCGAAGCAGTAAAGCTGTTATTCAAACGCTTAGTTGTCACCTCATCTTGTCCCGCTACCGCTATCCGGTTGGCCTTCAGACCCATTTTGCTGAAAGGTAAGTGATAGATAAGAGCAGCAAAATCGTTTGTTTTCAATCCCGTCATTTTTTGGTAGGCCGTAAAAGTTGTTTTAAAGAAATCAAGGTAAATCGCTGTTGAAAACTTGCCGTCTACCAAAGCAAGCTTACTTTCGTTAGGGCGCCAAAAATCATTGATATCCGCACTGCAAGCACTACTTTGCGGGTCAAGTGCAAGAATGCCCGGATCTTTTTTAACCAGCAGGCTGATGCTGCCAGCTCCTTGCGTCACTTCGCCCGCTGTCTTTAAGCCATAACGCGCAATATCACTCCCGATCACAATAGCTGTTTTATCGGGATGAGCCTGAATATAATCACGTGCTGTCACCAAGGCCGCCGTCAAGCCGAAACAGGCCTCTTTAATTTCAAAGGTGCGCACATCCGGGCCAAGGCCCAGCGCGCTATTGATAAATAATGAGCCCGACTTTGACTGATCAACTCCGCTTTCGGTTGCTAAAAGCAGCAGACCGACTTTTGCCGAATCAATTCGGTCAAAATAACGCAGCGTTGCATTTATTCCCATCGAAACCGCATCCTGTGTTTCATCGGCCACACTCATTTCTTTTTGCCCGATACCAATCAAGAACTTGGCTGGATCCTCATTGCGCGCGTGGGCCAGATCCACCAGATCAATATACTTATTAGGGGTATACATCCCTATCCGGTCAATTCCAATCTGCATTAATTGTTTCTCCTTAGTTCTTTTAAGATATCCTTACTAGCCTGTTCGCTATATTTTTCAGTGGCAATCATTTCCCTAAGAACTGCCTTTTTTTCTTCTTCGCTGGCGGTAAGCCGTGCAACTACATTTCGCGCCTGTAATTTCATGTGTCCGGCCTGAATGCCTTCCGTAGAAATCGCCAAAAGTGCCGCAAAGTTATTCGCTAGCCCTATACTTGCCGTCACATTGGCTAATTCACTGCTCGTGATTCCGCTGCCTAAAATATTAAAACTCTGCTGAATATCAGCCCGCGAATCGATCGAGCCGCCAACTGTCCCAAGCGGCAGCGGCAGTGTCAATTCACCCACCAATTTTTCGTCTTTAAGCTGCCACTTGCTTAAGCTGTGATATCGTCCACCGCTACTAGCAAAAACAGCCGTTGCCGCTTCCACGGCACGAAAATCATTGCCCGTCGCCAGCAAAACCGCATCAACTCCGTTCATAATCCCCTTGTTATTGGTTACGCCGCGATCGGGATCCGCTTGACCAATTTTGCTCAGCAAAGCGATCTTTTTAGCAACGTCGTGGCCGCCAATCATTGCGGGTTCCAGTTCCACCTTGGCTGCCGTTAACTGGCTGGGGCAATTCGTCAAAATAGCAAATAACTTTTCCACAATTCCAGGCAGTTCTGTTATTTTTTTACCTAAAAATTCTAGAATTGTATTTACCTTATTGGCTCCCATGGCTTCTGCAGGGTCAACCAAAACTCTAAGAAAAAGCAAATCCGCTTCTCTTCTAGCCGTGATCTCCTTGACGCCGCCACCGTGATTGACCAAACTAGCAAATTCATCGTTGACCAAATTAAGCAGCTCAGGAAACTTAGCTTCAAACTGTGATAATGAGAAATCTGCTTTAACCCGCAAAACAATTTGACCATAAATGCCATTGCGAACACTCTTGGCCTCGACGCTGCCATTTTGCGCAAAAATTTTGGCCCCGTGATTAGCTGCTGCGACAACTGACGGCTCTTCTGTCGCCATTGGAACCAGATAATTCCGGTCATTGACCACTAATTTCCCCACCAGACCCAAAGGCAAACTAATCTGGCCCACAACATTTTCGCTTAATTGTTCCAACTTCTTTAGCTCATTTTCATTAACTTTTGTCAGCTTAATTCCCTGGCTACGCAAAAGCTGACGTCGGTCTTTCGCAGACATCTGATAAAACTTCATTTAAAAATCCCTCACGACTTCATAAGCAATCGCCTGCCCACCGCCAATACAAAGGGTAACAAGTGCCCGTTTACCGTTAATCTTTTTAAGACTACTAATAGCGGCCATAACTAGCCGTGTTCCAGAAGCGGCCAGTGGGTGCCCCAAGGCAATGGCCCCGCCAGCAAGATTTAACTTTTCCTCTGGAACCTGCAAATCACGGGCAACTGCAATTGCTTGAGCGGCAAAGGCCTCGTTTATTTCAACAGCATCGTAGTCCGTGATTCTTCTTCCGCTTTTCTGCAATAGCTTTTTAACCGCATAATATGGCGCGTAACCCATATAAGCAGGATCAGTGCCTGACTCGGCAAATTGCCCTAATCGGGCCAGCGGCTGCAAGGCCATTTCTTGTACTTTTTCTTCAGATGCAAGCAGCACTACGCTGGCACCATCACTTAGAGGCGATGAATTTCCCGCCGTCACCTGACCGTTTTCACTGAAAACCGCCGGTAATTTTGCTAGTGCCGATAAGCTGGAATCCGCCCGAATATTTTCGTCTTGGCTAAAAATTATTCCGTTGATGGTTAGCGGGACAATCTCATCCTTGAAAAAATCTTCTTTTACCGCCCTGCTCGCTTTCCTGTGCGATTGCAGGCTAAAAAGATCCATCTCTTCCCGCGAAACTTGGTACTTTCGGGCAATATTTTCCGCTGTTAACCCCATATGCTTACCCGAAAATGGATCCTGCAGCCCATCAATCAGCATCGTGCTGGCAAGCGGCTTGGCGGGATTTTTTTGTACGGAAAAATAAGGGGCATTCGTCATGCTTTCGGCCCCGCCAACGGCAACGAGGTCTAAATCTCCCAGTTCAATCTGGCCCTGAGCGAGACGCAGCGCCTTCAAGCTCGAACCGCAAACTTCGTTCACCGTTACGCTAGCACTTTCCTCAGTCATTCCGGCTTTTAAAGCAACCTGACGCGCCATGTTCTGCCCTAAACCGGTACCAAGGACATTGCCCATAAAAAGGCCATCAAGGGCCCGGGCATTTAAATTAATACTCTCAAGTGTCGCAGTTAACGCAATTTCGCCAAGAGCAACTGCATTTTTTCCACTTAGAAGGCCGTGATAGCGACCAAATGGAGTCCGTTTAGCTGCAACTACATAAATATTTTTCATTAAGAAATCTCCTAGCTCCAATTGTTAAGCACAATCTTAACGGATTGGTTTGATAATGGATAGCTATTCACTGCCAGATTAACTTAATCTTTATAAAAAAGAAATAGGACTCACAAGTCTAATTGAATCCTATTTCTAAACTTTTATATTTTATTTCTGTGTTTTATTTTTCTGATCTTCAGCTTGCAGCTGGTTGCCCAGCATAATCACATACTTTCTGAGGTCATCCTTGATTTCTGGATGACTCAGGCCATATTCAATTGCCGTTTCCATGTATCCTTCTTTGTTACCAACATCATGCCGCTCACCCTTAAAAACGTGGGCAAAAACGCGCTGTGTTTTATTCATCGTATCAATCGCATCGGTCAATTGAATTTCTCCGCCGCGGCCCGGTTTTTGTGTCGCTAAGACATCAAAAATTTCCGGTGTTAACAAATAACGGCCGATAATTGCATAGTCACTCGGCGCCTTGTCAACTTCTGGTTTCTCCACAAAGGACTTCACGTTAATCAAACCGGGCATGATCTCGGTGTCGGGCTCAATCACACCATATTTGGAAACTTCTTGATGGGGCACCTGCATAACGGCAATTGTTGACGCGTGCGTTTTATTATAACGGTCAATCAGCTGCTTGGTCAGCGGCACCTTGTCGTTCATGAGGTCATCCCCCAGCATCACAACAAACGGCTCATCACCAATAAAACTGCGGCTGCGGGCAATGGCATCGCCTAACCCAGCGGGATGCGGCTGACGCGTGTAGTACAGATTAATACCAAGATTTGTAATATTCTGCGACAAATTAAGTAATCCGGTTTTCCCAGTTTCCTGTAAATTCTGTTCAAGTTCGGGATTAGAATCAAAGTGGTCTTCAATCGGTCGCTTATTTTTTCCGGTCACGATTAAAATATCTTCAATCCCCGACTTTTTCGCTTCTTCAACAATAAATTGAATTGTCGGCTTATCAACAATCGGCAGCATTTCTTTCGGCATTGCCTTGGTTGCAGGTAAAAACCTGGTTCCAAGACCAGCAGCCGGAATAACAGCCTTCCTAACTTTCATATAAATACGCTTTCTATTTAAAACTTGTTCCTAATATACCAGATTTAAACGCAATCTGCCAGAACTAATGACGGCGTTTTTGGCGAAAATACTCAGCCAATTTCCCCGCTGAATACTGAACTTTACCATACTTCATTTCCACCAATGCCGAATTGACGCAGCAGCCAACCAGCAAAAGGACCGAAGAAATATTAAGCCAGAGCATAAAAATAATAAAAGTGCCGATAATGCCGTAATTTTCCCAGCTAATGTGAAAATGGTGCAGGTAAAAACTAAAAAGATAAGATAACAGCAGCCAGCCAATTACTGTTGTAACAACCCCCGGCCAGATAATTCGTTTTTTCAATTTGATATTGGGCAAAACATAATTCAAATAATAGACCGCAATAATCAAAATGATGATGACAACAGGATAACGGTAATTAAAGATTTTTTTCACTTCATCAACCGAAAACGAAAAAATCGGCTGAAGAAAATCCAGAACTTGTTGGCCAAATAAGAAAACCACACCCAACAAAGTAAAAAGTAAAATCATTAATGTCGTCAGTAAAATTGTGATCGAGCGCGTCCACACTGTTACCAGCAATTTTTGTTTTAGTTCAATCGCGTGAACCCCATATATCCGGTTCATCCCGATTCTGATGGCATTTACAAGCGACGAAAACGACCAGAGGGCGACCACAATACCAAACGAAATATAACCCGTTGAGTTACTCTTAAGGAGTGAATTAACAATCGGCATGATAAACTTGGCAATCCGGTCGGGAAAAATCAGATTCACATAACTTGCTATCGGCCCCGTATCAATGTGAAACAGCGGCAAAACGTTCCCGATAATAATGATAATCGGAAAAATCGAGAACAAAATATAATAGGCAATCACAATCGAGCTCGCGATTACTTCGCCCTGACCAAATTTGCGTGATACTAATTTATAAAATTGGCCAATCCGCCGATTAATTGCCGCCCTAGTTGCTTGCATTCTTTTACCTAATCATCCATCTCGTCAAAATGCGGCAAATATTTTTCATAGCCGTCGTAAGGTTTCTGCAGTGTTAAAATCTTGGGACCATCCTTAGTAATGGCAAAAGTGTGTTCAAATTGCGCCGATTTTGAACCGTCCGGCGTTGCGTAATAAACCCAGTCATCTTTGGGATCGGCAACCGACTTTTGGACGATCCGCCAATCGCCACCGGCTTCAACCATTGGCTCACAGGTGATGGTCATGCCTTCACGCAGCCTAATTCCATGACCGGCCTTACCCCAATGAGGCACCTCAGGGTCTTCGTGGATACTTGGCTGGATGCCGTGTCCGACAAGTTCGCGCACATCACCGTAATGGTGCTCTTCTTCAACAAAATTTTGAATTACTGCACCAATATCGCCAACGCGGTTTCCTAAAATCGCCTGGTCAATTCCAAGGTACATCGCCTTCTTGGTAACGTCCATCAAATCCTGATCTTCTTTAGAGATCTTGCCTACTGGATAAGTCGTACAGGAATCCGTTTCAAAACCATCTAAATTACAAGTGACATCGACTTTAACCAGGTCGCCCTCTTTCAGGACAAAATCCTTTCTGGGTGTGGCGTGAGCAATTTGGTCATTAACAGAAATGCAGGTGCCATACTGGTAGCCCTCAAAGCCTTGTTCCGACAGCCGACCGCCCCGGTTCTTAACAAATTCTTGACAAAACTCTTCAATTTTCCAGGTTGTAATCCCCGGCTTAATTACTTCACGCAGACCTTCAAACATTGAAGCTAGCAGCCTGCCTGAAGCCTGCATCCCTTTAAGTTCACGAATAGATTTTATTGTAATCAAAATAACTCTCCCCTTAATCAATATACTTGTTTCCATTATATCGTTTTTTAAAAGTTTGCTAAAGCAAATCGAAAAATCACATAATTTATGTATAATGTTTATAATGGATAATATATATGAAGGGTATGAAACATCAATGAAAGCTAGAATTGTTTATGCTAGTATGACCGGAAACGATGCAGACATGGCGGAAATTCTTGAGGAAGATTTACAAGATTATGGATTCGAGGTGGAAACTAGTGAGGCTAGTTTTACCGACGCTAGTGACTATTTGACAACTGATTTATGTATTTTTATCACCTATACCTACGGCGAGGGCAAAATGACCGATGATGTTGCTGACTTTTATGACCAGCTTCAAGAACTTGACCTTACTGGCAAGTTTTTTGCAGTAATGGGTAGTGGTGATAAAAGTTATGGTGAACATTTTTGTGAAAATGTGCTTGATTTTGAAAAGATGTTCAAGCAACTCGGTGCTCAAGAAGTTACTAAGGCAGTTCTAATTGAAAATGCACCGGATGATGACGCGATCGACCAGATTGATCAGGCGGCAAAGGAAATGGCTGATAAACTAAATGACTAAGGAAAGAAACAGAACTTCTTCAGGCGACCCCAATATCCGCACTTTGGGGGCAAAATTAATTAGACGGCACCGTAATTTGTTTGTCTACATGGTCTTTGGCTTCATTGCCGCCCTGATTAATACTGTCGTTTTCATGATGCTGCACCAGTGGTGGCACAGTGTTGTGGTTGTTTCCAACACGATTGCGTTCATTATTTCCAATTTGGCATCGTTCTTCTTTAATCAGAAGGCTGTTTTTATTAATAATGTGGACGAAGAACATACAACTTGGCATAAGCTGGTAGTCTTCTTTGCCTACCGTATTATTAGTTTAATTCCCGATACATTGATCATGCTAGTTGGGCTATCCTGGCTGCACTTGAACGCACTGCTTGTGAAAATTGTCGATCAGGTTCTGGTGGGGATTTTCAACTATTTAACGACAAGATCAGTTTTTCAGGCTCAGGAAACCACGATGGTTGAGCGGGCTAAAAGAAAAATTCAAGAAAAACGGCATAGCAGATAAAAATTCTACATAATAAAACTCCGTGATTGAGCAAACTAATTACGGAGTTTTATTTTGGTTAAATTATCTTTTCAAGCTGACGATATTGAAACTTTATTCCAGCTTAGCTTCAAGCGCATCGGTTAGCACCTGAGACAGATCAAGCTGTTTTTTCTTACCCAAGTCCACCAAATAATCTGGTACCAAAACTTCTTTACGAATTTTTTTTGAATTACGATGTCGGTATTCTCTCATATTGACAGAAACGACAGTTTTTATTTCATTTTTAACTGTTTTAATATCTTCAAGCTTGGAAGACTTAGGATAATCCACCGCATCATACAAAACACAGCCAATCGCATCACTAGCCATAAAAATTGCGTTAGCTAAATCTGTACCTTCTGTCCAAAGACCATCTTCATTGCCGATATCAGGAATATTGACCAGATACATTCCTTTTTCCTCAGGACGTAAAATAATTGGGTAAGTTAATAATTCTAAGTCTTTCATTATTTTAAACCTGCTTCCTTTAGTATCTGCTGTTCCATTCCTTTTCCAAGATTAATTACGCAAAATCTCGCGGCTTTGCACCTTTTTTATCAGAAAAATAATAAGCAATCGCATTTATAATCCGGTCGCTGGCCTTGCCGTCGCCGTATGGATTTTTCGCATCAGCCATTGCCTGATACACTTCCTTATTTTCCAGTAATTCCAGCATTGCCTGTTTAACAGCTGCAGTCTGTGTGCCAACTAATTTGAGCGTTCCGGCTGCAACTCCTTCAGGCCGCTCCGTCGTATCCCGCAAAACTAGCACCGGCTTTCCTAGCGATGGCGCCTCTTCCTGCACCCCACCGGAATCGGTCATAATAAAATAGCTGCGTTTAGCAAGATTATGGAAATCAACCACGTCAAGCGGCGAAATCAGATGAATTCGCGGATCATCATCCAAAATTTCGTGTGCCGTTTTCTGCACAGCTGGCGACAAATGAACCGGATAAATAATCTCAACATCCTCGTGGCTGTCAACCACTTCTTTCATTACCTTAAAGACCCGCTTCATCGGCTCACCCTGATTTTCTCGGCGGTGCATGGTCACCAGAATTACCCGATTACCCGGGCTAATCTCATCCAAGACTTGGTGGTGGTAATCCTCTTGCACCGTTTGCTGGAGCGCATCAATTGCCGTATTGCCGGTAACGAAAATATTTTTGCCTGAATGATTTTCCTTAAGCAGATTTTCCTTGCTGAGCTTGGTCGGCGCAAAGTACAAGTCAGACAAGTCATCTGTCATCTGACGGTTCATCTCTTCGGGAAACGGCGAATACTTATTCCAAGTCCTTAGACCCGCTTCAACGTGCCCTAAAGTCTTCTGTTCGTAAAAAGCCGCAAGGCTAGCCGCAAAACTGGTTGTAGTATCACCATGAACCAAAACAAGATCCGGCTGTTCCTGATGAATTACCTGGGCCAGATCTAACATGACCTTGCTGGTAATTTCTTCCAAAGTTTGCTTTTGCCGCATGATATTAAAATCATAGTCCGGCTTAATTTTAAAAATTTCCAGCACCTGATCCAGCATTTCCCGGTGCTGCGCACTGACAACCGTTACCTCATCAAACCGATCATCCGCCTTTAATTTAAGAACAAGCGGGGCCATTTTAATTGCTTCTGGCCGCGTGCCAAAAACGGTCATTACTTTAATTTTTGTCATTTTTATCTCCGAATTATCTTCAAAAAAATAAAGGTACTATTTTACTAATACCTTTATTTTTTCTATAAGGTAATGTCCCCACTAGCTAACAGCTCATCACACTTAGTCGGCTCAAACTCGCCGCCGGTTGCAAAATTATCCGGCACAACCATGATGCCGCGTTTTTGCGGGGCATGCTTTAAACCAAGCTCACGTGCTGAACAGATCATCCCATATGAATCGACACCGCGCAAACTGCCTGGCCAAATTTGCTGGCCGTTCGGCATCAGTGTTCCCGGCAATGCGACAACCACTTTTTGCCCCTGAGCAATATTCGGTGCACCGCACACAATTTGGTGTTCTTCATTACCAACATCAACTGTTGTTACATGAAGGTGATCAGAATCCGGATGCGGGTCGCATGTTTTAACATAACCGTATACCAAAGTCGGCCTGCCATAAGCCAATTTATCATTAAAACCTGCAGCAGCTATCTTGTCATTCAGCGCTGCCAGCTCCTTATCAGTCAGCCTAACCTGTCCATCGGGCAATTTATCATAGTCAATTAACTGTTCAACATTGAAAAAGTTAAAACCAATTAAATTACCTTCTTCATCCGTAATTCTGGTGACATCATCTTTTTCTTCAAATTCACTCTTACCGTTATCTTGTGCCAAAATAACGATTAACGTATTGGGATAACTGCGCTTATTAATGCTCGTAATCATTTAAAAATTCCCTTCTATCACTTAGTCTAGCGACCGCAAAAAGTCTTCAACTTCTTGTTTAGTTTTGCGATCCTTATTGACTAGTCTACCAATTTCTTGCCCATCTTGGTAGACAACAAATGAAGGAATTCCCATAATATTCAATTCTTTAGCCACATCAACGGCACCATCACGGTCAATCTGATAAAACTTGCTGTCAGAAAAATCTGCTTCAATTTCCGGCATAAACGGAGCCAAAAAACGGCAGTCTGGGCACCAGTCAGCAGAAAATTCCAGCACAACCCGACCCGATTTAGTAATTTCTGTCAACTTATTTTGATCTAATTTTTTAATTTGTTCCATTTTGTTACCTCGCTAATCAAGTATACAAATATTATAATTTTAAACCGACGTTATTCAAATCATTTTGTTTCAAATTTTGCATGCAGGGCATAAATCGGGTTACCTTTAGCCGCAAATTTATGTTCATACTCGGTTTCAATATTTTGTGCTAAAATCTCCGGTTTTTCATGATGCAGATCGACTGAGACAAAGTTAAACTTCATGCCAAAATTGTTCATACTGAGAAGAGAATAGGCAAACAAGCCCGCATTATCGGTTTTAAACTCAATTTGCCCCTTGTCAGTCAGTACTTTTTGATATTGACATAAAAATGACCTGTAAGTTAAACGTCGTTTTTCATGACGCGTTTTCGGCCATGGGTCACTAAAATTCAGATAAATTTTTTCAGCTGAAGCGGGAGGAAAGAAAGAAGCAATCTCTGCAGCATCTGCACATAAAATCTGTAAATTATCCAAGTGATTCGCTAATTTTGTTCGTAAGATCATCCCCGCCGCAGTTATTTGCAGTTCAAGCGCGACAAAATTTTTCTCCGGATATTCCTGCGCCAAGGTCGTAATAAATTGTCCCTTACCCGAACCAACCTCAATTTCAAGCAGTTGATCAGGGTGAGAAAAACGACTGGCCCAATCGATCCTCTTTTCCGGATCCGGCCAATCCAGCACACTTTCTGGATGCTCATGAACTAAATCAACAGCCCAAGGCTTGTTGCGTAATCTCATCTACTTCTCCCCTTCCTTAATTTTATAAGGTAAATATCCCAGTGTCACTAAAGCTGCAAAGACTAATAGCAGCAAAATTGCTGAGAAACGAAAAACACCAACAGGTAAAACAATTTTCCAGGAAATAGCAATTATCCCCCATTCAAGCAAAATTGCTTCACTAACCACCTGCGCCATTGCCCGGCCACGGTTTGCTCGCTCAATCGGATAAACCCGATACATGATGTTTTGGTCAAATTCACCTGTTAACGGCAGCAACTGGTAAACTGTTAGAAAAATTACCAGGCATGACAATCCCAGCGCCCAGGCCCAATTTTGCACCAGCCACGAAATTAGAACTGCAAAGACCGTCATCCGCACCAGTAGGTTTAAATATTCCGGATTACGCAAAAGCGACCTGCGATATAAAAATTTATTGGGATTTTCCTTAGCCAAACTGCGCGGCAACAGCCAATCCAAATATTTCCGCCGCTTAATCGTAACGCGGCGCTCCTTAACATCGGTAAACATGCTAAATAGCGAGTAAACCTGATTTTTCCGTGCTTCTTCCGCCTTAATTGCAAAGCGCCAGTTAAATAGACCGCCGGTTTGCTTAACCACCAAGACGCCTGCCAGCATAACCAAAATAAGGCCAAGAATTAAGGCCAAAGGATAATACAAACCTGCAAGTAAAAAAAGCACACTAACAATATTAAACAGCCAAAATGGTAGCCTCTGGCTGAAAAACAGATTATGTTTGCTAATCTCAAGCTGGATAAATTTGCAGACCAAAACAAGTAAGACCGCCAGCAAATAATACAATGGTTTGATGCCGGCCTTGATTGCTGCAAACGGGAATAAAATTCCCGCTAGAAGCAATAAAATAAGACTGGGCACAATCATACTGTAAAGAAGCAGCGGCCGCAAATAGGCCTTCATTTGTCTATCTTGCGTAAATAGAAACTGCGCGTCTGCTTTTTTCAGTAAAGTAACCAGCTTGCCAATTAATAATGGTACCGCCAAGAACAGCCCCACCAGTAACTTGTAAAACCAAAGATTTGCGGGAATTTCTTTCATTGCCTGTGCATACCAAAACATTAATGCTCCAAACAGAAAGATCAGAGCCAAAATGAAAAAGTCATTGAAAACCAGCAGCAAATACTTGAGCGACTGCTTAAAGTTTTCTACCAGCCGTTTTTTTGCTAATTCTGCCATTAAGCCTGCTCCTGATTTAAAACTTGATAAAGCCGATCGAAAGAATCATCCGGCTTCAAGCCGTAATGCTGGCGAATCTCAGTTAAACTGCCAATCATCTCAATTGTTCCGTTGTTAAGCACCGCATAGTTGGAAATTGCTTGCTGGGCATCCGCTAAAACATGCGTGGTCATCAAAACCATTTTCCCAGAGGAAATTGCCTGCTTAATCAGCGCCAGAAGCTTGGCCACCGCTAACGGATCAAGTCCAGTAAAAGGTTCATCAATTACCAGCAAAGCGGTGTCTGCCAAAAAAGCGGCAACAATCATTACCTTTTGCTGCATCCCTTTAGAAAAGTGAATTGGTAGCCAGTCCAACTTGTCAGCCAAGCGAAAATCTGTCAGCAATTTTTGCGCACGCGGCCAGGCTTCGGTCTCTTTTAGTCCGTAGCTCATCATTGTCAACTGCAGATGCTCTTTCAAAGTTAATTCCGGGTACAAAACCGGCATCTCTGGAATATACGCTACCTGCCTTTTAAACGCAGTCGGCTGCGCCGTTAAATTAACCTCATTTAAGGTAATTGTCCCTTTTTGCGGCCGTAATAAGCCCAGCAAATGCTTGATTGTTGTCGACTTTCCGGCACCATTGAGGCCAATCAGGCCCAATGCCTCACCAGGCTTTATTTCTAAATTAATGTCTTTAATTACTGGCACCCCCGTATAGCCACCAGTCAGATGTTCAATTTTTAGAACCATTTTTCCTATCTTTCTTTACTGAATTTATTTACTTTCTATGATAGCATGAAACATATAGGAAACTAAATTACAAAATCGAGGTTTAAACATGAATAAATTAGATGAAGATTGTTTATTTTGTAAAATTATTCGCGGTGAAGTTCCAAGCTATACCGTTTTTGAAAATGATGACGTCAAAGCCTTCTTGGATATTTCACAAGTAAATCCCGGCCACACCCTGATGGTGCCGAAAAAGCATATTACTAACTTTTTCGATTATAGCCCGGAAGATATTAAAAAATATCTGCAGTACATTCCGGCGATTGCCAACGCCATCAAGAAGTTTGATCCCAAAATCACAGGAATGAACATTAACTCCAACAATGGTAAAAGTGCCAACCAGGTTGTCATGCATTCACATATTCATTTTGTCCCCCGCTTTGAGGGCGATGGCTTGAAATTAACCACTCGCAATAATGCCGACAAGTATACTGAGGAAGATTATCAGGCAGTTGCTGCTAAAATTCGGGAGCAATTTTAATGAAGAAATGGAGCTTAGGGCTGGTAATCGGCGCTGCGGCAGGCGTTATTATTTCTCTTGTAAAAGATAAGAATGGTCACCGTCTTGGTGGGCCGTTGAAAAATGAAGTGACTGCTTTCGGCAACGATGTCAGCGAACTTGCTTTAAATATCGGCAAATTAAAAAATGCAAAGCGGCAGTTGGCAGCTGAACTACCAGCAGCGCAACAAACCGTCAGCGAGCTCAACTCTAAAATTAAGCATTACCAGGATGATACCGCCGAGTTAACGAACAAAATGAAAAAGTCGTACACCGATTTTGCCAGCAAACCCGGTGAAAATCACTAAGAAAAGCTAAAGAAAAAACGACTTTTCTGTGAAAATTTGAAATTTGAAATCAGGACTGGTCAATTTATGTTATATTAGTTGTCGGTACTTAAATTATTAAGGATGTGGAGAATTTATTTTATGAAGAAATATATAAAGAAAATTGCCGCAGTTGCACTTGTCGCAGGAATGGCACTCTCAACTGCTGCATGTTCGAATGGCGGTAAAACTGTTGCTTCTTACAAGGGCGGCAAGATTACGCAAGACGATTATTACAACGAAATGAAAAAATCGCAGGCGGGACAAACCACTTTAGCCAACATGATTATTAATCATGTTTTGGATCAACAATACGGCAGCAAGGTTTCAAGTAAACAAGTTAATGCACAGTATAATAAATATAAGAAACAATACGGTTCCAACTTTGGTGCTGTTTTACAGCAAAACGGCATGACCGCATCTGCTTTCAAAGATAACCTGAAGACAACGCTCTTGTCTGAAGCTGCTTTGAAAGACATCAAAAAGGTCAGCAAGAGTCAAGAAGACAGCGCTTGGAAGGCCTATGAACCTAAAGTTACTGTTCAGCATATCCTTGTTTCAAAGAAGTCAACAGCACAAGATATTATCAATCAGCTAAAGAACGGCGCCAGCTTTGCTAGTCTCGTTAAAAAATATTCACTTGATCCTGGTACCAAGAAAAACGAGGGTAAGCTTCCTGCTTTTGACTCAACCGACACAAGTTTAGATGCTGCCTTTAAAGCTGCCGCATTCAAACTTAAGACCGGTGAAACTACTAAGAGTCCGGTTAAATCACAATCCGGTTACCACGTAATCAGAATGATTAAACATCCTGACAAAGGGTCATTTGCTTCTCACAAGAAGGAAATTGACGACCAAATCTACCAATCAATGTCGCAAGACCAAGAAACAATGAGAAGTGTTATTGCAACGGTTTTAAAGAAAGCCGATGTTTCGATCAAAGACAAAGATTTGAAGAACGTTTTGTCAGCATACGTTTCAACTTCAGGTTCAAGCGTAACTAAGTAATTTAACTTAGAATAAAAAAATCTATCAACGTTTTTGTTGGTAGATTTTTTTCTACCCAAAGTCAAGTGTAAGAAGGAATCAATTAATGTTTTCATTGGAAAGCCTCTAAAATTAGTTTGAATAGCTTTATTTGGGAAGGATAAAACGTAAAACAAATAAGCTTAGACCAATTGCATTTTTGAACTAAGCTGTTATAGTTATCTTGTGACCAGTGATTCTAGTTAAAGCCCTATTATTTTTTGACTACGCTATAATCATATAATTGGTCATGCACAATCAAATAGTAGATAGTCCTTGTTAGTTTGTGGACTGCTGCGATGGCGATTTTCTTGAAGCTTTTGCTTTGGGAAGATCGTTTTTTCTTTTCGTAATAATCCGCAATATGACAAGGCTCATAGTGCCTAACTGAATCAATTTGTCCGATTGTATGATAAAGAATTTTACGGCCAATTGGGTTGCCACGTTTACTGATATGATCAGTAAGCTCCATTTCACCTGACTGATAATGGCGCAAGTCTAAACCAACAAAGGCATTTAAAGCATTAGGATTCCGAAAACGTCTAATGTCGCCTAATTCACCTAACAGTCTTACTGCCGTAATTTCAGAAATTCCGGGAATACTTTTTAATATTTTTAAGTCATTTTTAGGCAGTTTAGCCGCTAACTCAACCATTTTTTGAATTATTTGTTTGCGTTGCCTGTTTAATAACATTAATCTTTGAGCATAGTATCTGGCTTCCTCAACCTCAAAAGTATCTTTATCGACTGTAGGATAGGCTTTGTCAGCTAATTCAATTAAGCGGTTAGCTAATTTGTCAGCCCGATGTTTGCCAATACCGTGGAAATTCAATAAGCATTTTACGATGGCATCATAGCCCAAATTTTTAACAACTTGTGGATGAGTAAAAGCTTGGACATAACGCCAATAATTTAACCCATTAGTTGTGCTGGTAATAGTTTCTAATTCAGGAAAGATAAACTGTAAAACCCGATGTAAACGATTCTTAGCTGAAACGAAATCATGAGTTAATTGCTCATAAAAACGGCTCATGGCACCCAACTGCTGATAGTTAGGATTTTGTAAGTAAGTTGGTGCACGGTGGTAAATAAACTGTGAGTAAGCCAAATCGCGCGCATCGTGCTGATCTGTTTTACTCTTTCTGAATTGATTCAATTGCAGCTTAGCTTTAAGGGGATTAAGCATAGTATAGCGATAATTGTGGTGGTTAAGAAAAGCTTGCAATCTGCAGGAATAAACACCTGTCGCTTCAAAAACGATTTGCGGTTGTTCTTGATAAAATTCCAGTTCGTCAAGCAATTGTTTAAAGCCAATGGCATCATTGGTAATATCAAATTGTTTGATGGCAAGCTTATTAATCATAATACAAACAGCAGATTTACGGCTGCTAACATCAATTCCAACTACAACTACATTTTCATCCTAAAAGGCCTCCTACTAACTTAATTGTGCAGGAAGAAGTTAAAAGCTAGATCAAGTTAAACTGTATCTAATTTTCTATACCGGACATCAAGTGCCAACATACTACGAAGAGATTTTAGTTTAAATGATGAAGTTGTCAGTTTAGTGTGGGGCGTCAAATACTTGATTAAGTATAAGCGTCAAAAAGCTACAGGGCATATTAACTTCAACCCTGCTTCAATTTTAAAACAAAGAAAAAGCAGTGAATCAATATTCCGTCGAATATCGACCCACTACTAGGTTAGTATGTTTAGTATATTTAAAATTACTAAAGTTATTCGGCTTGAGCAGCTTTTTGATATTTCGCCAGTTCATCTTCTGAACAAAAAACGAAATGTCCCGGTGCCACTTCACGCAGCTTTTGGTCTGGCGACTGATTTTCAACGCTGGCATCGTACGGCAAACGTGTTCGTTTCCGTTCAATTTCCGGATCGGGCAAAGGCACCGCTGACAACAGGCTCTTGGTATACGGATGAAGCGGATGATTATAAATTGTATCAGCCTCACCCAGTTCCATCAACTTGCCGTGGTGCATTACCGCAATTCGGTCGCTAATGTACTTAACCATCGACAAATCATGTGCAATAAAGAGGTATGTCAGCTTCCCCCGGTCCTGGATATCTTTAAGTAAATTTACAACCTGAGCCTGAATGGAAACATCTAGAGCGGAAATCGGTTCATCTGCAATGATAAATTTGGGGTCAACCGCTAACGCGCGGGCAATTCCGATTCGCTGCCGCTGCCCGCCGGAAAACTCATGCGGATACCTTGTTGAATGGTCGGGATTTAAGCCAACTACTTTTAATAATTCGTTGACACGCTGACTGCGTTCCGCGTCATTTTTGACCAAGCCGTGAATATCCAGACCTTCGGCAATGATGTCCTTAACCTTCATCCGGGGATCCAACGAAGCATACGGATCCTGAAAAATCATTTGCACATTGCGCCGAAAATTTAGCATTTTTTTACTGCGTTTTTTGATCTTGCTAATATCCTGCCCATCATAGATGACCTTGCCAGCAGTTGGGGTGTACAAGCGGATGATGCTGCGGCCAGTTGTGCTTTTACCCGAACCGGATTCACCCACTAAGCCAAAAGTTTCACCCTCATAGATGTCAAAACTAACGTCGTCAACCGCTTTAACTTCATTAGCTTTACCTTGATTAAAATATTGTTTAAGATGCTGCACCTGCACAATTTTTTTTCGTTCAGTCATTTATTTAACTTCTTTCTTTTGCACCGTTAGCAAGCATCTGCTCGTACTCTTTGGCACGTTCAACAATTGCCTTCGGCGGCTCAACTTTCGGGGCATCAGGATGCAACAGCCAAGTTGCCGCATAATGCGTATCACTCACTTTAAAGAACGGCGGCTGCGCCTCTAAATCAATCTGCATCGCGTACGGATTACGCGGCGCAAACGCATCTCCTTTAGGCGGATTCAATAAATCCGGCGGCGTCCCCGGAATCGACGGCAGTTTTTCCTGATTGGTGTCTAAAGTAGGCATTGAACTTAGCAATCCCCAAGTGTAAGGGTGTTTGGGTTGGTAAAAAATTTCATCTACCGTGCCAATTTCAACAATTTTTCCGGCATACATTACGGCTACGCGGTCGGCTATACCGGCAACCACCCCTAAATCATGCGTAATAAAAATGATTGAAGTGTCCAATTTTTTCTGCAAATCACGCATCAAATCGATAATCTGTGCCTGCACAGTTACATCCAGGGCTGTGGTCGGCTCATCAGCAAGCAAAATTTCGGGATTATCAACAATGGCAATGGCGATAACAATTCTTTGACGCTGCCCACCAGAAAATTGATGGGGATAGTCCTTCATCCTATTTTTGGCATCGGGAATGCCGACCAACTCCAAAACTTCTTGAGCACGCTCAAGGGCCTTTTTCTTAGAGATTTTATTATGAATGAGCAGGGGTTCCGCTACCTGACGCCCAATATTCATCGTTGGGTCTAGTGAAGTCATTGGATCCTGAAAAATCATCGAAATATCATTCCCCCGGTGGTGATCCATTTCCTTATTCGATTCCTTCAACAAGTCCTTACCTTTGAACAAAATTTTTCCCTGTTCAATCACGGCATTCGGGGCTAACAAGCCCATAATGCTGCGTGTGGTGACTGATTTACCAGAACCGGATTCACCTACAATTGCTAACGTTTCACCTTTTTTGAGATTAAAACTAACATCACGAATCGCCTGCACAGTGCCGGCAAAAGTTTTGAAATTAATTTTTAGGTGGCTAATTTCTAATATATTATTTGACATTCAGTTCTATTCTCCTTATTCCGATTTTGGATCGAATGCATCACGCAGGCCATCCGCAAAAAGATTAAACGCAATCATTAAGATACACAGCATCAGTGCTGGATACCACATTTGGTATGGCAAAAAGCGGAAGGCTTTCTGCCCGTCGGATAATAACGTTCCCAAAGAGGCATTCGGGGCAGGAATCCCTATTCCGATAAAGCTTAAGAAGGCTTCAAAGAAAATTGCGTTCGGAATCGAAAACATTGTTTGAATGATGATGGTTGACGACAAGTTAGGAATCAGGTGCTTTAGTGCGATTTTAAAGCTTGATTCGCCCAGCGTCAGCGAAGCCAAGATATATTCCTGCTCCTTAAGCTGCATCGTCTGCGCCCGAATCAGCCGCGCCATCGTTACCCAGCTGCTGAAGGCGATCGCAATAATAATCGATGACAGGCCCGGCTTTAAAATCAGCAGGAGCAAAATAACCACAATCAAGTTAGGCACAGACGAAATTATCTCAATAATCCGCTGCATGATCGTGTCAACCTTGCCACCCATCCAGCCGGAAATAATGCCATAGGGCAATCCAATTAGTAAATCAACCAACGCCGCAACGAAGGCAATAATTAATGACAAACGTGTACCATACAGCACCCGTGAAAACAAATCGCGTCCAAGATAATCTGTTCCTAAAACATAGGTCCGATTTTTCGGAACATTGTTAGTATCGTAGGGATAGGTCACGACTCCAGCAGCATTTTTAATCTCGCCCCGAAAGCCCGGAATATTGGTATTGGCAATGCGCGGGGGCAAGTTGGCGTAATCAGGATTTTGTGCATTCGGGTCATGCGGCGCAATAATCGGCGAACAAAAAGCCAGCACCGCAATGATCACTAAGATAAAGAAAGAAACAACCGCAACCTTATTTTTGCGTAAACGGCGAACCGCATCCTGAAAAAAGGTTAAAGACGGTGCACTAATTTTTTCTTGATTAGCAGATTGATCCCCGCTAAGTCTTTTGAAACTATCAGCCGTAATTTTAATCTCTTCCATTTAATTATTCTCCTTGCCAGCTATTCTAATCCGTGGGTCAATCACACTGTACAAAATATCCGTAATCAGTAACATAATCATAAAAAGTAATGCGTAAAAGATCGTTAAACCCATAATTGTCGGGTAATCATTGGTCATAATTGACTTGACAAACTGCTCACCGATTCCCGGAATTGAGAAAATATTTTCAACTACCAGCGAGCCGGTTAAAATATTTGCCGTCAGCGGTCCCAAAATCGTTATTACTGGAATCAAGGAATTACGCAAAGTATGCTTAACAACTGTTTGCCAGCGGGTATTGCCCTTCGCCTTGGATAATTCAATGTAGTCACTGTTCAGCACATCAACCATTTCCGTCCGCATAAACCGAGCGGTTTGGGCTAACGGCGAAACAGCTAGTGCCAGAGATGGTAAAATACTGGATTTCCAATCCGTCCATAATGCAATTGGAAAAATATTCCACTTGAAAGCTAAAAAGAATTGCAACAAAACGGCTAAGACAAAACTCGGGACCGAAATTCCCAAGATTGAAACAAAAGTTGCCAGGCTGTCAACCCAATTATTTTTATTCACGGCGGCAACCGCACCAAGCAAAATACCTAGCAGCGAACCAATAACCATTGCCTGTGCACCGATTAATAGCGACGGTTTCAAACGTGAAACGATTAATTGTAAAACGGGTTGGTTATTAAATTGAAAAGATGTGCCAAAATGTCCGTGCAGCATATTTCCTAAATAAATTAGATATTGCTGCCAGATTGGCTTATTCAGACCGTATTGCTCATTCATAATTTTTAATTGCGCCGCTGATAGCTTATCTTGATTGGAAAAAGGTGTTCCAGGCATCAATTTCATCATAAAGAAGGTAATACTTGCGACGAGAAACAAGGTTATAATCATATAGCCCAGCCGCTTTAAAATATATTTACCCATTTATCAATTAACCCTCCTAAAATAAAATAAAAACGAAGTCCCAGACTAACTGGCAACTTCGTTTTCACTTTAGTAATTTTACTTATTTTTGAAGACGAAGTAAAACTGTATTGTAACTGCCGTTTGGTGTTACCGCGTAATTCTTAATGCTTGACTTCGTCATGTGTGCATCACCTTGTTGATATAGCGGAACAATTCCCTGCTCTTCGTTCAGAACATCCTGGGCATCCTTCATGTCTTGCCAACGTTTTTTAGGACTATTGGCATCATCGGTTAAACTCTTGTTCACAAAATTGTCAAAAGTGCTGTTAGACCATTTGCCACGGTTATAGGCTGCTTTCGAAACCTGCAAAGTTAAAAAGTTGATTGGGTCTGGGAAATCTGCGTTCCAGCCGGTCATTACCATATCAAAATCACCATCATTTGAACGGCTCAAACGTGTCTTAAACGGCACATTACTCAAGGTGATTTTCATTCCCGGAAGCTTCTCTAACGCATTTTGTAAGAATTCGGCCTGTTTCTTGGCAATATCGGTATCGTCACCCAAAAGAACAAAGTTAAATTTCTTACCTGTGTTACCCGTTTCGGCTAAGCCCTCTTTCCAGAGTTTTTTAGCTTCTTTCGGATCATACCTAGCATATTTGCTTGCACTTGCATCCGTTTCTTGGGTAAAGTCTTTTGTCTTATCTGTCGGATCGAATGACATTCCCTTGGGAATAAATGTATCGGACGGACGACTACCATCGCCAAGAACCTTCTTAGTCAACTGCTGCCGGTCAATTGATAGTGAAATTGCCTGCCGAATCTTCTTATTTCTAAAGATTGTTTTGTGACGCTGGTTCATTTCAATATAAGAAGTCGAATTCTTTAACTGTGCATTGTAACCTTTGCTGCCGCGCATTTGCTTGGCATTGTCGCCGGTAAGCGTAATATCATCCAATTTATTAGATTGATACAAGTTTAAGGCCGTCGTCGGATCCTTAACAACCTGATATTGCAACTTCTTGACCTTAACCGCTTTGGCATTCCAATAACTGTCGTTTTTTACTTCATTCCATGTGTTGTCGGGGCCATCCCAGTTAACCAGCTTATATGGTCCGTCAAAAACCAATGTCTTAGAATTAGTACCGTACTTCTTGCCCCATTTTTTAACCGTTCGTGGATTTTGCGGGAAGTAGAAGTAAGCTGCCATTAATTCGTTGAAATAGGAAATCGGCTTCTCTAACGTTACTCTTAAGGTATGCGCATTAACTGCTTCAACACCCAGTGTACTTGCCGGTTTTTTCCCAGCAGTTATTGCTTTAGCATTCGCAATGCCCTCATAAATATAAGCATATTGCGACTTCGTACTAGGATCAACTGTTCGCCGCCACGCGAAAACAAAATCGTTGGCAGTTACAGGATCACCATTGCTCCATTTGGCGTTACGCAACGGAAAAGTATAAGTTAAACCATTATTCGTTGGTTTAACAACTTTCGTAGCAATACCCGGCTTAAGTTCTTTGCCCTCATACCGATAAAGGCCTTCCATCGTATCACTACCAGCCTGAGCACCAATTACGTCAGTATTCAATGATGAGTCCATTGTTGCAATAACGTCTTTAGTCATAATTTTAACGGTGTCATCAGCAGCAGGAGCTTTCGAACTAGACGACTTGCCACAGCCAGCTAAAATTCCGGCACTTGCTAAAATTGTCATGCCAAGTGTTAACCATTTCTTTGCTTTCATTATTTCTCCTCTCAATTAAAAAATTTAGTGTTTTTTATAATATACTACCTTTTAAATTAAAAGTAAACTAGATTAATAATAAAAAATAAGCAAAATAATTATATAAAGTTAAAGCAGCAGATATTTACTAAGCAAAATTTTTCCATAATTGCCAGCAAATATTGGCATCCACGTGCCACTAAAATTGCTACATAAATTAAAAGTAAACAAATCAATAATTAAATTTTTTGTATATTTAATTCGCCAGTCGAAGCGCAACCATATTGTAAGTACCATTTGGTGTTAACACGTAATTTTTAAGCCGCGGCTTGGTCATATGTGCGTCGCCAAACTGATAAAGCGGAACTACTCCCTGCTCTTCATTTAAAATTGTTTGCGCAGCTTTCATATCCTGCCAGCGCCCGGGCAAGTTGTTGGCATCTTCGGTTAGGCTCTTGTTGACCAATTTATCAAAGGCAGGGTTAGACCATTTGCCATCATTGTAGCTTACATTTGATGTTAACAATGTTAGAAAGTTAATTGGGTCCGGGAAATCCGCACTCCAAAATGACATATACAGGTCAAAATCCGTTTCTCGTGCACGGCTATACTGCGTCTTGCGCGGCACATTGCTTAAGGTAATGTTCATTCCCGGAAGTTTTTCTAGCTCATTTTGTAAAAACTCAGCTTCTTTTTTCATGATATCGGTGTCGCCGCCCAAAAGCACAAAGTTGAATTTCTTGCCGGTATTGCCTGTTTCAGCCAAACCCTCTTTCCACAGCTTCTTTGCCTCTTTTGGATCGTACCTGGCATATTTACTTGCGCTGGCATCCGTTTCAGCCACAAAATCTTTTGTCTTATCGGTAGGATCGTACGCCATTCCCTTGGGGATAAACGAGTCAGCCGGCCGACTGCCATCACCTAAAACCGTCTTGGTTAACTGCGCGCGGTTGATGGAAAGCGATATTGCTTGACGAATTTTTTTATTTCTAAAAATAGTCCTGCGCTTTTGGTTCATTTCGATGTAGAAAATTGCGTTGCGCAGCTGAGCATTGTAGCCCTTGCTTCCCTTCATCTGCTTGGCATTATCACCAGTAATCGTAACATCATCTAATTTGTTGGACTGGTAGAGATTTAGCGCCGTTGTTGGGTCCTTGACAACTTGGTACTGCAGTTTTTTAACTTTAACCGCCTTGGCATTCCAATAACTTTCATTTTTTACTTCAGTCCAAGTATTATCTGGACCATTCCAATTGACCAATTTATAAGGGCCATTAAAAATTAGGGTCTTAGAATTTGTGCCATATTTTTTGCCCCACTTTTCAACTACTTGCTGTTTTTGAGGAAAATAAAATTCTGACGCCATCAATTTATTAAAATATGAAATTGGTTTCTCTAACGTAACCTGCAAAGTATGGGCATTTATCGCCTTAACCCCTAACGAAGAAGCAGGTTTCTTACCCTCATTGATTTCGTCAGCATTTTTAATTCCGTCATAAATGTATGCATATTCCGACTTGGTTTTTGGGTCAACGGTGCGCCGCCAGGCAAACACAAAATCATCTGCGGTTACCGGATCCCCGTTGCTCCACTTGGCATTCCGCAAAGGAAAGGTATAAGTTAGACCATTATTGGTGGGTTTAACAACTTTTTTAGCGATACCAGGCTTAAGTGTTTTGCCTTCATAGCGGTATAAGCCTTCCATCGTATCAGTAGCGATTTGAAATCCCAACACATCGGTATTCACCGATGAATCCATTGTGGGAATATTGTCCGCAACCATAATTTTTGCTGTATCATCAGGTGCTTTTGAATTAGATGACTTACCACAGCCAGTCAGAATTCCGGCACTAATAATCAGTGTCGTACTAAGTATCAGCCACTGTTTTACTTTCATTTTTCCGCTCCTTAATTAAAAAATTTGTATTGCAAATAGTATATAGTTTTTAAAATTAAAAGTAAACGAAAATATTAATAAAACATAAGCAGATTATTAATTAAAAGCTGCTAATCGATTCAAAAGCTGCTTACCGGTATAGTATTATAAATACAAGTTAATGTGAGCAAATTGACATTATTCGTCAAAAAAATAAGCTTAACCGTGCTGACCAACAGCAAAAGCTTATTTCTGTTTATTCTAATTTTTTTGACTGATCCAATTCTTGATCAACCTTAGGCCGGTAAAACCTGCGGTTGCCCTGACTCATAATCGTTTCGGTAAAATTCCCCGGTTTTGTGTGCTGTAAAGCATTAGTGATCGCATAAATGGCGGCATCCAGATCGTCAATCCGGTGCAGCAATTCTGCTTCCAAAAGTGCCGGCAATTTGGGCGAACCGTATTCATATTTGCCATGGTGGGACAGGACCAAGTGACGCAAAAGCAGCAGATCTTCAGACTCCGGATCAATCTTCATTTCTCGCGCTGCCAGCATAATTTGTTCATCAATTAAAACTAAATGGCCAACCAGATTACCTTCAGTCGTATACTGCGTCGCTACCGGACCCGACAATTCCAGCACCTTGCCCATATCATGCAAAATGCAGCCGGCATACAATAATGAACGGTTTACTTGGGAATAATTATCAGCAAGACCCTTGGCATCCCGCAGCATCGAAATCGTGTGGTAGGCTAAGCCTGATCTAACCGCGTGATGGTTGCTCTTTCCTGCCGGATAATCGAAAAAGCGTTTGTCCCATTTTTTCAATAGGTAACGTACGATGCGGTTCCAAGTCGGATTTAAAATTTCAAACACATACTGGTTGATCTCTTCTTTCATGTCCTGCGTTTTTTCAGGAGCTGCCTTGATGAACTGGTTGAGATCATAACCTTCGCTCGGTCCCACAACCCGCAGGCTGTAAATTTTAATTTGCGGTTGACCATGATACTCTTCACGCTTGCCATTCAATTCCACGATCGTGCCCTCATTGAACATCGCGGCATCCTGGTTGCTTGCATCCCAATAATTGCCGCGCAGTTCACCCGAGCTGTCACCAAAAATCAGTGCCAGATAAAGTTTGTCATTCTTGGTATGACGCAACTGTGAATTCTTAATTAAAACAACTATCTCAAGCTCTTCTCCGTCATTATAATCTAGCAAACGTTTAAACATTTTGCTTCCCTTTCGTAAAAGTCAGCGGCGTAACTGCTAGGCGCTCAACCAGTGCGGTTTGAGCGGTGAAAATCAATATCTGATTATTCGCCGCAACCTTGTCCAATAATTGCTTGATTAAATCTGTCCTTTGATCATCAAAGTTAACAAACGAATCATCAATTAAAATTGGTAGATTAATCTGATCTTTAATTTGCCCAATAAAAGCCAGTTTAAGCGCAAAATAAAGCTGTTCGGCAGTTCCCCGCGATAAGTATTCAACTTTTCGTTTCTTGCCATCACTGCGCGTAACAGTGATTTTTTTATCAAGTTGAATATCATTATACCGCCCGGCCGTCAAAAGCCCAAAATATTCTTTTGCCGCCGCTAACATTTTAGGAAAACGTTCATTGGATGCCAGATCAAGTGCCCGGCCAATCCATTTTGCGGCGAGCAGATTGGCCAAATATTCGGCACTGGCATTTCCAAATTTGGTTTCCGTGTTCGCCAATTCTTGTTTCGCCGCGAAAACAGCGGTGGAATTTGCTAACTGCCTCATTTTAACCTGAATTTCCGCAATCGTCTTCTGATACTGGCTTCTTGTTTCTTCAGCGGCAGCAAATTGCCTGCTTAATTCATGTTCATCTTTTTCTAGCAGTGCTGTTTCCTTCTGCATTTTCGCCAGTTGCGGCAAATCATCGTGCAGATTTTCTTCCAAGGCACTGATTTGCGTTTGCAACTTAGTTTGGCTGAGATATTCTTGGTGGCGCTGCTGATATTCCGTCATGTCCTTAACCTGATCTTGCGCTACAACTGCTCGCAGCTGCAAGTCTAATTCATGCAGATTTTTCTGTTCATCATTTAGACTAGATTGTAAATTTTGCTTTTGATCTTCTTGGTGCTGCTGCTTTTTAAGGTTATTTTCAAGAAACGTCAATGCGTCTAGCAGCGCTGCAAAATCATGTTTTATTTTCTTATGTAAAAAGTCGGCAATTTTATCTGCCAGCTGATCAACATGCTCATCAATCTGCTTTTTTTGCTGCAAATTACTGGCTGCTACCAGCTCTTTTGCCTGATATTGCCGCCAATCATTGATTAGATTAGTCAAATTCAAAGTTGTCGGATCTAAGCCATATTGCTCGGCAAAATGCGTCTGCGCCTGCTTTGCTTGATCGCGTTGCTTCTGAACATTCTCCCCCTGTTTTTGTGCTTCTTTTTCCTTTACTTTATCCCAGGCAATCATGCCGACGCCCAAAATGACGCCAAAGACACTAACTAGTGACATTTTCAAAGCGAAACCAGCAAGCAATCCCACGACCAGCAGAGCAATACCGATCATCGACAAATATGATTTGCTTTTGGACAACGGCTCAGCTTCTTCTTTTGGTGCTTTTGGCAGTGCCTGGTAATCATTCTCCAGCTGCACTATTTGCTCCTGTGACAAGGGAACAACGGCTCTCGCATCCGAATTCAAAGCTAAAATTTGTTCCTCTTCGGCCTGAATTTGTTCCTTTTTTTGCAGACAAGACTGGTATTCTGACTGCCACTGCAAAACCTGCGGACGCGTCTGCAGCAGCTCCGCACCGATTTTACTTACCTCGCCAGTTTGTCCCAACTGACTAAGTCTTTTTTCTAATGAAGCAATATTTTTTTGTAAATTCTTTTCCTGAACAGCAAGCTCTTGGGCTTTTTGGTAATTTCGCACATTAAACTTAATATCCCGCAAGTTTGCTTTTAGTTCCTGCAGCTTCAAATAGTTGGTCTGCTCCCTTTTTAACGCCTGCAGCCGCTCTTGCCGGCTCCGCAGCTGCTTTAACTGCGCGTCGGTCTGTTCTAACTGACCCTGCAGCTTCTGCAAATCTAAATTGAGAGCCTGATAATCGCCAAATTCACTTTTAGTGCTGCTAACTTCTTGTCTTTGCTCCGCTATTTCCAATAACAGCTGGTTAACTTCCGGTTTTTTACCAGTTTTCTTGAACAATGTATCGGCTTTTTTGGCAAACTGGTCGCGTAGGTTCAGCAAACGATTGCTGTTAGCCGCCCCCAGATAATAAATTCGCTCCAGCAGGTCAGCTTGGCTTAAGTTCGTGACCTGCCCCAGCATTTCCTGATTAAAAATAAAACTATCGGCATAAAAGTCGCCGTCAATATTTTGAATCTGGTCAAAAAATACACTTGCCGGCACAAGCTGGTCATTGCTTTTAACTGTCAGCTTGCCAAGCTTGGTTTTATCACCCTTGGCCCACAGCCGCTCCAACTCAAACTGGTTACCCTTTTCACCAACAAAAACGAGCGACCCGCCCATTGGGCTGACCTGTGCCAAAGGTTTATAATTTTCGAAAAACCGGGCAGCATGATTATTTAAGTGAAAACCAAATAAAATCTGTTTAATAAAGGCAACGACCGTACTCTTACCCGCTTCATTTTTACCAAAAAACACATTTAAACGGTCGCTGGGCAGCGTAAAAGTTAAATCAGACAGCTGACCAAAATGAATAATCTTAATCTTTATCAGTTTCATCGTTAACTCCCTTCAACCTGCTGCTTAATTTTACTTCGGTTAATTCCCTAACGGCTTTGATAAAATCTGGTGCAGCTGCAAGACCGGCTGCCAATTCATCCTTACCTGCCCAATCTTTAATCGTCTTAGCCAAATTTTCAGGAGCAAAGACTTCATCCTCTGCTTTTTGGAAGAAAGTCTGATCACTTGCACCTATCTCAAGTTGACTGTTAGTTTCAAAGCGTACATCCACTAAAAATGAGCCCGAATTAAGCTGCAGCGAAATAGTTCGCCAAAAATCACTGTCTTGAACCAGTTCCCGTTCATCTTCAGTGAGAAATTCGGCGCCGACAAGATGCAGGCTAAAATAAGTCAGGGCGTCATTCTTATTCATCTGGGCAATAATCTCTTCCTGCAACTCATTCTTGGAAATTGGCTCAGTAAGTCGCAAGCTGATTGACTGCCAAACAATCGGACCAGTTGCAACAAAGGTTAGCTTGGTTTGGTGAGTTTCCTCATTAATTTCACCCAAGTAGCAGCCTTTTGCACCCAATTCGTTGATGTGCCGGCCTTGAGTGTTGCCGGAATAAACAATCAGCGGCTCCTGTGCCAAAGTCTGCCGCAGGTGGATATGGCCTAAGGCAAAATAATCATATGCTAAGGCCTTTACTTCGCTCAATTTAAACGGGGCATAAACATTTTGGCTTGCCTTGCTTGTTTGTTCCTGTGCATGCATCAGGCCGAAATGGTAATCCGTGCTTTTTTTGGGAAAGTCGGGAATTTTATCTTCAGTAATATGGTTATTTAGGTAAGAAAAGCCGCTGACGGAATACGTAAAACCATCTTTGGTGGTGAAAGAAGCAGTTTCAACGTGTTCATCATTGCCCAGCAATTTGAAATACGGACTGGGTTTAACCAGTAAATCAGCTTCATGCATGTGGTCGTGATTACCAAAAATCATCACCACCTGGATTTGTGCCTCGGTCAGACGCTGAATTTCTTTTGCCAAAAACAGTTGACTGCTGGGTGTAGGCCGGCTGCTGTCAAAGGTATCACCAGCAATCAAGACCAGATCAACCTTTTCCTGCAGTGCCAGGTCCACAATTTTGGTAAACGATTGGTTGGGCGCCTGTTGGATTTGCTGCAGACTCTTAGATGGCAAAAAAGATAGCCCCAAAAATGGACTATCTAAATGTGCATCTGCTAAATGAATAAACTTCATGATTGTTAATTTCTAAGGCCGTCGTAAAGGTCATTAATCGGCTTAGTGATTGCCTTTTGAACATCGTCGATTGTCTTATACAGACCTTGCTCCGCCTGCAGTAACTGCACTATGCCGGCATCCTTTTGAACTTCCTCACTGAGTTTTTGGTATTCTTTTTGCTCCTCATCAGACAAAGTTTTTCCTGCCTGCTGCGCACTGACAATTTTCGACTGCAATTCGTCCATTTTTTTAAACAGTGCCAAGCTTGTCGGATTATCCTTAATCCCCTTAATTGCTTTTTCCAAAGCCTTATATTCATCAATTTGCTGTAAATCAGTTGCCAATTGGTTAGCTGAATCATAAATATTGATCATTAAAAAATCCTCCTAAATTAATTGCCAAGTAGGCCTTTGATGTTATTATACCATTCATTAATCTTCTGACTCGCCGAATCAATCCCTTTTTCAATTTTATCGCCTAAGCCATGGGTCCAGTCAGAACTAGAACCGTTTTGCCTAATGATCTGTCCTGGAGCCCGTTCACTGAACTGCGTTTGCGCGGTATACGGCAGTATACCCTCCATCTCCGCCTTGTACAGCCGGGTAATTCCGGTTTCCGAGATTCCGTGCATGTAATGGTCGCGGTTGGTCCGGTCAAACCCGACCCAGGTTGCTACCACAATATCCGGCGTATAACCGACAATCCACTGGTCCTTGGTGCCAAAACCATAGGAATTAGGAACTTCCGTTGAGCCCGTTTTGCCGGCAACCCGGAAACCGCTCGGCTGTGCCGACTGACCAGTACCGCTGGTAAAGACGCCCAGCAGCATGGTCGTCATCTCCTTGGCCGTGTTGGCCGACATGATTCGGTGCGTCCCCGGATTATTATTCTGCGCCAAAACTCTGCCGCTGGCATCGGTAATCTTAGTAATAAAGTAAGAATTATTCGGTAAATTACCGTTGTTAGCAAAAGCCGAGTATGCACGCGCCATCTGTATCGGCGACACACCGGTTGAAAGTCCACCCAAAGCCAGGGCCAGATTTTGGTCATTCTTTGGAACCTTGATGCCGAAATTTTGCGCAGACTGCACGCCTTTAGAAACACCGATACGATCAAGCAGCCAAACTGCCGGAACATTTTTACTTTGTGCCAAAGCTTGATACATCGGAATTTTATCCGAGTAACCATTATCTACGTTATGCGGTTCATAACCATTTTTGCCAAATTTTTGTAGATTATTGGAAAGCTGTGAATCATAGTGGTAACCAGCTTGGAGAGCCGGTGTATAGACGACTAGTGGTTTGATCGATGAGCCGGGCTGCCGTTTCATCTGTGTCGCCCGGTTATAACCGCGGAAGACATGTTTGCCGCGACCACCGACAACACCCCGCACCGCGCCAGTTGACGGATCCATTACCACGCTGGCACCCTGCGGCGCCACTCCGTCTGTTCCGTTAGGCGGGAAATACCAGCTTTGTTCAAACTTGAACTGCAGCTGCTGTTGATAATTTTGGTTGAGGGTCGTATAAATTTTCAGGCCCTTGTTCATCACATCTTCTTCTTTTAGGCCGTAACGGTTAATTGCCTCATCAACAACAGCATCAAAAAAGTAGGGATAACGGTACCCATCCTTATTCCTAAAGGTATTGTTCAGGACTAAGCCGGTTTTCTGTGCTGTCTGGGCTTGTGCTTGAGTAATTTTGCCATTTTGCACCATCAAGTTTAAAATCAAGTTTCTGCGTTTCAAAGCATTTGCCATATGGTCGATTGGGTTATAATTACTAGGATTACGCAACATTGCGGCCAGCGCGGCCCCTTCACCGAGGCTGATATCCTTGGCATTTTTACCAAAATATCGGCGGCTGGCATCCTGCACACCCCAGACACCATTACCAAAATAGGCATTATTGAGGTACATCGTCAGAATGTCCTTTTTCGAATAGACATGAGTAATTTCAACCGCAAAAAATAATTCTTCGATCTTTCGCGAAAAGGTTTGCTGCTGGGTCAAAAGTGAATTCTTTGCCAGCTGCTGGGTAATGGTTGAGCCTCCTCCGGAAATTTGCCCGTGATGCAGGACCAAACCCAGCGCTGCACGCGCCATTCCCTTGATGCTGAAACCGGGATTATGCCAAAAAGTGCGGTCTTCAGTTGAAATTACCGCATTTTTGACATTAGGCGAAATTTTATTGTATTCGACAAATGTGCCCTTCTGCGAATAAAGCGACCCGGCTTTCTGGCCCTTATAATCGTAAATTGCCGTGGTTGTTGACAGCGATGCCTTCAGATTAGAAATGTTTGAGGTTTTAACTTTGACTGTATAATATGTACAAACCAAGAGAATGACGCTCAGAAAAAGTAAAATAATCCAGCGTCCAATATAAAAACGGTTGTCAAAACGGTGCCACAGACCGCTTAAGCTACCTTTTTCTTGTTGGTTATTTTCCATTAAATCTGCTCCTTTTAGAAACACTTCAAATTGTACCATATTAACCAAAAATTATTTTTACTTACGAAAAGACTTAATAAATACTTATGAGCTATTATTTTACACTTATCTATCCTGAAAATCTAACACCCTGTTCTGTCAGCAATCTGCTGAGACATTTACTGATTCCGCGCAAGTGGCGGCATTTTTTGCGAACAGAAGAAAAGGTAACGGTTAACGGCAGTTATCGTCATTTTAATGAATTAATTTATCCCGGTGAAAAAGTTGCCCTTGAACTTGAGCATGTTGAAAGTTTGCAGCAGCAATATCCCGCAAGTGGGAAAATGCCGGAGATTATTTTTGAAGATGAAAATTTACTGGTGATTAACAAACCTGCTGGGCAAAAAACGCATCCTAATTTAAACGAGACCAATACAGCGCTCAACGATTGCACCACTTATCTTGGAAAAAGCCCTTTTATCGTCCATCGCCTGGATATGCTGACCAGCGGTCTATTGCTGGTTGCAAAAAATCCGGCAGTGGTGCCAATTTTAAATCGTGAATTAACCACGAAAATTTTTCACCGTGAATATTTGACCGTAGTTAACCATGCCGACAAACTGGACCAAAAAGGCACAATTGCCTTGCCCATCGGACGCGATCCGCTTGATCAGCGCAAAAGAATGATTACAGAAGATGGACTAAAAGCTATCACCAATTATACTGTTCTAGAAAAAAAGGCAGATAATACCGCCTTGCTTAAGGTTAGTCTTGAAACCGGACGCACCCACCAGATTCGTGTGCATTTGTCAGCACTTGGTTGTCCAATTGTTGGTGATCCGCTGTATAGCCCTGATTTTAAAACGAGCAAATTTCTACACCTAACGGCCTACAAAATGTCTTTTACTCAACCCTTTTCATTTACAACAATTAAGGTAAAATTGCCAGAAGAAAAAATTAGAATCTAAAAAGAGAGAAACACATGGTTTTCTCTTTAATCTGCTAAAAGTCTTGTCCGAATTTCTAAAACATCAGGAAATATTATATAAGGTGACTTTGTACTTTTAACAATGTTTAATACTTTGTTTGCTTTTATTTCTAATTCACGTGCTAGCCTTCCGTCAATCTGAACATCGATTCCGTGATCAAGATAGACATTATTAATATATTTTTCCGTGACAGGACACATATTTTGAATTAGAAAAGCTTTTTCTTCGCCTAATACGCGACCAAAAACAATTGTGTCACAGCGTTTATTATTTCTTGTCTTTTTATAATAAATCTTCCGGTATTTCTTTACTTCGTGTGAGATTGGAATCATCCAATATATTTCTGGGTATTCCTTATCACTGAAAGAATAAAAACATGGGTGCTGATGCAAATCACCGTGATTTTTCATCAAATAAGGATCATTAAATCTAACAAAATATTCTTGTCGTAAAAAATAAAATCGCTGTTGCTTCACTTCATCCCTCGTTTAGATAAAAAAAGCACCTTACGGTGCTAAAACATTTGAAACGCAGCTTTTATTAGCCGCTTCTGCGTTCGCGGCAATATTTGAAACGCAGCTTTTATTAGCCGCTTCTGCGTTCGCGGCAATATTTGTTTTATGTCTTTATTATACCCAGCAATATTTAGTAAAGCAATTAATAAAGAGATTAAATAAAAAGATTACGGTTAAAAAGCCTAGCCTCACCTCATAGGTAAAGTTAGACTTTTTAATTTATACAATTAATCCGAAATTATTCTTCGTTTAATGAGCTTCTGTCAAATGCAGCATTCTTAAGTTCTTCATCAATTGAAGGGGTACCTAACCAGCCAATCATTTCTTTCATGGCATCAGTAATTGCTTCAGTACCTGGCAATAACAACTTACGTGGGTCATAACCCTTGTTACCCTTGTCTTCATCTTTATGAGCTTCAAAGTACTTACGGGTAGCTGCTTGGAAAGCTAACTGGAATTCAGTGTTGATATTTACCTTAGAAATTCCAAGTGAAATAGCCTTCTTAACTTGATCTTCAGGAATACCGGAACCACCATGCAAAACAAGCGGAACTGGAACTGCATCAGCAATTTCCTTTAAACGATCAAAGTTAAGACCCTTCCAGCCTTCTGGGTAAACACCGTGAATGTTGCCGATACCACAAGCAAGCTTGTCAACACCAGCAGCAACAAATGTCTTCGCATCTTCTACAGAAGCCAATTCACCACCATCAGCACCTTGATTTTCACCAATTTTACCGATTTCAGCTTCAACAGAAATTCCGCGCTCGTGAGCTAACTTGATAATTTCCTTAGTCTTGGCTAAGTTCTCATCAGTTGGCAGTGCATGGCCGTCAAACATAACTGACGAATAACCAAGGGCAATACATTCTTTAGCAGATTCAAAATCACCGTGATCCAAGTTTAATACAACCGGAACAGAAATGTTCATTGCGTCCATCGTGTCGCACACAATATCCTTAACAATCTTGTAGCCGCCCATGTACTTAGCAGCACCAGTTGAAACTTGAATTAAAACCGGGGTTCTGGTTTCTTCAGCAGCCCGCAAAATTGCGCGGGTCCATTCCAAATTATTGGTGTTATAAGCACCGACTGCATAATGGTTTTTACGAGCATCTTTAAAGATTTGATTACCGTTATCTAAATAAGCCATTAAAATACCTCCTATAAAAACTTACACTGCTATTGTACCGTATAAATTAAGTAATGAACAATCTTTAATCTAAAGTAAGCGCTATTTATAGATGATTTATTTTACATTTCTTTTGGTGCGTTAACACCTAACAAGCGCAAGGACTCGGTTAGGACGATTGACGTTGCCTGAACAAGAGCCAAGCGATCACCAATTTGCTCATCCACTGTCAAAATCTTGACATTGGCATAATATTTATTAAACTTTTTCGCTAAATCTAAGGAATATTTGGCAATCACCGAGGGCTCAAATTTTTCACTTGCACGGGCAACAATTTCTGGAAAATCTGCCAAATCCTTGGCAACGGCAAAGGCCCAGTCATCGGTCAGACTAATCGCCTTTGTCTTGGCTTGCTGCTTAAGCTTGGCAGCTTTGCGCAAAACGCTTTGGGCGCGGGCGTTGGTATATTGGACATACGGGCCCGTATCGCCTTCAAAGCGCACAACTTCTTCCAAGTCGAAGTCAAAGTTGTCTGTGCGGTCATTTTTCAAATCATGAAAAATCACGGCACCCACCCCAACATCGTGAGCGACCTGTTTTTGGTCGGCCAAGTCCGGATTCTTCTGTTCAATCTGTTTTTGTGCCAAGGATACGGCATCCCTTAAAACCTGATCCAAGAAAACAACATTACCCTTACGTGTTGAAAGTTTTTTACCGCCTTGGGTAATTAAGCCAAACGGTACATGATAAATATCATCGGCCCAAGCATAACCCATTTTTTTCAAAACGGTTTTCAATTCAACAAAGTGTTGGGCCTGCTCATTGCCCACAACATAGAGCATCTTGACAAAATGATAAGTCTTCATCCGGTAAATTGCGGCCGCAAGGTCACGCGTCAAATAAATACTGGTACCGTCCGACTTAACAATCATCGCCGGATTTTCGCCTTCACCCATGTCAACGACTTGGGCACCGCGCGATTCGTGCAGAAGGCCCTTTTCCTTTAATTCGTCAATTACGGGCTGCATTTTATCGTTAAAAAAGGCCTCACCCTTGTATGAATCAAAACTAATGCCCAGCTCATCATAGATGCGCTTAAAATCAACCAGTGATACATCGCGGAACCATTGCCACAACTTAACGGCCTCCGGATCACCGTCTTCGAGTTTCTTGAACCAAGCACGACCCTCATCATCAAGCGTCGGATCCTTTTCCGCTTCCTCGTGAAATTTAACATAATAATGAAAGAGATTCATGATCGGGTCTTTCTTAACATCTTCCTCATTACCCCAATGCTTATATGCAGCAATCAGTTTACCGAACTGGGTGCCATAGTCACCGATATAATTGATTTTGATCGGCGTGTAGCCCACCTTAGCTAAAGTTTTAGCAATCGAATTACCGATTACCGTTGAGCGCAAATGGCCCATCGACATCGGCTTGGCAATATTCGGGCTGGACATGTCAATTGGCACATTGCCTTTGCCCAAGGTTTGGTCACCGTAATGTTGTCCGTAACGCAAGACCATTGTCAGGGTTTCCGCAATTAATTTTTGGTGGTTAATTGCAAAGTTGACATAGGGGCCAACCGCCTTAATTTCAGAAAAATCCTCACTGCTGAGCTGGTCAGCAATATTTTTAGCAATTTCGACCGGGTTTTTATGCAATGTTTTGGCAAGCACGAAACACGGAAAGGCATAATCACCTAATTTTGCATTCTTGGGACGCTCAATCAACGCCGTAATTTTTTCCTGAGGCAGGTCAACCTGCCCGCCAATTAATTCAACAACTTCTTTTTTAAAATCCATCAGCAATCTCCGTCAATAAAAAAACTCTTCCTACATCCGTAGAAAGAGACGAGTTATTACCCGCGGTACCACTCTATTTGATACAAAGTATCCGCTTCTTAAATTTATTACTTAGTCTGGCTAAACACGCCTTCACAAACTTTTTTTGCCTAGCTCACACCGGCCCAGACTCGCTGAAAAAATCACCTGCTACTACTTTTAACCTTTACAAGCATTGATTATAACAGGAAAAAGCCGGGCTGCCAATTTAATTGACATAGCTTTTCATTAATTTTGGCAGCAAAGCCGCTAATTTTGTCGGCCGCACAAGATAATTTTCTTTATATATCTCATCCCCAGCCAGTGAATGCAGGTAAACGGCTGCCAAAACCGTTTTTACCTGTGAGCCGAACTGAGCCACAAAGCCAGCAATGATTCCGGCTAAAGTATCACCCATACCGCCGGTGGCCATTCCCGGATTGCCAAGGGGATTAACAAAAATTTGCCCATCAGCAATATAAATATGCGTGTGGTTAGATTTCAAAACCAGTACCACGTTCTTATTTGGTACCAATTTAGCTAAAGCAGCAATATTGGCTTCATCCGTTTGAAACGGAATATGGATCCTACTCAGCCGCTGCCATTCCATTTGGTGCGGAGTTAAAATGATATTTCCGGCATTCACCGGCATTAATGACGAATCCTGGGCAATCAGGTCCAGGGCACTGGCATCCAAAATCAGTGTCTGCTTGGCCGTAACCATGTCTTTTACCGTTAATAAAATTTTCTTAGCAAAATCATTGGTTCCCAATCCCGGACCGCACACAACCACATTCATTTTTTTAATTAAGCTGCCTAAAGTCTTATCCTGCCAATCAATAAACATTACTTCCGGATCCCGGGAATGCAAAGCCGATAAATTTTGCTGGTGCGAGGCAACTGCCACCAGACCGCTGCCCGCATTAAGCGCGCCCTCAGCCGCCATAATTATCGCTCCACCGTAGTTTTCGCTGCCGCCGATTAGTAACACTCTACCGTAATTACCCTTGTGAGAGACGCTCTTACGCCGCTTAATCACTTCATGTAAAATTTCTTCTGTGATTTCTGCCATCATCTAGCCCCCAAACAGCCAGCGCCAAAACCTGACCAAGAAATTCACTTTACCGGTTGCCTGCAGAGCTTGCGCCTTGATTTGCATCCCAGACGGATTATCCAGCGAAGGTAATTTCCTGCTTCCTGATTTGAATTGATAATAATTGACAACCTGACCCTTAGTAATTGGCGCTTCGATTTCTTTTCTTTGCAGACTGGTGGTCACGGTTTTACCGTCAAGCGGATCCCAAACAGTCGTTTTCGTTTTAAAGCCGAGCCGAATCTGTTCTTCCTGACCGTCCTTGGCCTTCATCATCGTCTGCCCGGATAATTTTTCACCCGCGGTAAAATTAAGGGGATGGTAGTTGGCGAAAACATGCTTCAGCAAAGCCCTTGTTTGAATAAAGCGGGCCGGATCAGTTCCATCACGGTGCCGCGCCCCCATAACGACACTGATAACCCGTCCGCCTTTATACTTGGCCGTCCCAATAAAACAAGCACCTGCAGCGTCGGTCGTACCGGTTTTTAAGCCATCAATTTTAATTGCAGGATCATTCTGAGGCAAGCCCGGCAGCATTGAGTTAAAGTTTGTCATGCGCGTCACTTTGCCGACATCTACAAAATTAAGGTGAGCCAATTTAGTCGTTTGCAGAACTTGCGGGAACTCTAACAAAAGGTGCTGACCAACTATTGCCATATCCTTAGCCGACATTTTATTTTCGACATTTTTTGCTACGCCCGGATAAGCTGCCTTGCCCACATTTTTATTCGGCAGACCGCAAACGGTATAAATCTGTGCGTCATTAATGTGCCATTGCTTCAGCTGATGGCGCATTTGCCGAACAAATGCACTCTGACTGCCAGAAACTGCCTGGGCCAAGCACATTGCTGCCCCATTCGCCGATTCAATCAGCGTTGCTTGATAGAGCTGCTTAACTGAATACTTGTGTCCCCGCTTAAGCGGAACATTCGAAAAGTCGGGATTGTTGGCAACGCGCACAATCTCTGCATCGGGCTTAACGCGAGTTGCCCAGTTAATTTTCTTTTGCCTGATTGCCAGCAAAGTCAGATAAACGGTAACTAATTTGGTCATGGAAGCAATTGGCAACGGCTGGTTTATATTTTTGCCGTACAGCACTTGTCCCGTGCCGCTATCAATCACCAAGGCGGACTTAACCGGCAGCTCAAGTTGACCTGCCTGATAATTATCTGCGCTACTGGCAAGGACGCTTTGCCCCGCCGTGCAAACCAGCAAAATCATTGCTGTGAAGCCGATAATTGCCTTTTTTACTTTGATAACCACTGTTCAAATTGCTCCTTTTCAAATAAAAATCAAGATTAATTAAATTTTATGATTACATTTTAGCAAATTTTTGGTATCATTATCTATGTACTAATGAAATATCTGCCCCGATGGCGGAATTGGCAGACGCGCAGCGTTCAGGTCGCTGTTCAGGCAACTGAGTGAAAGTTCGAATCTTTTTCGGGGCATCAAGTTAAGGCTAGTCAATTGACTAGCTTTTTTTCTTGCAAAAAAACGTATTGCCGCCAGCAGCAATACGTTTTTACGCGTGAAGATGAAATTTGTGCAAAACCTGAACAATCCGGTCACCCAGGACTTTCTGCGCTAGCCCTGTCTTAAGCGTCACAAAAGCATAAAAGATGATGCCAACTAAAACGGAAGCAAACACGATAATAAATGCTTGTCCGCGTCTTGTTGGTGTGAGAACAAAACCCAGCAATTTTTCAGTTAAAAGAACCAGCAGAAACATCCCAATTGAGAATGCCATCACTCCAATAAAGCGGCGATTGGTACGGCTACTGTTGAACGAAAAATTAATTTTCAAATGTTTGAGTGCCAAAAAGATAATGGTCAGCATACCCAGATTGGTTGATGCAAGAGGGCCATATATTTTAAACAAGAAAATCATCGGGTACTGCATAATGGCTTTGATAATTAAGCCTAGAACCAAATATTTAATCGCTAAACTATTTTCTGACAGGCCCTGCAGGATTGCCATTAAGACGGTAAACAAGCCCAGTGTAATGGCCGTAAACGCAGACACATACAGGACACTGGAACCCAAGATGTCATAACCATAAAAAATAGTATAAATCGGTGTCGCAATTGCAGCCATGCCGAAAGCTGCCGGGATCATCACAAACAAAAATAGGTCAAGCGTATTTCCAATTTGCAACGAAATATTTTGGTAATCCCGCCGGGCATGGGCAGCAGATAACAACGGAATTGCTGTAACCGCCATCGCAGTTGCCAAAGACACAATAATCATAATTAACTTGTTGGCATTCAGGGAAAACAGAGCATACCATGTTTCAATTGTGTCGTAATTAGCATTAACCAGACTGGCAATTATTGGGTGAAAGGTGTACTGATCAACCAGGTAGAAAAGTTGAATCCCCGCATCAATGATGATAAACGGGATTGCCTGGGCAATAATTTCTCGCACAAGGCTGGAAGTTGAAACCTTAATTTGATTATTGGAATTTTCAACCAGGACATTCAATTTTTGCCTGCGTGATAGTAAAAACCAGACCAAAACGGCAATGCCAAAAACTGCTCCAATTGCCGCCGCCAAATTAAATTGAATAACTGCCCGAACAAACGAACCATGCTGAATCTTCATAATGACGTAGGCCGTCAGAAGTATCCAGATAACCCGCGCAAACTGCTCAATAAACTGTGACATTGCGGAGGGCATCATATCTGCATAGCCCTGAAAATACCCCCGCATAATACTCAAAATTGGAATAATTAAAATCGCGTACGATAGACTGCGCATTACTTCAATCTGGCGCGGATCACTTTGGCTGCCATTAGAAGCCAGAATCGGCGAGGCCCAATACATTACTGCTGCAGAAATGATTCCCAAAAACATCATCAAGATTAGTCCGCGTCTAAATAATTTGCGGCCAATTCCATACTCATTGAGTGCATTATACTTTGCCACCTGCTTGGCAACGGCACCCGGAATTCCTGCAGTCGAAATCAAAATAAAAATACTGTAAATATTATAGCTTCTTGCGGTCATTGCATTAGCAATGTTGCCGTAAGGCCACATCCAAGCAAACCAAGGAATAATATATACCGCACCGAGAATCCGTGAAGTAATTGAACCAACGGTCATCCAGGCCGAGCCCTTGATAAAAGTGCTTTGTGTATTTCTTCCTTTTATTTTATTTTCTTTCATCTAATTTTCCTAAATCTAGTATACTAACTATCTTATTTTGCAAGCAATGCTGTCAATTCTCAACAAAATAATTATCCATTTTAAGAAAAATTAACTATTATCTGGCCAGTTTTTCAATAAATTATTCTTAGATGTAAAAAAGTGATTCTACTCCATTAAAAATAGAATCACTAAATTTTTACTCTTAGAAACACAATACATGATTAACTACAAAAAGATTTACATATAATAGCCTATTTAGCAACAATGTTCACGATTTTGTTCGGAATCACAATTACCTTTTTGACTTCTTTACCAGTTAAAAACTTCTGAACATGCGGCAAAGCTAACGCATCTTTTTGTAAGGTTTCATTGTCTGTATCTTTAGCCGCCTCGAACTTGCCCCGCAATTTCCCATTAATCTGGACCATCATTTCAACCGTTGCCTCAATTAACTTAGAGGCATCATATTTTGGCCACTTAGCAAAAGTAACCGATTCATCATGACCAAAAATCTGCCAAATTTCTTCCATCATGTGCGGTGCTACTGGTGCAAGCAGGGTAATGAAGCCTTCCGCATATTCCCGCGGAATTGTTTTTGCCTTTTGGGCTGCATTCACAAAGACCATCAACTGCGAAATTGCGGTATTAAAGTGCAGTGCCTCAAAATCTTCCGTAACTTTCTTAACCGTTTCATTATAGACTTTATCCAATGTGCCATCATTTTCTGCTACGATATTTTCTTGCGGAATGGCCTTTAAATCAAGATCATTTACGAATAAACGCCATACCCGGTCCAAAAATTTCTTTGTTGAAGCCGGACCGTTATCATCCCAGTCAATCGATGCGTCCAGCGGGCCCATGAACATCTCATACATTCGAAGGCTGTCTGCACCATATTCCTCAATCACGTCATCCGGGTTAACGACGTTACCCTTGGACTTGGACATTTTTTCATGGTTCTTTAAAATCAGGCCTTGATTGTATAGACGCTGGAACGGTTCCTCGTTTGGAATCACACCTAAATCATACAAAACCATGTTCCAAAAGCGCGCATACAGCAAATGACGCACTGCGTGTTCCGCCCCGCCGATATAGAGATCAACAGGCAGCCATTTCTTAAGAAGGTCATAATCAGCCAATTTTTGGTCATTATGCGGATCAACATAACGGATAAAGTACCACGAAGAGCCAGCCCAATTTGGCATGGTATTGGTCTCACGCTTGCCTTTACGGCCGTTCTTATCAACAACGTTCACCCAGTCGGTCAGGTTAGCCAGCGGGCCCTCCGGCGTGCCAGATGGCTTAATATCAGTTTCATGCGGCAAAACAAGTGGCAGCTGGTCTTCCGGAACCAGTGTTGTTTCCCCATCTTCCCAATGGATGACAGGAATAGGTTCACCCCAGTAACGCTGCCGGCTAAAGTCCCAGTCACGCAGCTTGTAATTAACCTTCTTTTTACCGACATTATGTTCTTCCAGCCAGTCAACAATTTTTGTCTTAGCTTCCTCAATTTTCAACCCATTCAAAAATTCAGAATTAATGTGGACACCATCGCCGGTATAAGCTTCTTTTTCTATGTTGCCGCCTTTAACAACTGTCTTGATCGGCAAATTAAACTTTTTGGCAAATTCATAATCACGACTGTCATGAGCAGGTACCGCCATCACCGCACCAGTACCGTAACTCGCCAAAACATAATCAGAAATCCAAATCGGTATTTCTTCGCCATTTACCGGATTAATCGCATACGCACCAGTAAAGACACCGGTCTTATTTTTATTAAGATCTGTTCTTTCAAGATCGGATTTTGATTCAATTTCTTTTACATATGCATCCACTTCTGCTTTGCAGCCAGCAGCAGTAATTTCTCCAACTAGCTTATTTTCTGGTGCTAACACAGCGTAAGTGGCACCAAACAAAGTATCCGGCCGTGTCGTGAAGACATCAAAGGTTCTGTTTGAATTTTTAATTTTAAAAGTAACCTGTGCACCAACGGAACGACCGATCCAATTGCGCTGCATTTCCTTAATATTTTCCGGCCAGTCCAACTTATCAAGGCCAGCAAGCAAGCGGTCAGCATAAGCTGTCATCTTCAGCATCCACTGCTTCATATTGCGCCGATAAATTGGAAAACCGCCACGCTCGGTTTTGCCGTCGACAATATCTTCATTGGCCACAACCGTTCCTAAATCCGGTGACCAGTTAACCGGAACTTCAGCCTCGTATGCCAAGCCATTCTTGTACATTTGCTCAAAAGTCCACTGGGTCCACTTATAATATTCTGGATCACAGGTGGCAATTTCCCGATTCCAATCATAAGAAAAGCCCAGCTTGTGCAGTTGTTCCTTGAAATTGGCAATATTCTGCCTGGTAACGATAGCGGGATCCTGTCCTGTCTGCAGCGCATATTGCTCTGTCGGCAAACCAAAAGCATCCCAACCCATCGGATAAAGCACATTGTAACCCTGTGCCCGTTTCATTCGCGCTGTGATATCAGTCGCGGTGTAACCCTCTGGGTGCCCAACATGGAGGCCCTTACCAGATGGAAACGGGAACATATCCATCACGTAATAATTTTTCTTCTTGGGATCGTCCCCCGTCTTAAAAGTATCATGGTCTGCCCAATACTTCTGCCATTTCTTTTCAACAACTTTATGATTATACACAGCTTTTAGCTCCTTCATAAAAAAAGTCCTATGAAATCAATTCATAGGACGAACAATCGCGGTACCACCTAAGTTTCATGCTTATTCAGCATAACCCTTGCTGCCCCTTAACGCGGATGGCAATACGCACGGCAATATCTAGGCTCAGTTCACAGTTTGTTTTTTAGATTTTACACCAACCAATCCATCTCTGTACAAAAACTTAACTGCTATTAGTTCCTAACCTTTATTTTTTTATTGATATTGATTATAATTTACCACATATGCTAAAAAAAACAAGGGGAGAAAACTTTGATTAATACAAAACATCCACCAAAAGACGTGTTACCTATTACTTGTATTTTTACAATTATTTATGCTATATGGGCTACTTTAGTATCCTCTGGTAATCAATTTATTCATGATTTTGATAACACCGTCATTAATTTTATTTGTAACGATAAGCCGGAAAACATTAAATTTGCCACTACCTTTACCAACTTGGGTAACACGAGTGTCATTGTTATCGAGACCACTATTTTATTTATTATCCTAGTAGTTTTTCGGCAATATGCCTATGCCCTATTTACGGCAGGAACGATGATTGCCGCTAACGGCTATAATTGGATCATCAAGCACGTAATCGCCAGGCCAAGGCCCAGTGCCCACCATTTAGTTTCAGCAAGTGGTTACAGTTTTCCGTCGGGTCATTCAGTCGGCAGTGCCGCATTATTTGGAATCCTAATTGTTTTAACAATTTTATTAATAAAAAATCGCCTGCTTAAATCTATTCTGATTTTTTTATGGGTCTGCTTTCCGTTATTAATTGGCTACACGAGAATTTTTACTCATGTTCATTACCCATCGGACGTTGTAGGCGGCTTTCTTGAAGGGATCACATTCTTGTTGCTGGGCTATTCCTTCCTCTACCATTTTTATCTTAAAGAAAAAAGCGACAGATAAGTAAAAAATTCACATCCTTACCGATGTGAATTTTTTTATTCCTTAATTTGATGATCCTGGTAGATATGGTTAAGAACAAACGAAATGATAATAACTACAAGTGAAACAACATAAACACCCTTTAAAGCGCTAAATAACACCTGCCTAAGTTGTGGAATCAAGTTAGGTGCCAATTCCTTCGCTTTTTCGGCAGAGACAATTTTATTCATCATTCCTTCGTTTAACGACGGATGCTGAGCAAGGTGCCGGGCAACAACCGTATTAAAAGTGATGCCGTAAATTGAAACCATCATGGTTTGGCCCAAATACCTCATTAAAGTATTAAACGAAGTTGCCACCCCAATATTTTCTTTTTCTACAAGCACTTGCGAGCGCACCTGGGAAGCAGTAATCACCGAACCAAAGGAAAAGCCGTTCATCGCCGCAATCACACAAAATACCCAAAACGGTGTATGTAGCGGTACAAGCAGCAGCAATACATCGGCAACTGTCAGCAAAAGCAAAAAACCATCAAAAGACTTTTTAATTCCAAACCTATTTAATAATCCACCAATTGTAAATGAACCAACAACCCACATTACCGAGCTTGGAGTTACCGCAAAACCGGCGATTGAAGCATTGGTACCATTAATTCCTTGCATCCAAGTTGGAATATAAAATTCAAAACCAATCACCACTCCCGAAATGAACAGTGTAATTAAGTTAAGAGCTAGAAACTCCCGATCTTTTAACATTCCAAGCGGCATAATCGGATCAGTTGCTTTTGTTTCTGCCTTAAAAAATGCCACAGCTGCGGCAACAATTAACAACAGAAGTGCCAGTGTAACAAGCAAGCTGAGGCTGCCTAATTCCTGCATGAAAAACATCAGTGAAAGAAGAAGAACTATTAAATATGAGGTGCCCTTTATGTCCAACGAAGTTTTAGCATTTCTTTTTGGCTCTTTTAAAAAGAAAATAATCAATAAAAATGCAATAACTCCAATTGGCACATTAATATAGAAAACCCAGTGCCAAGAAAGATTCTGAACAATAAAGCCGCCAAGCAGCGGAGCAATAACTGAGGCAAAGCCCCAAAAACTAGAATTAAGCCCTAGCATCTTAGTTCTTTTATCCAATGTGTATAAATCAGCAATGATAGTTATTGCAACCGGTTGAATCGCACCGGATCCTAAACCTTGAATTACCCGGAAAAGGATTAATTCAATCATATTGTTTGCCTGCCCGCAAAGTGAAGAACCAATTACAAACAGGGCAATTCCGAATAAGAAAACCGGTTTTCTACCCATACTATCGGCTAATTTACCGTATAATGGCGTTGAAACGGCGGTCATAAATAAAAAAATTGATACAACCCAATTCATTATTTTTAGACCATTCAGATCCGAAACAATCGTCGGCATTGCCGTTGAGACAATCGTTCCTTCAATTGCGGTCATAAAAGTTGTCATAAAAATTGCCAGCATCACTACTGGCACTTTTGTCTTTTTCATCAATTACCTCATACTACTCATTTACATTTTTCACAAAGTCTTGCAATTCTTTAACTTTATCCGTCTTCTCCCATGGCAGGTCAATATCAGTTCTACCAAAGTGACCATATGCAGCTGTTTGTTCATAAATTGGTTTCTGTAAATTCAACATTTTAATGATTCCGGCTGGACGCAAATCAAAAATTTGCCGAATTGCAGCAGTCAAAACCTCATCGCTGACCTTTCCTGTACCAGATGTATCTACCATCACAGATACCGGGTGAGCAACCCCGATTGCGTATGCGAGTTGCACTTCACAGCGATATGCAAGACCCGCAGCAACAATATTTTTAGCAACATAACGCGCAGCATAACTGGCGCTCCGGTCAACCTTTGTCGGATCTTTTCCAGAAAAAGCGCCACCACCATGACGTGCATAACCGCCATAAGTGTCAACAATAATCTTACGTCCAGTTAAGCCAGAATCTCCTTTTGGCCCACCAATAACAAACCGACCAGACGGATTGATCAAAAAGCGTGTATTTTCATCTAAATATTTAGCTGGAATAACCTTTTTAATTACCTGATTAATCATTGCCTGACGAATTTCATTATTGGGCACTTGAGTATCGGTCTGCGTAGAAATTACAACCGTATCAACCCGTTTAGGTTTATTATTCTGATCGTATTCAACGGTAACCTGGGCTTTAGAATCCGGACGAAGCCATTCCAAAGTGCCATTTTTCCTTAATTCAGCTACCTTTCTCATCAAGCGATGTGCAAGTGAAATTGGCAGAGGCATTAATTCCGGTGTTTCCTTAATTGCAAAGCCAAACATCAATCCCTGATCACCAGCACCAATTTGATCTAATTTATCAGTCGAATTTTCTCTTGTTTCAAGCGAATGGTCTACACCTTCAGCGATATCAGATGATTGCTCATCAATATCAACTAGTACCGCACAATTATTACCATCAAACCCCAATTCTGGCTTATCATAACCAATTCGTAATACAGTTTTTCGAACCACATTTTGAATATCAACATACGCATTAGTAGAAATTTCGCCAAAAACATAAACTAAACCAGTAGTAACAATAGTTTCACACGCCACATGCGCTACTGGATCCTTTGCCAAAATAGCATCTAAAATAGCATCAGATATCTGATCAGCCACTTTATCCGGATGTCCTTCAGAAACAGATTCTGAAGTAAACAAACGCTTTTCCATAATAGTCCCCCTATAGACAATAGCCACTCGGTTACAAGGCATCTTCATTATTTCATGCTAAACCAAATTTAAGCAATAAAACTTGAATCCTCTCAGGACTTGAACCGATAAAATTATTCGTTCTACATTTTAAATATTAAAAAAGACTACCATTTCATCTGGTAGTCTCAGAACGATGGAGGATACAGGGCTCGAACCTGTGACCTCCTGCTTGTAAGGCAGATGCTCTCCCAGCTGAGCTAATCCTCCATAGTGACCCGTACGGGATTTGAACCCATGTTACCGCCGTGAAAGGGCGATGTCTTAACCACTTGACCAACGGGTCATGAGCTCTTGAATAAGCACATTTACTAGTATACTAAACAAATGATAAAAATCAAGAACTTTGGGATAATAAGCAGCAAATTTTTACTAATACCACTTTTAATGGAGGATACAGGGCTCGAACCTGTGACCTCCTGCTTGTAAGGCAGATGCTCTCCCAGCTGAGCTAATCCTCCATTAATGACTTAAAACTAAGTCAACGGAGTGTGAGGGATTTGAACCCTCGATACAGGATTAAACCCGTATACATGATTTCCAATCATGCTCCTTAAGCCGCTCGGACAACACTCCATTACTCCGGCTGTCAGACTCGAACTGACGACATCTTGATTAACAGTCAAGCGCTCTACCAACTGAGCTAAGCCGGATTATTAAAAAAGCACGGCAGCTTCCTACCCTCGCAGGCAGTCTCCCACCAACTACTCTCAGCGTTAAGAAGCTTAACTTCTGTGTTCGACATGGGAACAGGTGTTTCCTTCTTGCTTTTGCCACCGTACTTCTTCTCTGAGCTTTTACACTCAAAACTAAATATAATCCATCTTCTAATATCAACCTTCCAGATCGCTTCGCTTTTGGTCAAGTCCTCGACTGATTAGTACTAGTCCGCTCCAAACCTCACGGCTCTTCCACTCCTAGCCTATCTACCTCTTAGTCTTAGAGGTGTCTTACTACTTTACGTATGGGAAATCTCATCTTGAGGGGGGCTTCGCACTTAGATGCTTTCAGCGCTTATCCCGGCCATACTTAGCTACCCAGCTATGCCTTTGGCAAGACAACTGGTACACCAGCGGTATGTCCATCCCGGTCCTCTCGTACTAAGGACAGCTCCTCGCAAATTTCCTACGCCCACGACGGATAGGGACCGAACTGTCTCACGACGTTCTGAACCCAGCTCGCGTGCCGCTTTAATGGGCGAACAGCCCAACCCTTGGGACCTACTTCAGCCCCAGGATGCGACGAGCCGACATCGAGGTGCCAAACCTCCCCGTCGATGTGAACTCTTGGGGGAGATAAGCCTGTTATCCCCAGGGTAGCTTTTATCCGTTGAGTGATGCCCCTTCCATGCGGTAACACCAGATCACTAAGCCCGACTTTCGTCCCTGCTCGAGTTGTCTCTCTCGCAGTCAAGCTCCCTTATACCTTTACACTCTGTGAATGATTTCCAACCATTCTGAGGGAACCTTTGGGCGCCTCCGTTACATTTTAGGAGGCGACCGCCCCAGTCAAACTGCCCGTCTGACACTGTCCCCGACCGCGCTTAGCGGTCTAGGTTAGAGTAGCCATCAAACAAGGGTAGTATCCCAACATTGCCTCTGCTAAGACTAGCGTCCTAGCTTCTCTGGCTCCTACCTATCCTGTACATGTTTAACAGCTACCCAATATCAAATTGCAGTAAAGCTCCATGGGGTCTTTCCGTCCTGTCGCGGGTAACCCGCATCTTCACGGGTATTATAATTTCACCGAGTCTCTCGTTGAGACAGTGCCCAAATCATTACACCTTTCGTGCAGGTCGGAACTTACCCGACAAGGAATTTCGCTACCTTAGGACCGTTATAGTTACGGCCGCCGTTTACTGGGGCTTCAATTCGAACCTTCGACTTGCGTCTAAGCTCTCCTCTTAACCTTCCAGCACCGGGCAGGTGTCAGCACCTATACGTCGTCTTACGACTTTGCAGATACCTGTGTTTTTGATAAACAGTTGTTTGGGCCTATTCACTGCGGCTGATCTTGCGACCAGCACCCCTTCTCCCGAAGTTACGGGGTCATTTTGCCGAGTTCCTTAACGAGAGTTCTCTCGCTCACCTTAGTGTTCTCCACTCGACTACCTGTGTCGGTTTCTGGTACGGGTACGCTCTCTCTTGCTAGAAGCTTTTCTTGGCAGTGTGACTACAGAACCTTCGCTACTTTAATTTCGCTCCTCATCACAACTTGTGTTGTCTGTTAGCAAGCATTTCACTCACTTACGCACTTGTTGCTTAAACATGGTTTCCAGCACCATGCGTTCCTTGCCTCCTGCGTCCCTCCTTCGCTATTAACGATTAAACGCAGTACAGGAATTTCTACCTGTTATCCATCGGCTACGCCTTTCGGCCTCGTCTTAGGTCCCGACTTACCCTGGGCGGACGAGCCTGCCCCAGGAAACCTTAGTCTTTCGGCGGACAGGATTCTCACCTGTCTTGCGCTACTCATACCGGCATTCTCACTTCTAAACGCTCCAACTATCCTCTCGGTTAGCCTTCGCCGCATTTAGAACGCTCTCCTACCACGTACACTCTCGTGCACATCCACAGTTTCGGTACTATGCTTAGCCCCGGTAAATTTTCGGCGCAGCGTCACTCGACTAGTGAGCTATTACGCACTCTTTTAATGATGGCTGCTTCTAAGCCAACATCCTAGTTGTCTACGCAACTCCACATCCTTTTCCACTTAGCATAGATTTTGGGACCTTAACTGGTGATCTGGGCTGTTTCCCTTTCGACTACGGATCTTATCACTCGCAGTCTGACTCCTGTGTATACATATCTGGAATTCGCAGTTTATCTGAATTCAGTAACCCCTGACGGGCCCTTCGTCCAAACAGAGCTCTACCTCCATTATGCTCTTCCACAAGGCTAGCCCTAAAGCTATTTCGGAGAGAACCAGCTATCTCCAAGTTCGTTTGGAATTTCACCGCTATCCACAACTCATCCCCGCAATTTTTAACTTACGTGGGTTCGGTCCTCCAGTGAGTTTTACCTCACCTTCAACCTGGTCATGGATAGGTCACTTGGTTTCGGGTCTACATCAACTAACTTACTCGCCCTCTTCAGACTCGCTTTCGCTTCGGCTCCATCTTTTCTGACTTAACCTCGCTAATTAACATAACTCGCCGGTTCATTCTACAAAAGGCACGCCATCACCCTTTAATGGGCTCTGACTACTTGTAGGCACACGGTTTCAGGTTCTCTTTCACTCCCCTTCCGGGGTTCTTTTCACCTTTCCCTCACGGTACTGGTTCACTATCGGTCACAAACTAGTATTTAGCCTTACGGAATGGTCTCCGCTAATTCAACCGGAATTCCTCGTGTTCCGGCCTACTCAGGATCCTACTCGGCTTGCTTGCAATTTCGCTTACGGGGCTCTCACCCTCTCTGGCTTAGTTTCCCAACTAATTCTGCTATCACTCACAATACCTCTTTGTAGTCCTACAACCCCAAATGATAAATCATTTGGTTTGGGCTCTTTCCTCTTCGCTCGCCGCTACTAAGGAAATCGATTTTTCTTTCTCTTCCTGCAGCTACTTAGATGTTTCAGTTCACTGCGTCTCGCCTCATTAACCTATTTATTCAGTTAATGATAATACAATCTCTTGTACTGGGTTCCCCCATTCGGACATCTCCGGATCTCTGTTTACTTACAACTCCCCGAAGCATTTCGTCGTTAGTCACGTCCTTCTTCGCCTGCTTGTGCCTAGGCATTCACCGTGCGCCCTTCTTTACTTGACCTTATTACTTTAAGATCTTACTCTCTCGGTCGCTCTACAATCTGTTCTCTATCTTTATGATTGTCTCGGTTTTTATTATCTTTCTTGGATTATATTCAGTTTTCAATGTACTAACACTTTTTGAGGTATTACCCTCAAAACTAAACAATGTCTCGCTCCATGTGCTTCCGTTGACTGCTTCTTTAGTAGTTTGCCTACTCTTCCACTGTCTTCTTCCTTAGAAAGGAGGTGATCCAGCCGCAGGTTCTCCTACGGCTACCTTGTTACGACTTCACCTAATCATCTGTCCCACCTTAGGCGGCTGACTCCTTTACAGGTTATCTTACCGACTTTGGGTGTTACAGACTCTCATGGTGTGACGGGCGGTGTGTACAAGGCCCGGGAACGTATTCACCGCGGCGTGCTGATCCGCGATTACTAGCGATTCCAGCTTCATGCACTCGAGTTGCAGAGTGCAATCCGAACTGAGACTAGCTTTAAGAGATTCGCTTAACTTCACAGTCTCGCTCCTCGTTGTACTAGCCATTGTAGCACGTGTGTAGCCCAGGTCATAAGGGGCATGATGACTTGACGTCATCCCCACCTTCCTCCGGTTTGTCACCGGCAGTCTCATTAGAGTGCCCAACTTAATGCTGGCAACTAATAATAGGGGTTGCGCTCGTTGCGGGACTTAACCCAACATCTCACGACACGAGCTGACGACAGCCATGCACCACCTGTCTTCCTGTCCCCGAAGGGAACTACATATCTCTATGTATTGCAGGAGATGTCAAGACCTGGTAAGGTTCTTCGCGTTGCTTCGAATTAAACCACATGCTCCACCGCTTGTGCGGGCCCCCGTCAATTCCTTTGAGTTTTAACCTTGCGGTCGTACTCCCCAGGCGGAGTGCTTAATGCGTTAGCTGCAGCACTGAGAGGCGGAAACCTCCCAACACTTAGCACTCATCGTTTACGGCATGGACTACCAGGGTATCTAATCCTGTTCGCTACCCATGCTTTCGAACCTCAGCGTCAGTTACAGACCAGAGAGCCGCCTTCGCCACTGGTGTTCTTCCATATATCTACGCATTTCACCGCTACACATGGAGTTCCACTCTCCTCTTCTGCACTCAAGAAAAACAGTTTCCGATGCAATTCCCCGGTTAAGCCGGGGGCTTTCTGATTTGACTTATTCTTCCGCCTGCGTTCGCTTTACGCCCAATAAATCCGGACAACGCTTGCCACCTACGTATTACCGCGGCTGCTGGCACGTAGTTAGCCGTGACTTTCTGGTTGATTACCGTCAAATAAAGATTAGTTACCCTCTCTATCCTTCTTCACCAACAACAGAGCTTTACGATCCGAAAACCTTCTTCACTCACGCGGCGTTGCTCCATCAGACTTGCGTCCATTGTGGAAGATTCCCTACTGCTGCCTCCCGTAGGAGTTTGGGCCGTGTCTCAGTCCCAATGTGGCCGTTCAGTCTCTCAACTCGGCTATGCATCATTGCCTTGGTAAGCCGTTACCTTACCAACTAGCTAATGCACCGCGGGGCCATCCTTTAGCGACAGCTTTAATAGCCGCCTTTTAAACTTGAAGCATGCGCTTCTCGCTCTTATCCGGTATTAGCATCTGTTTCCAAATGGTATCCCAGTCTAGAGGGCAGGTTCCCCACGTGTTACTCACCCATCCGCCGCTCGCTTATTTTTCTTCCTACCCGAAAGTATTCCGTTAAATATGCTCGCTCGACTTGCATGTATTAGGCACGCCGCCAGCGTTCGTCCTGAGCCAGGATCAAACTCTCATTTTTATCTGTTTGTTTGAATGTTTGCTCATTCGTTTCTGAAATTGTTTATCTCAGATTTATTTGCTTGCGAAATTGACTTCGCTCTTTTGTTTGGGTTCTTTCACCCGCACATTTTGCGAAAACATTGTTCAGTTTTCAAGGTACTACCTGTTGCTTCCTCTTTCAAAAGCAGCTTATTTATATTAGCAAACTTTTGCTCTCTTTGTCAAGAACTTTTTTCGCTCGCTTGTCGCTTTCTTTTAAGCTCTTTTTGCTTACCTCCCGGCGACAGTTATTTATATTAGCAATTTATCCTCCCCTTGGCAAGTCTTTTTTATTCTTTTTTGAATTAAGCTGCTTATACATATCTATATAATTTATCTATCATTCTTTAAATACTCTTCAATTACTGGAAGAAACAAATTTATACATTGATATATATCTCTTATATCTTCTTTAAAATCATTCGCTACCCAATGAAAAATCACTGCGTACACGCCCTCGGCAACCAATTCGATTTTTCTGACTGAAAAGGGACCTTTAGGTCTCATATAACCTTCCAGCGAATTAGCGATTTCTTTTTTTAAGGTAGTATGAAACTCATTGGGATTCGTCACAATATTATAGATATTTATATAAAATTGCTTATTTTGATACATCTTAAGCAGAAGATCATAAACTAAACGATTAATTGGCTTATTACGAGGATTGCGTAGGGCTCTTTTTAGCTGAAGTACAAGAACAGATGTAAAAAGGCCCGCGGCATTTTTGTACTGCTTATAAAATACAGTTCTTGAAATGCCAGCTGTCTCACAAAAATCAATGATAAAATACTTGTTTATTTTCTTTGTACCTAAATCCTGCTTTAAAACTTTTTCAGATATTGAGAGTACCATCAATATTCTCCTCCTTATCGTATTTTAAAATTATATTTATATTAAGTAATATATCATACAAATATAAGAATTTCAATATAAAATTATACTTCAGTAAAAATAATCTATGCATATTAAAATTTTAATGTAAGCACAAAATAACTGGCCGTCTTCTGCTAATCTGTTAGTTTTGCGATAATTAGCTCAAGAAATAATTTTTGAGGTGATTTATTTTGGAAAATAAACGTGATTTCGTTGAAGTTAAGGTAACTATCCTCAAACCAAGATCATTACATCAACTAACTAAGGTTGGCTGTTAACTACTCCAGAATAAGCTGCGCTATATTCCGGCTAAGTTGGTCAAAGAAGAAATTTATACCGGCAGCTGCAGAACTGGCAACGCTTAGGCTGGCAGACTAGTAATGCAACTCTAGCCAATTGGGTAATTAATGGTGTTAAGCTTGTCAAACCAGTCTGTGATGCAATTCATAAGCATTTGCTGGCACAGCAATATCTTCAAGGTGATGAAACAACTGTCCAGGTCTTGCGTGAAGCAAAGCGCCCAGCCCAGTCCAAGTCATATGCTTGGGTGATGCGAACGGTTGAAAGAGCTAAGCAGGCAGCAGTTTATTATGCTTATAGCCCCACGCGTGCTAGTAGTTTTGCTCAAGAACTATATCAAGGATTCACTGGCGTTTTGCAGTGTGATGGTTATGCTGGTTACAATCAAGTTGCTAGCAAGGCACGGATTGGCTGCTGGGCTCATACTAGGCGAAAATTCTTTGATGCTTTAAAAACTGACGAGCAGGCTCAAGCGCCATTTGACATTATTCAGAAAATGTTCGCTAAAGAACGAATGTGGCAAGATTTGCCAGCGGCCGATCGTTTAGTGATGCGGCAAAAAAAATGAAACCATTACTAGCTGAATTTTGGAAATGTGTGTCAGAAATCAAGGTATTGCCTAAGTCACGTTTAGGTAAAGCCATTGCTTATGCAAATGGACAACAGGAATATTTAAACCATGTCTTAGATTATGGTGAAGTCGATCTAAGCAATAATACTTGTGAACAAGCAGTCAAGACTTTAGTGATTGACCGCAAGAATTTCCTTTTTAGTACAAATCCTAAAGGTGCGGAAGCGAATGCAATTTGGTTAACGCTAATTAAAAGTGCGACTGAAAATGGCATAGATATACTTGCATATCTATAGCTTTTATTAGAGGAGCTGCAAAAATTAGGAGCCTTTCTCCAAGAAGAAGCATTGAATACATATATGCCGTGGGAACAAAAGTCTGCAAGTCAAGAAAGAAAGAATCTTGACGCTTTTATGCTGCTATTTGTATGCCTTCAAATACATGTGGTTATTTTGTGCTTACACTTGACAGCAATTCAGGTTCTACAATTAATCCTGTTGACGAATACTCTATGGTATTATGTTAACAGGATATTTTTTGTACAAAAAAGAGGCCTTAGCCTCCACTTAAATTTCCTAATACCACTTAAAAAGATTGGAGCTTTGACTATGACCTCTCTCAATAATTCTATTAAATTTTTACTCGATATTAAAGACCCTAACATTATTTTTTCTGATTTTTATTTGGCTAAGGATCAATTAACCAAGATATTAGTGGCTAAACTGCTGTCTTCTTTAAAGCAATGCCCTAATTGCCATAGTTCGCTTGCTCCTTATGGCGGCTATATTTCTACTCTCAGCTATCCTTCTTATGATGCCTCTCGGCCTATTAAGATTAAGCTTTATAAGCAAAGAATGATTTGTAATAATTGCCAGCATACTTTCCAAGCAACTAGCTCTTTGGTTAATAAACATTGCTTTATTGCCAATCCTAGCAAGCAGAAAATTATTCAAGAATTAACCACTGATCGTTCAATGAAGGATATTGCCAAAGCTAACAATGTTTCTGACCATACTGTTTTGCGCGAACTCACCAAGTTCAAGCATCAGCCGCAAATGTGTGACTATGAATACTTATCAAAACACCTAGGAGTCGATGAATTTCGTGGAGTAAAAGGAGAATTGCACTTTATCTGTATTGATGGTGACAGTCACCGCATTATTAAAATCTTAGAAAGCCGGCGTAAAAAGGACATTAAAAATTATTTTATGAAATTTCCTTTGCTAGTTAGAAGACAAGTTAAGACCATTACCATGGATCTCAATGCTTATTATCAAGATCTTGCTCGGGTACTTTTTCCCAATGCGCAAATTATTATTGATCGCTTTCATCTCGTTCAGATGCTTAATCGTTCCTTTAACCAGCTGCGAGTCCAAACCATGAAACAGTATGAACATAGCGACAGCCATTACAAACTGCTCAAGTATTACTGGAAGTTTTATTTAAAGCCGGTAGCTGATTTAAAAGGCGATAAACTCAAGTACTATCACCATCTCAAAAGGATGTCTAATCAAGCTTTTATCGTAGATGAGGGACTTGATTGTTCGTCCAAGCTGAGAAACACCTATAATTTCCTGCAAGGCTTTAGTAAAGCATTGAGAACAAAGAATGTGGGACGAATGTTGGAATTACTAGACTGCCAAGAAGATTTAGGTACACAAATGAAGATTACGTTTAAAAGTTTTAAGTGTCGTTTTCATTTGCCCACCCACGTCAGCTCGACTTTTTAGCAGCTTGGCCATTTGTTTAGAATCATGTTCGGTAAGCGACTGTCTTAGGGTCTGCATTAAATCGTAAGCAGCCCGTAATTTGGGACTTGCATCCAACCCTTCCTCAACGATTTGCTCTTGCGTCATGCAATCTCTTAGGTGCTTGTAATACTTGACCCTTTTAACTTCCAGCTTGTTGTAGGGTGTTAGATATGACTTCCAGTAGTATTTGAGCAAGATGTAACGGCGGTCACGATGATCAAACCGTTTCATAGTTTGGACGCGCAATTGGTTGAAGGAACGATTAAGCATTTGAACGATATGGAAACGGTCAATGATGACTTGGGCGTTAGGGAAAAGCGCATGGGCAATATCTTGATAATAGGCATTGAGATCCATAGTAACAGTTTTGACTTTACTTCTGACGATTAGGGGAAATTTTTCAAAGAAAGCCATAATATCTTTTTTTAAGCGCGTGGGCAAAATTTTGATGATCTGATGGGAGTCGCCATCAACGCAGATAAAGTGCAATTGGCGGTTGACACCGCGGAATTCGTCAACCCCAATATGTTCTGGCAAGTAATCATAGTCATCAACCTGAGGCTGCTTTTTAAACTTAATTAGTGTCCGTAACACGGTATTAGAAGAAACATTGTCAGAGCAGGCAATGTCTTTCATGGAACGATCAACAGTTAAGTCATTAATGACCTTTTGCTTAACAGGATTGGCAATAAAGCAATGCTTATTAATTAGCGGGCTGGTGGCCATAAAAGAGCGGTGACAAGTTCGACAATACAAGCGCTGCTTATGCAATTCGATTTGAATCGGCTTAGAAGCATCAAAAGCAAGATAGTGAATGTGAGAAAGGCAGTGGCCGTTATGGACTAAAGGGTCATGACAATTGGGACAAGAAGTTATAGGCAATATAAGTTCAGCGATGAGAACCTTGGTAACATGATCCTTAGCAAGATAAAAGCCAGAAAAAACAAGGTTATTATCTTTAATATCAAGCAAAAGTTTAGTAGAATAATCATCAAGAGAAGACATAACAAAGCTCCTTAAAAAACATAATGGTAGAGCGTTAATGGATAATTGAGGGAAGACAGTTTTGAATGTCTTCTTTTTTGCTTTTAAACAGCAATAAATCCTATTAATAAGATACCATAAGGTACTCATCAACAGGATTTATTCTACAACCATTTAAAATCAAATATTATTTTTCATCAACAGCACTTGACGGAGAGCCGCAATTCAGCACCCATTTAGTCCAAATTTAGTCCTACAAAGCAAAAGAACGTTGATAAATCAACGTTCTTTTATACTATATAACGGAGACTGAGAGATTCGAACTCTCGCATCAGAATAACCCGATCTACACCCTTAGCAAGGGCGCCTCTTCAGCCACTTGAGTAAGTCTCCAATGGGCCTAAATGGACTTGAACCATCGACCTCACGCTTATCAGGCGTGCGCTCTAACCAGCTGAGCTATAGGCCCATTAAAGCGGGTAACGAGAATCGGACTCGCGACTAAAGCTTGGAAGGCTTTCGTTTTACCACTAAACCATACCCGCAATTATATTATTAAAATCAATGGCGCGGGACGGAATCGAACCGCCGACACAAGGAGCTTCAATCCTTTGCTCTACCGACTGAGCTACCGAGCCATCTTACGGTCCATATCAGATTTGAACTGATGATCTTCTCCGTGACAGGGAGACGAGATAAACCACTGCTCCAATGGACCAATTGCGGGAGCTGGATTTGAACCAACGACCTTCGGGTTATGAGCCCGACGAGCTACCAGACTGCTCCATCCCGCGATAACATAAATGGACCTTGTAGGACTCGAACCTACGACAGGACGGTTATGAGCCGTCTGCTCTAACCAACTGAGCTAAAGGTCCACGCTCTAGCAAATAGCGGCGGGGGGGATCGAACCCTCGACCTCCCGGGTATGAACCGGACGCTCTAGCCAGCTGAGCTACACCGCCAAAATAAGTAATCAAATGATTACAATCGGGAAGACAGGATTCGAACCTGCGACCCCCTGGTCCCAAACCAGGTGCTCTACCAAACTGAGCCACTTCCCGCTTAATGCGCCCTGAAGGATTTGAACCTTCAACCTTCTGATTCGTAGTCAGACACTCTATCCAGTTGCGCTAAGGGCGCATCATTAATGCCGAGGACCGGAGTCGAACCGGTACGGTTGAAACCAACCGCGGGATTTTAAGTCCCGTGCGTCTGCCAATTCCGCCACCCCGGCAAGTAATGAAAGCGGAAGACGGGATTCGAACCCGCGACCCCCACCATGGCAAGGTGATGTTCTACCACTGAACTACTTCCGCAAAATATAAATGCCGATTATACGACTTGAACGTACGACCCCCTGTTTACAAGACAGATGCTCTACCAACTGAGCTAAATCGGCATAATGTAAAATATGGTAATAAATAAAATTGACGAATACGGGTGATGGGACTTGAACCCATACGTCCGAAAACACTAGAACCTAAATCTAGCGCGTCTGCCAATTCCGCCACACCCGCATAATGGGGCCATGAGTCGTGACGGGCTTGAACCGTCGACCCTCTGATTAAAAGTCAGATGCTCTACCGACTGAGCTAACGACTCGATATATGGAGGATACAGGGCTCGAACCTGTGACCTCCTGCTTGTAAGGCAGATGCTCTCCCAGCTGAGCTAATCCTCCATTTGCACGGCAGCTTCCTACCCTCGCAGGCAGTCTCCCACCAACTACTCTCAGCGTTAAGAAGCTTAACTTCTGTGTTCGACATGGGAACAGGTGTTTCCTTCTTGCTTTTGCCACCGTACTTCTTCTCTGAGCTTTTACACTCAAAACTAAATATAATCCATCTTCTAATATCAACCTTCCAGATCGCTTCGCTTTTGGTCAAGTCCTCGACTGATTAGTACTAGTCCGCTCCAAACCTCACGGCTCTTCCACTCCTAGCCTATCTACCTCTTAGTCTTAGAGGTGTCTTACTACTTTACGTATGGGAAATCTCATCTTGAGGGGGGCTTCGCACTTAGATGCTTTCAGCGCTTATCCCGGCCATACTTAGCTACCCAGCTATGCCTTTGGCAAGACAACTGGTACACCAGCGGTATGTCCATCCCGGTCCTCTCGTACTAAGGACAGCTCCTCGCAAATTTCCTACGCCCACGACGGATAGGGACCGAACTGTCTCACGACGTTCTGAACCCAGCTCGCGTGCCGCTTTAATGGGCGAACAGCCCAACCCTTGGGACCTACTTCAGCCCCAGGATGCGACGAGCCGACATCGAGGTGCCAAACCTCCCCGTCGATGTGAACTCTTGGGGGAGATAAGCCTGTTATCCCCAGGGTAGCTTTTATCCGTTGAGTGATGCCCCTTCCATGCGGTAACACCAGATCACTAAGCCCGACTTTCGTCCCTGCTCGAGTTGTCTCTCTCGCAGTCAAGCTCCCTTATACCTTTACACTCTGTGAATGATTTCCAACCATTCTGAGGGAACCTTTGGGCGCCTCCGTTACATTTTAGGAGGCGACCGCCCCAGTCAAACTGCCCGTCTGACACTGTCCCCGACCGCGCTTAGCGGTCTAGGTTAGAGTAGCCATCAAACAAGGGTAGTATCCCAACATTGCCTCTGCTAAGACTAGCGTCCTAGCTTCTCTGGCTCCTACCTATCCTGTACATGTTTAACAGCTACCCAATATCAAATTGCAGTAAAGCTCCATGGGGTCTTTCCGTCCTGTCGCGGGTAACCCGCATCTTCACGGGTATTATAATTTCACCGAGTCTCTCGTTGAGACAGTGCCCAAATCATTACACCTTTCGTGCAGGTCGGAACTTACCCGACAAGGAATTTCGCTACCTTAGGACCGTTATAGTTACGGCCGCCGTTTACTGGGGCTTCAATTCGAACCTTCGACTTGCGTCTAAGCTCTCCTCTTAACCTTCCAGCACCGGGCAGGTGTCAGCACCTATACGTCGTCTTACGACTTTGCAGATACCTGTGTTTTTGATAAACAGTTGTTTGGGCCTATTCACTGCGGCTGATCTTGCGACCAGCACCCCTTCTCCCGAAGTTACGGGGTCATTTTGCCGAGTTCCTTAACGAGAGTTCTCTCGCTCACCTTAGTGTTCTCCACTCGACTACCTGTGTCGGTTTCTGGTACGGGTACGCTCTCTCTTGCTAGAAGCTTTTCTTGGCAGTGTGACTACAGAACCTTCGCTACTTTAATTTCGCTCCTCATCACAACTTGTGTTGTCTGTTAGCAAGCATTTCACTCACTTACGCACTTGTTGCTTAAACATGGTTTCCAGCACCATGCGTTCCTTGCCTCCTGCGTCCCTCCTTCGCTATTAACGATTAAACGCAGTACAGGAATTTCTACCTGTTATCCATCGGCTACGCCTTTCGGCCTCGTCTTAGGTCCCGACTTACCCTGGGCGGACGAGCCTGCCCCAGGAAACCTTAGTCTTTCGGCGGACAGGATTCTCACCTGTCTTGCGCTACTCATACCGGCATTCTCACTTCTAAACGCTCCAACTATCCTCTCGGTTAGCCTTCGCCGCATTTAGAACGCTCTCCTACCACGTACACTCTCGTGCACATCCACAGTTTCGGTACTATGCTTAGCCCCGGTAAATTTTCGGCGCAGCGTCACTCGACTAGTGAGCTATTACGCACTCTTTTAATGATGGCTGCTTCTAAGCCAACATCCTAGTTGTCTACGCAACTCCACATCCTTTTCCACTTAGCATAGATTTTGGGACCTTAACTGGTGATCTGGGCTGTTTCCCTTTCGACTACGGATCTTATCACTCGCAGTCTGACTCCTGTGTATACATATCTGGAATTCGCAGTTTATCTGAATTCAGTAACCCCTGACGGGCCCTTCGTCCAAACAGAGCTCTACCTCCATTATGCTCTTCCACAAGGCTAGCCCTAAAGCTATTTCGGAGAGAACCAGCTATCTCCAAGTTCGTTTGGAATTTCACCGCTATCCACAACTCATCCCCGCAATTTTTAACTTACGTGGGTTCGGTCCTCCAGTGAGTTTTACCTCACCTTCAACCTGGTCATGGATAGGTCACTTGGTTTCGGGTCTACATCAACTAACTTACTCGCCCTCTTCAGACTCGCTTTCGCTTCGGCTCCATCTTTTCTGACTTAACCTCGCTAATTAACATAACTCGCCGGTTCATTCTACAAAAGGCACGCCATCACCCTTTAATGGGCTCTGACTACTTGTAGGCACACGGTTTCAGGTTCTCTTTCACTCCCCTTCCGGGGTTCTTTTCACCTTTCCCTCACGGTACTGGTTCACTATCGGTCACAAACTAGTATTTAGCCTTACGGAATGGTCTCCGCTAATTCAACCGGAATTCCTCGTGTTCCGGCCTACTCAGGATCCTACTCGGCTTGCTTGCAATTTCGCTTACGGGGCTCTCACCCTCTCTGGCTTAGTTTCCCAACTAATTCTGCTATCACTCACAATACCTCTTTGTAGTCCTACAACCCCAAATGATAAATCATTTGGTTTGGGCTCTTTCCTCTTCGCTCGCCGCTACTAAGGAAATCGATTTTTCTTTCTCTTCCTGCAGCTACTTAGATGTTTCAGTTCACTGCGTCTCGCCTCATTAACCTATTTATTCAGTTAATGATAATACAATCTCTTGTACTGGGTTCCCCCATTCGGACATCTCCGGATCTCTGTTTACTTACAACTCCCCGAAGCATTTCGTCGTTAGTCACGTCCTTCTTCGCCTGCTTGTGCCTAGGCATTCACCGTGCGCCCTTCTTTACTTGACCTTATTACTTTAAGATCTTACTCTCTCGGTCGCTCTACAATCTGTTCTCTATCTTTATGATTGTCTCGGTTTTTATTATCTTTCTTGGATTATATTCAGTTTTCAATGTACTAACACTTTTTGAGGTATTACCCTCAAAACTAAACAATGTCTCGCTCCATGTGCTTCCGTTGACTGCTTCTTTAGTAGTTTGCCTACTCTTCCACTGTCTTCTTCCTTAGAAAGGAGGTGATCCAGCCGCAGGTTCTCCTACGGCTACCTTGTTACGACTTCACCTAATCATCTGTCCCACCTTAGGCGGCTGACTCCTTTACAGGTTATCTTACCGACTTTGGGTGTTACAGACTCTCATGGTGTGACGGGCGGTGTGTACAAGGCCCGGGAACGTATTCACCGCGGCGTGCTGATCCGCGATTACTAGCGATTCCAGCTTCATGCACTCGAGTTGCAGAGTGCAATCCGAACTGAGACTAGCTTTAAGAGATTCGCTTAACTTCACAGTCTCGCTCCTCGTTGTACTAGCCATTGTAGCACGTGTGTAGCCCAGGTCATAAGGGGCATGATGACTTGACGTCATCCCCACCTTCCTCCGGTTTGTCACCGGCAGTCTCATTAGAGTGCCCAACTTAATGCTGGCAACTAATAATAGGGGTTGCGCTCGTTGCGGGACTTAACCCAACATCTCACGACACGAGCTGACGACAGCCATGCACCACCTGTCTTCCTGTCCCCGAAGGGAACTACATATCTCTATGTATTGCAGGAGATGTCAAGACCTGGTAAGGTTCTTCGCGTTGCTTCGAATTAAACCACATGCTCCACCGCTTGTGCGGGCCCCCGTCAATTCCTTTGAGTTTTAACCTTGCGGTCGTACTCCCCAGGCGGAGTGCTTAATGCGTTAGCTGCAGCACTGAGAGGCGGAAACCTCCCAACACTTAGCACTCATCGTTTACGGCATGGACTACCAGGGTATCTAATCCTGTTCGCTACCCATGCTTTCGAACCTCAGCGTCAGTTACAGACCAGAGAGCCGCCTTCGCCACTGGTGTTCTTCCATATATCTACGCATTTCACCGCTACACATGGAGTTCCACTCTCCTCTTCTGCACTCAAGAAAAACAGTTTCCGATGCAATTCCCCGGTTAAGCCGGGGCTTTCACATTTGACTTATTCTTCCGCCTGCGTTCGCTTTACGCCCAATAAATCCGGACAACGCTTGCCACCTACGTATTACCGCGGCTGCTGGCACGTAGTTAGCCGTGACTTTCTGGTTGATTACCGTCAAATAAAGATTAGTTACCCTCTCTATCCTTCTTCACCAACAACAGAGCTTTACGATCCGAAAACCTTCTTCACTCACGCGGCGTTGCTCCATCAGACTTGCGTCCATTGTGGAAGATTCCCTACTGCTGCCTCCCGTAGGAGTTTGGGCCGTGTCTCAGTCCCAATGTGGCCGTTCAGTCTCTCAACTCGGCTATGCATCATTGCCTTGGTAAGCCGTTACCTTACCAACTAGCTAATGCACCGCGGGGCCATCCTTTAGCGACAGCTTTAATAGCCGCCTTTTAAACTTGAAGCATGCGCTTCTCGCTCTTATCCGGTATTAGCATCTGTTTCCAAATGGTATCCCAGTCTAGAGGGCAGGTTCCCCACGTGTTACTCACCCATCCGCCGCTCGCTTATTTTTCTTCCTACCCGAAAGTATTCCGTTAAATATGCTCGCTCGACTTGCATGTATTAGGCACGCCGCCAGCGTTCGTCCTGAGCCAGGATCAAACTCTCATTTTTATCTGTTTGTTTGAATGTTTGCTCATTCGTTTCTGAAATTGTTTATCTCAGATTTATTTGCTTGCGAAATTGACTTCGCTCTTTTGTTTGGGTTCTTTCACCCGCACATTTTGCGAAAACATTGTTCAGTTTTCAAGGTACTACCTGTTGCTTCCTCTTTCAAAAGCAGCTTATTTATATTAGCAAACTTTTGCTCTCTTTGTCAAGAACTTTTTTCGCTCGCTTGTCGCTTTCTTTTAAGCTCTTTTTGCTTACCTCCCGGCGACAGTTATTTATATTAGCAATTTATCCTCCCCTTGGCAAGTCTTTTTTATTCTTTTTTTCAATGATTATTCCTTCTTTTCATGTTAAAGTTGATCTATCAGCTTTTTTAAGGAGTGGTTATAATAAAAAAATTTGATTTAGCAATCGTTGGTGGTGGACCTGTTGGTCTGTTTGCTGCTAATTTTGCACATTTACATGGATTAAAAACTATTTTGTTTGAAGCTTTACCAGATATTGGCGGGCAACCCAAACAACTTTATTCTTTTAAAAGAATTTATGATATACCAGCTTATCCAGAAATTACTGGTGTAAATTTAATTACCCAGTTGGCACAGCCAAATTTTACGGTTAAAACTAGCCATTGTGTCAAAGACATTGTCAAAAACGGCGAAAGTTTTATCATTGATGAAGATTTTACTGTAAAGTCTGTTATTATAGCAACCGGCATTGGCTCTTTTAAACCACGAAAATTTCCGCTTAGTGGTGATTCCAAAACTAGTCAACACATTCATTATTATGTAAAAAATCCGCAAGATTTTGCAAAACAAGATGTCGGAATCTTGGGTGGTGGTGATTCTGCTCTAGATTGGGCAAATGAATTGGCTAAATATGCCCATGTCAGCTTAATTCACCGCCGCAATCAATTTCGCGGACTTGAGTCCAGTGTAAATAAACTGCAAAGTTTAAAAAACGTTGAAATTTTGACGCCTTTTCTTCCCAAAGAAATTAACCTAGTTGATAATAAATTACAGATCGCACTGAAAAAAGTCGGTAGCGATGAGGTCCTGAACAAAACTTTTTCACAAATTATTGTTGCTTACGGCTTCCAAGCCAATAATCAACTTGCTAAGAATTGGGGAATTGGCCTTACTGGCACACATATTAAAGTCAGCTTTGAAATGAAAACCAACATTGCTGGCATCTATGCTATCGGCGATGCCGTCGATTATCCAGGCCGTGTACCAGTGATTGGCTTGGGCTTTGGCGAAGCCCAAGTCGCCGTGGCAGCAGTTATGCGTGAATTGTTTCCAGAAAAAACATTAACTATTCATTCAACCAGTATTTAGGAGAAATATGGCAATAATCAACTTTATTCTTCACATTGATGAGCACTTAGTCACCATTGTGAATCAATTTGGCAATTGGAGCTATTTAATCCTGTTTGCGATTATTTTTATTGAAACGGGACTCGTTGTTTTCCCATTTTTACCGGGAGATTCATTAATTTTTGCTGCCAGTGCAATGGCAGCAAATCCGCGCTATGCTTTAAATATTTGGCTGGTATACCTTACAGTTCTGCTCGCGTCAATCCTTGGCAATAGTACCAATTATGAAATTGGTGCGTGGTCACGGACGGCAGGCAGTAAATTTTCGTGGTTCAACCGGCTAATCAATCAATCAAAACGAGCGGCAGCCGAGAAATTCTTTTCTCGGCATGGGGCGATTACCATTGTAGTTGGACGCTTTATTCCATTCGTTAGAACCTTTATTCCCTTTATTTCGGGTGGAAGCAAGATGCATTATGGTAAATTTACTGTCTATAATATCATCGGCGGAGTTTTATGGACCGGGTTATTCGCCATTATTGGTTATTTCTTTGGGAATATCAAATTTGTCAAGGAACACTTTAGTATTTTAATTCTTGGTATAATCCTAATCTCGCTTGTGCCGCTATTGTTAATTTCATTAAAAAAATATTTTACAAGAAAAAAGGAGTTCCATTAGGAACTCTTTTTTCAGCGCTGCAGCAGCTTATCCGCAAAGTATAGCTCATAAATTATACCTGCAACTGCAAAGCATGAAGCAAAAAAGCCTTCTGTTAAAACATTGATGATCGGGTCCGTACTTGGATCAAATAACCAATTATTGTTATTAAACAACATGTGGTGAAAAATAACAAAAAAGCTATCGAAATTTGTCATGGCAAACGGAACAACGACAATTGGCAGCAATAAAAAAAGCAATGCCCAGGTTTTATTCAACCGCAGTGACTTTTTCTTTTTTGTCAGAAAATAAATAAGCAGGCAGCAAATAAATGCAAAAATAACTAAGATAAAAAGCTTCTTAACATCGGCAAAATGGGCAGCCGCCATTTTAGAAGTTGGAAAATTCGTCATTTTTAATTGCTGTTGAAATGGCCAAACTAAGTACCATAGCAACTGATTATAGTTATGCATTATTTGCATAAGTGACATTTTGACCGTCTGGTTAGTTTTCTGGATCAGAATAAAAATTACTAATAAAGGCCAACTTGCAATAATTGCCCCTACCACACTGCTGGTAATTGCAAAAATAAAATGATAAAGCGGGGAAATAAGACTATTTTTCTTACTCATAATGGAAACTCATCTAAACTAGCAACCGCAAATGTCGGCTGCCGCTTTTCTTTAATATCTTTCTTACTAGTAATGCCTGTAAACACAAGCAGCTGGTCAACTTGACTATTGAAGCCAGCTTTAATATCGGTATCATAATTATCACCTACTAGCAGGGTTTCATTTTTTTGATAGCCAAATTTAGCCAGGGCCATTTCAACAATAACTGCTTCCGGCTTACCAATATAAAGCGGTGATTGCCCGGTAGAAGCGGCAATCATTGTACACTGCGAGCCGTTGCCTGGCAGCCACTCATCGGCACTAGGGAGATTCATATCAGCATTAGTCCCGATAAAAGTTGCACCATTTCTAATCGCATTACAGGCAATTTTAATTTTATTATAAGTTAAGTCGGTGTCCATCCCAACAATAACATAGTCAGGATTTTTTTCGTTCAGCTCAATTTCAGGATGCTGCAATAATTCAGACCACAAGCCAATTTCACCGATAATATAGACCCCTATTTTTTGGTGCGGATTCTCACCTAAAAGATAACTTGCCGTTGCCATGCTAGGTGTATAAACATGCTGGATATCAGTCTCGATCCCATGCTGTTGCAACTTATCAACCACCATTTGCGGCGTTCTTGTCGTGTTATTCGTTAAAAAAATATAGTCCTTACCTGCAGCATTCAGTCGCCGAACAAACCGCACGCCCGAAGCAATTGTTTCTTTTCCCCGGTAAATAGTTCCGTCCAAGTCCAGCAAGAATAAGCGATAATTTTTCACTGATTACTGCCCCTTCTCTTTCTAATAACAAAAGAATGATGATTTCCGTGTTCTTTTTTGACCGCAACTGTTTCTTTCTTTTTAAATTTTGTTTGGTGAACACGCCGCTTTTTAAAATTATTGCCCGTATTATTTTTCCGGTACCGTGAATGCTGAGACGAAAAACGGCCATGGCGTTTACGTTCATGCGTCTTATATTGGTGCACGGGGGTAACTAACTGCAAGACAAAATATGGACCACCAGGATTGCAGTATTCAAACAAATAATCAGCAATTGTCTGCTCCTTCTTGTCAAGCGCTGCCCTGACATTTTCTTGAAAAAAGCCCTTTAGGCGCAGGTGGTCACTAGAAACATCCCCTACTAGAAAGTCATATTGGTCAAGATACGGATCATACTTTTTGCGCAGCATTTCTGTATCCAACGCATCATTTTTATTAAGCAAAACCTTATAGAGCTGGTTATTTATTTTCAATTCCGTTCCATCTTGCGCAACCTTAGCCAACGAATGACGCACAGGCTGCTCTTTTTGAAATTTATTCTCCCGTTTCGCAGCAGAATCCCGTTCATCGGTTTGTGCTGAATTACTTTTATAGTTTTCGCCTGTCATCTTCTTCACTTCCCGTGTTAATTGGATATTTCTTCGTCAAATAATCACCGATAACTTCACGCAAAAATTTTGGAAAAAGAAATTTATTGCGGCCAACAATTGCCAGCGTCGGGAAAAATGGCACCAAAACATAATGGTCTAAAACCGCAAGGCGATATTCCTGATTAAAATCAATTTCTTTTCCATGAACATAGACCTTTTTAGTATGATGGTCAAAGCGCAGGCCCTTATACTGCATCTGTCCAAAAATCTTGCCTCGAAAACTCATCCCCTGCAAATGAAAATGATCCAGATAATGGCGATTTTTTTCGATTTCCATCACGAGCCGCCAAAGATCGCTGCCCTTTAACGTTGAACGCACAACGTGCATTGAATGCGGCAACGCCTTTTGCAAATCGCATTTGGTTAAGATTCCAGCCTTAAACGGTGTCAAAAATAAACCCGAACTAAGCATGGCAATATCCGTGCCAGCAAAGTCAGCAATTGCATCGAGTGAAATTTTAATGGCTGCCTGCCGATTGTCAGCAAATTTTTCCGGCAGCTCGGCTACCTTTTCCTTAGACAATATTTTTTGGCCCCGATCGCGGTATGCCTGAACTACCGTCTCATCTTCCGGCAAAGCTGGTAAAGTTGCCGTTGCAATTACCTTCGGAACAAGCTTTTTCACCCGGTGCTGTGCATCAAGCTCCAGATGGATATCGCCAACATAATTACCCCACTTACCCGTCTGCGTGATCCAGGTGCCGTTATCAAACTCACCATTTCTGAGCAGATCATGGCTGTGACCGCCAATAATTAAATCAATTGGGTAATTTTTTGCAAGCCAGTGATCAAACCGTAACCCAATATGGGTCAGCAAAATTAAAACATCGTACTGGCCTTCAAGTCGCGGTAATACCTTGTCCATTGCCTTTTTAAGCGACAAAACGTGCCAGTGATTAGGGGCATAGGACAACGGATAGTCAGCAGTCAAACCGATCAGCGCAATTCTTGTCCCCTTCTTGGTCGTAATTATTTTAGCCTGCAGCGCCCATTTGGGCATGTCCCCATTTTCTTCACGTAAATTAGCCAAGACAACAGGAAAAGCCGCATGATCAAATAAATGTTCCAGCGCCCGGTGAGAATTAGAGATACCCTCGTTATTGCCAACTGTCAAGGCATCATAGCCAAAGCTGTTCATCAGCTCTACGTTGGCGTGCCCCTTGGTTGCGTCGGTCAGAGGATGCGAGCGATCCATAAAGTCCCCGGCATCAAAAGTATAAACTTGGTCAACGCTTTGATCGGCCTGCGCCTTTTTCAAGTAGCGGCCAATCTTAGGGAAATGTTCAAAATGTGAATGAAGGTCGTTAGTATGTAAAATACGGATTGTTTCCATTTATTTGTTGCTGCTTTCTAGCCTATTCGATTGGACTTAAGAATCATTTGGTACGCATCAGCTACTTTGCCCTTAGGCTTTTTCCATTCGACCCACTGCGGGTTTTTCCAATCATCTTCGTTCGTCAAAGTTTCAAGCTGGTAAGTTTGGTTGATGTACTCTTCGTAAGTGACTAATGCTTTGGTCCGCGGAATATTCAACTGCAAAATCCGCACGTTTTTGATCATATCATGATCAACAGCCAGTTCGGCAATTCCGTTCTGGTCAATATTTGAAATCTCAAAATATTTGCTGCCGTCATTACGCGTTATCTCTTCAATTAAATCCAATTCTTCATACTGCTCAGCCATTCAACCACACCTAACTTGAAATAAACAGAAAATATAGAAAAAAAAGTGTAACCATGCTATTGTAATATGCGATAGGGGTTGTACACATGAAACGTAAAAGCCAATTATTTCTGGCCCTTTTTTTTAGTTTAATCTTTTTAACAATGAGCGGATTTACCGTTGTCGGCCACCGCGGTGACCCCAGCAAGTATCCTGAAGAAACAATTCAAAGTGACAACGCCGCTTTCAAATCGGGTGCCGACTATGTCGAACTCGATCTGCGCCTATCTGCGGACGGCGTGATAGTTATTTCACATGACGATGACCTCTTCCGCGTCACACACACACATGCAATTGTAACACAAAATAACTGGCGGGCCCTCAGCCAATTAACCTATGATAATGGTGAGCACGTTATGTCGCTTAGTCAGTTATTTTCGTATTATAAAAACAAACCAAATGCAAAATTTGTTTTAGAAACTAAAATTGACCACAGCGTCGACCCCTCATACGAACTAGAAGAAAAAATCGCGGAAACGATTAGCAAATACCATATGCAGAAGCGAGTCATGATCCATTCTTTTTCTGCTGCCAGTCTCTTTAAGCTGCGCGAGCTAATGCCGGATGCCTATCTGATTTTGATTGTCGGCAGCCTCAAACGGATGAATTTCAGCAATTTGCCCCAAATTAATGCGGTAAACGTCTCATCAGATGTTATTCAAAATCATTCTTGGTTGATTCATTGGCTCCACCTGTTAGACAAGCAGGTTTACGTCTGGGCCGAGATGGATGAATCACCGCAACTGTGGCACTGGCTGATCAACAAAAATGTTGACGGAGTTGTCACCAATTTCCCGGCTACCGGTTTTAAATATAAGTTGGCCAAGGAAAACACCAGAAAGTATGATATTCACCGCACCGGAATATATTTTGGCAAGGACAAGACACCAATCATGATGAATCCGTATGTCAGAATCATGCAAAAAAGGTTCGTATATCCCGGACAAAAATTAAACGTCATGTATGGTGTGCGGGTACATGACCACCTCTACTACCAAATTGCCGAAAAAACATTTATTTCTGCAGAATTTGTCAATCTTGATTTAACGGAAAAAGACATCATGCCGTATGAAAATAAGCAGCTCATTGCCAAGCCCGGTAAAATGGTTCGGCTTTACTATTATCCCGATAACCAGTCCCAGGGCACCAAGGTGTTGCCAGCAGACCAAATTTTCAAAATTATTAATTTCAACGGCAGTCCTAAGAGCATGTGGCTGTATACTCAACTTGGCTGGGTCAAGGCTAAAGACGTTCTCTTTTACGGCTTTTTTGACAATCATGATTTCCAAGAATATAACCGACTGCCCCGGATGAGCCGTTACACCAATATTGCCCTGCTTGTCTTCCAGCAGCCGGTTCCGGTCACACCGTCATATACTAAATTAGTCAAGCAAACCGGCAAAATTATTTACCAGTTTTAACGAAAAAAGAACGATTTCAGTTCATCATTCACTTGAAATCGTTCTTTTTATTTTATTGATTTGCAGTACTTTGCTTTTTCAATAATTCGTACGGCAGCAAAATATGGGTATCAGCCACTTCTTCATCGCGCATTAATTTCGTCAGCATCCTCATGGCAACGGCACCGATATCGTATAATGGCTGCTTAATCGCCGTAAGTGACGGCCGGACAACGGAAGCAATTTGGGTTGCATTAGTCACAATCTCCATCTCCTCCGGAATCTTTTTGCCTGCATCCATTGCCGAATTCAAAATACCAACAGCAGCAATGTCATGACTGACAAGAATGGCATCAATTCCATCTTTTACCAATTGTGAATACAGGTTATAGCCATCAGAATAATCCTTGATGTTGTCATAAACGTGGCCTTCACCCAAATCATGATCAGCCATAAATTTTTTATATGCTGGGAGCCGATTTTCCGCATTGACAACTGCGTTAGCGTCAGCAATTACCAAGGCAACATTGCGTTTACCATCGTTATACATCAAATTATATGCTTCAGTATCAGCCTTTTGGTAGTCAATCGTCACGGATGCAAATTCCTGCCGGTTATCTTTGGTTCCTGCCAAAACCACCGGCGTATCGGTCCGCTTAAAAGCATCAGCCGCTTCTTTGGATAAACGGTCAGACATATAAATTGCCCCATCGACTTGCTTATTGAGCAGGCTTTGAATCGCCTGATCCTCTTTCATCAGCCGGTTCTCGATCGTGGTGATGATGATATTGTATTTGTAAATCAGTGCAATATCGTCAATCCCCTTGGATAATTCCGCAAAGTAGAGGTCGGTTAAATCCGGGACGATCAGGCCAACCGTCGTTGTACGCTTGGAGGCCAGTCCTTGTGCAACCGCATTTGGCTGGTAGTGCAGACGGTTAATTACTTCCATTACCCGTTCGCGTGTATCCTTACGCACATTCGTATTGCCATTTACTACCCGCGAAACAGTAGCCATTGAAACCTTAGCTTCACGAGCAACATCATAAATTGTTATTTCTTGCTTACGCATTTTACATTTCCCCAGTTCTAAAAATATTTAGTATTTAATTTACCATTTTTCGCAAAACATTGCGAGCGTTTACACCTGTTCTTTCATTTTTTCATATAAAAAAGCATGATATACTTTTAAATAAGCGTAATACAGAAAGGATCTTTACATGAATTTAGATAAATTACAGGAATGGCTGCAGCAAACTGCTACCGATGTCGCCTACATCTCAAATCCAACAACTATTGCTTATTTTACAGGTTACGAAATGGAACCGCACGAGCGGATTTTTAGTCTGCTGGCCTTTAAAGATGCTGAACCCTTTGTTTTTGTTCCGGCCCTCAATGCCGAAGAAGCCAAAAATTCTGAATGGAAGGGTAACGTTTATGGTTACCTCGACTCAGAAAATCCGTGGCAACTGATTGCCGACAAAGTCAGACAAACAACTAAGGAATACCAATCTTGGGCAATCGAAAAGGACTTCTTGTCCGTTGCCCACTACCAAAATCTACGTGAACAATTTCCAGCCGGAGATTTTACTGCCGACGTGTCACCGTTTATTCAAAAAATCCGGCTCTACAAAACCCCAACAGAAATCAAAAAACTGCAGGCTGCTGGTGCTGAAGCAGACTTTGCCTTTCAAATTGGTTTTGATGCCATCAAGACCGGTGTTACCGAACGTTATATTGCCGGTCAAATCGAATACCAATTAAAATTACAAAAAGGCGTCATGCATGAAAGCTTTGAAACCATCGTGCAGACCGGTGCTAATGCTGCTAACCCGCATTTAGGCCCAACAATGAGTAAGGTTAAGCCGAACGAACTAGTTTTATTTGACCTCGGCACCATGCATGAAGGCTACGCATCGGATTCCAGCAGGACGGTTGCCTACGGCACGCTTAGCGCCAAGGAAAAAGAAATCTATGAAGTTAATCGGGAAGCTCAACAGGCCGCAATTGATGCAGCTAAGCCGGGAATTACTGCCCAAGAACTCGACAGTGTCGCCCGTGATATCATCACTAAGGCCGGCTACGGCCAGTACTTTATCCACCGCCTGGGCCACGGAATTGGTAAGGAAGTTCATGAATATCCGTCAATTGTTCAAGGCAATGACCTGGTGCTGGAAGAAGGGATGTGTTTTTCAATTGAACCCGGAATTTACATCCCAGGACTTGCCGGCGTGCGAATTGAAGACTGCGGCGTCGTAACCAAGAACGGCTACGAGCCATTCACCCACACAGACAAGGAACTAAAAATTTTGCCGCTTAAAGATTAAAACAAAAAGGCAAACTAAAACTGCACTTCAATTTGAGGTGCAGTTTTTATAATATGCAATTAATTAAAGATTTGGATAAGGTGCAGAAGAAGAATTAGTTTCCTTTTCCGCATTGTCGATATCAGAAACAGATTTTTCAGCATTATCATTTGCAGAGAGCTTATCATCCTTAGAATCATCAATGACAATATCATCAAAGTCTTTTAATTCCGAATCGTCCTCAACATTTTTAGAAAATGCAGATAACTGGTTCTTAACTACTTCGGTACCGTTATCATACTTCTTCTTCAGGTCCTGAACCGTATTGTTGTCCTTGACTTTCTTCTTCAAACTATCAATTTTTTCATCGCTTATTAAAAGTGAGCCAGCCACGAAGCCTGCTGCGCAACCGACAACAGTACCAACTAAAAAACTTGTAAATTTACTCATGCTGTTTATCTCCTTTATTAATCTTCGCCCCGGCGGCGTTTACGTCGTGCCAAAAGCGAAGTTAGTACGGAGGAAACAAAGCCGGTACGTCCAATATGTGCATTGCTGACGCGTTTTGCCATCTTCCTCGAAGAAGCATTCACCGCCGAAACACTTTCACCAAGATCAGCAGCCGCTTTAACTACCGGATCCAATGTTTGCATTTTATTATCAACATCGGCCATCAATGAATTGGTTTTATCCAGCAGGCTGCTAGTCTGATCAAGCAGGCCGTCAACATCATCTGTCAACTTCTTAATTGCCTCATCGGTTGACTGAAGCGCCTTATTGGCTTCTTTAACTGCTTTTGTCATCCGCACAAGCAGTGGGATAGTGAAAAGTACTAAAATTAGAAACACGCCAGCAGCAATTAATCCTGCTAATGCACTTAAAGAAACTACCATCTTTTACCTCCAATTTAACATCTAAAAAAAGTCTATCATTAAAACACTTTTATCTCAATCTATAAGTAATCTTCTGCTATAGTAAACATTATAAAGGAAAGGGCTTAAAAATGCAGACACAACTTTTTTCAGGAAAAAATGCTTACGATATCAACTGGGACAAAATTGGTGAAAACCTCTTAACAATCGTTTGGCAGTTGCTGGTAACCACTCTAGTTTTTTATCTGATTTCTCATTTTGGCAAAAAAATCATCAAGTTTTACCTTGATCGCAGAAAAAAGAACTACAGCAAACGGACCAAAACGGTCACAGCGTTAATCAATAGTGTCTTTCAGTACACTGTGATTTTCTTTTATTTATTCGGTGTCCTCTCGATCATTGGTATCCCCGTTGGCACCTTGCTTGCCAGTGCCGGAATTTTCTCCCTTGCCTTAGGTATGGGGGCACAGGGTTTTGTGTCTGACTTAGTCAACGGCTTTTTTATTCTGAGTGAAGATCAGTTCGATGTCGGCGACACCGTGCAAATCAACGGTCAAACAGGCACCGTTATCCAACTAGGACTGCGGACGACTAGATTAAAGGGCGCGGACGGCTCAACTATCTATATTCCTAACCGCAATATCTCCCTTGTACAGAATCTCGCCCACGGCGGCATTGGTCTCGATCTTGATTTGCAGTTGAATGCTGCTGATGATTTTGCAAAGGTTAAAAAATTAATCACGCAAGTAAACAAGACAACCAAGCCTGAAAGGCGATCACTTGTCCAAGAACCCAAAATTGTCGGTATCACCACACAAACGGCACAAACCGTCACCTTTACCATTCATTTTCAGGTTAGTCCTGGAAGAGAGTCTGCAATCCACAGTCTTTACCTAGAAAAATATCTCAAAATTTTACAGGAAAACAATATTAAATTAGCAGGTTAAAAAAGCTGGAGAAATTTTCTCCGGCTTTTTGTATTAGTACGGAATTCTACTTAAACTGGTTAATCCACGCAGGAAATTCTTCCAATAATTTCTTGATTGCCTTGCCGCGATGGGAAATTTCGTTCTTTTCGTCAAGCGTCATTTGCGCAAAAGTTTTGCCTTTTTCCGGAATATAAAACAAGGGATCATAGCCAAAGCCATCTTCACCACGTGGACTGGCTAAAATTCTGCCCGGGCATTGACCACTAACAACTAAGTCGCGATCAAAATTCTCCGGCTTTGAAGCAACAATCGTTGTTGTAAATTTTGCCGTCCGTTTATTTTCCGGCACGCCACCCAATTCTGCTAATAATTTGGCATTATTTTTGGCATCATTATGTTCATCACCGGCATAACGCGCAGAATGAACACCAGGCGCGCCAAAAAGTTGGTCGACCATCAAGCCAGAATCATCGGCAATCGTTAATAAACCGCTGAAGTCAGCCAGTGCGTGCGCCTTTAGCTTGGCATTTTCTTCAAAAGTCGTGCCCGTTTCATCAACCACGGGCGGATTAATCAAATCACTGTTGGTTTTGATATTTACATTAATTCCCGCCTTTTTAAACGCTTCTTTCAGCTCCCTAGCTTTGCCCTGATTGGTTGTCGCAAATAAAATTTCTTTCATCATTGTTTATCCTTCAATATGTTTGGCAGTAAAATTAGGCTCTTGTAAAAAGGATTTTCCTAACTCATTAACCATCCTAACGTCACCCGTCGTGTAATATTCATGCACTCCTGGCTCAGCAGACGCACTAAGTAAATTATCGCGCTGCAAAACATTGTACGTGTACTGTGCCACCTGATCAGCTGGGTCGACAATCTGCACCCCTTGGCCCAGCACCTGTGCAAATTCTTGGCGAATAATCGGGTAATGGGTGCAGCCCAAAACAAGCGTATCAAATTCCTGCCCTTTCAGTGGCTGCAAGGTTTCTTTTACTACCGGCAATATTTCTGCATGCGGCGCATCCCGCTCAATCAGCGGCACTAATTTCGGTGCTGCTAACTCCGTTACTGCAATTGCGGAATCACGAAGGCCGATTTCTTTTTTATAAGCATGTGAATTGGCCGTTACTTGAGTGCCGACAACCACCACTTGCTTATTTTTGCTAGTCTTAATCGCCGCCACGCTACCCGATTGGATCACCCCAATAATCTGCGGCGCGACTTCCTTCTGAATCGCAGCCATCGCCGC